>NZ_JACADQ010000153.1 GCF_016106015.1 Neoroseomonas rubea
CGGGGGTCGGCCCGTGCTGCTGCTGCCGGGCCGGGCCGAAGATGCGCTCTCCGCCTGGGTGCTGCTGCTGCGGCCGCTGCTGCGGCGGATGACCGGCATCGCGGCGCCGCCTTCGGGCACGGCGCGCCTGGCGCGCAGCGTCTCCTCCACGGTCGGGATCGCGGACCTCGTGCCGCTGCGGATCGGGCCGGACGGCGCCGAGCCGCTCGCGGTCGGCGCCCTGCCCGCCGGGGTGCTCGCGGCGGCGGACGGCATTCTCGTGGTGCCGGCCTCCTCCGAGGGCTACGAGGCGGGCGCCGTGATCCCCATCTGTCCCTTGTGATCCGCATGCCCGACGCCCCGCCGCCCCGGCCCGATCCCGCCACGCTGCTCGACCGCGTGCGCCGCGCCGCGCGGCAGGAGCAGTTCCTCGAGGTGGTGAGCGCCGAGGAGGCGACGCGCCGCTTCCACGCCGCGCTCGACCTCCGGCCGCTGGCGGCGGAGGAGGTGCCGCTCGCGGCCTCTCTTGGCCGAATCGTCGCGCGCACCGTGACGGCGGCCTGCGACGCGCCGCCCTTCGACCGGTCCTCCGTCGATGGCTTCGCGCTGCGCGCGGCCGACGCCGCGGGCGCGAGCGAGGCGGCGCCGCGGCGGCTGCGTCTCAATCCGGAAGTGCTTGCCTGCGGCGTCGCGCCGGCGGTCGAGCTGCTGCCCGGGACGGCGACCGCCATCGCCACGGGCGGAATGCTGCCGCGCGGCGCCGATGCCGTCGCGATGATCGAATGGACGGCGCTGGAGGAGGATGCGGACGGCCCCGTGCTGCTGCTCAAGCGCGCCGTCGCCCCCGGCCAGTTCATCGGCTTCGCCGGCAGCGACATCGCGCGCGGGGAAGCGCTGTTGCGCGCCGGCACGGTGGTGACCAGCCGCGAGATCGGCATGCTCGCCGCGGCGGGCCATGCGACGGTGCCCGTGGTGCGGCGGCCACGCGTGGCGGTGATCTCGACCGGCGACGAGCTCGTCCCGCCCGGCGCGCCGCTGCCGCCCGGCGGGATCGCCGACAGCAATGCCGCGATCCTTTGCGCCGCGGTGTCGGAGAATGGCGGCGAGCCCATCCCTCTTGGCATCTTCCGCGACGAGGAAGCGGCGCTGGAGGGCGCGTTGCGCGAAGGCCTGGCGCGCGCCGACCTGGTGGTGATGTCGGGCGGCACGAGCAAGGGCGCCGGCGATGTCTCCCACCGCATCCTGTCGGGGCTCGAGGCGCCGGGCGTGCTGGTGCACGGCGTCGCGCTGAAGCCGGGCAAGCCGCTCTGCCTCGCCGTGTCGGACCGCACGCCGGTCGTGGTGCTGCCGGGCTTCCCGACCAGCGCGGTCTTCACCTTCCACGAATTCGTCGTGCCCGTGCTGCGCGCCATGGCCGGCCTGCCTGCGCGGGAGGACACGACGACGCAAGCGCGGCTGGCCGTGCGCACGCCGAGCGAACTCGGCCGCACCGAATACGTGATGGCGTCGCTGGCGGAAACCGCCGATGGCCTCGCGGCCTTTCCGCTCGGCAAGGGGTCGGGGTCGGTCACCGCCTTCTCCCAGGCGGATGGATTCTTCGCGATTCCCGCGCTGGATGCGGGCGCCGAGGCCGGCGCGCCGGTCGGCGTGCGGCTGATCGGCGGGGCTGCGCGGCCGCCCGACCTGGTGCTGATCGGCAGCCACTGCGTCGGGCTCGACATCGTGCTGGATGCGCTGGCGGCAGACGGGCTGCGCGCGCGGACGCTTGCGGTCGGCAGCCTCGGTGGCCTCGCGGCGGCGAAGCGCGGGGAGTGCGACCTCGCGCCGGCGCATCTGCTCGACCCTGCATCGGGCAGCTACAACGAGACCTTCCTCGCGCCGGGGCTGCGCCTGGTGCGCGGGTGGCGCCGGCGGCAGGGCGTGGTGTTCCGCCGCGGCGATCCGCGCTTCGAGGGGCATGAGGGTGCCGAGGCCGTGCGGCGCGCGGCGTGCGATGCATCCTGCCTGCTGGTGAACCGAAATGCCGGATCGGGCACGCGCATCCTGCTCGACGGGCTGCTCGGCGCCGCGCGGCCCGCCGGCTACGCCAACCAGCCGAAGTCGCACAATGCCGTCGCGGCGGCCGTGGCGCAGGGGCGCGCGGACTGGGGCGTGGCCATCGAGACGGTGGCGCGGGACTACGGGCTCGGCTTCCTGCCGCTGGCCGACGAGCACTACGATTTCTTCGTTCCGAAGGCGCGGGCCGGGCGCGCGGCAGTGGCGGCGTTCCTGGCCGCGCTGGCGTCGGATGCGGTGCGCGCGCGGCTCGCCGCCGCCGGCTTCGGCGTGTGATCCTTCAGCCGGCGAACATCGCGCGGCCCGGGATCGCGGCGATCAGGCTGCGCGTGTAGTCGCTGCGCGGGGCGGCGAAGACCTCCCCGATCGGGCCGGCTTCCTCGACCACGCCATTGCGCATCACGGCGACCTCGTCGCTGAGCTGCGCGGCCACGCGAAGATCATGCGTGATGAACAGGATCGACAGGCCGAGCCGGTCCTGCAATTCGCGCAGCAGGGCGAGCACCTGCGCCTGGACGCTGACATCGAGCGCCGAGACGGGTTCGTCCGCCACCAGCACGGTGGGCTTCATGGCGAGCGCGCGGGCGATGCCGATGCGCTGGCGCTGGCCGCCGGAGAATTCATGCGGATAGCGGTTCACCGCTTCCGGATCGAGGCCGACCATGGCGAACAACGCGCGCGCATCGCGCAGCGCCTGGGCGCGCGGCGTGCCGGCGGCGATAGGGCCCTGCGCCACCTGCGCGCCGGCGCGGCGACGCGGATTGAGCGAGGCGTAGGGATCCTGGAAGACCATCTGCACCAGCCGCGCCGCGTCGCGCCGCCGCGTCGGAAGGGGGGCGCCGTCGATGCGGATCTCCCCGCCCTCCGACCCCAGGAGCCCTACGACGCAGCGCGCCAGGGTGGACTTCCCCGACCCGCTCTCCCCCACCACGGCGAGCGTCGCGCCGCGCCTGAGCGTGACCGAGACGGCATCGAGCGCGCGCACCGGCTTGCGGCGGCGGAACAGCCCGCGGGAGACGTAGGTCTTGGTCAGCCCGCGGATTTCCAGCACGGGGTCGGGGCTCAGCGCGCGCGGAACGGGTGGGGCGAGCGCAGGCACGGCGCGCAGCAGCGCGCGGGTGTATTCGTGCTGCGGCGCGGTCAGCACCTCCCGCGCCGTGCCTTCCTCCACCACGCGGCCGAGCCGCATGACGGCGACGCGGTCGGCGATTTCCGCCACGACGCCAAAATCATGGGTGATGAACATCACCGCCGTGCCGTGCCGCCGCTGCAGCTCCTTGATCAGCGCCAGCACCTGCGCCTGGGTCGTGACGTCGAGCGCGGTGGTGGGTTCGTCGCAGATCAGCACCTCGGGCTCCAGCGCGAGGGCCATGGCGATCATCACGCGCTGGCGCTGGCCGCCGGAGAGTTCGTGCGGGAAGGCGCGCAGCGCGCCTTCGGGGTCGGGCAGGTTCACCCCGCGCAGGGCGGCGAGCGCGCGGCGTTCCGCCTCCCGCGCATCGAGGCCCATATGGACGCGCCACATCTCCCCGATCTGCCGGCCGACGGTCATGAGCGGATTGAGCGCCGTCATGGGTTCCTGGAACACCATGGCGATGCGCCGGCCTCGGATGGCACGCCAGGCCTCGGGCGACTTGGCGCGGAGGTCCTCGCCCGACAGCGTCATGCTGCCTTGCGCGATGGCGAGGCCCGGCGCGAGCAGGCCCATGGCGGCCGAGGCGGTGACCGACTTGCCCGAGCCGCTTTCGCCGACCACGCAGAGGATCTCCCCCGCGGCGACGGATAGCGTCACGTCCTCGATCGCGTGGGGTCGATCCGCGCCCTTGGGCAGCCGGATGGTCAGGCCCTCGACGGCCAGCCGTGTCATCGGCCGCTCGCCAGGCGCGGGTTCAGCGCGTCGTTCAGCCCCTGCCCGACGAGCGAGACGCCGAGGATGGTGAGCAGGATGGCGAGGCCGGGGATCGCCGACACGTACCATTCGCTGCGCAGCACGTTGCGCCCCAGCCCGATCAGGTTGCCCCAGGAGGGCACGTTGGGGTCCGAGAGCTGGAGGAAGGCAAGCGCGCTCTCCAGCAGGATCGCCACCGCCATGACGACGGAGGCATAGACGATCACGGGCGGCAGCGCGTTGGGCAGGACCTCGCGCAGGATCAGGTGCGCGTCGCCGAGGCCCTGTACGCGGCTGGCCTGCACGAAGTCCCGCGTCCGCAGCGTCATGAACTCGGCGCGCGTCAGCCGCGCCACCGGGGGCCAGGAGACGATGCCGATGGCGATCGTCACCGTGTGGATCGTGCTGCCGAAGACGGCGACGAGGACGAGCAGCAGCAGGAAGTTGGGCAGCGTCTGGAAGGCTTCCGTGACGCGCATCAGCACCGTGTCCACGACGCCGCCGTAGAAGCCCGAGAGCGAGCCGATGGCGATGCCGATGACGACGGCGATGGATGTGGCGACGAACCCGATCAGCAGCGAAATCCGCGCGCCATGGACGATCTGCGCCGCGATGTCCCGCCCGGACGGATCGGTGCCGAGCGGGAAGCGCGGATTCTGCCCCGGCCATTGCAGCGGCCGGCCGGCGAGGCCAAGCGGATCGTTCGGATAGAACCAGGCGGCGCCGAGCCCCATGACGAGCACGGCGAGCAGGATGACGCTGCCGATCAGCGCCGCCGGGCTGCGCAGATAGGCCTTCAACGCGCGCATTCAGGACTCCGCCGAGATGCGCGGGTCGAGCCGCGCATAGAGGATGTCCACGACGAAATTGATGGCGATGACGAGCAGCGCCGAGACGAAGACGATGCCGAGCAGCGTGTTCAGGTCCCGCTGCACCACGCTTTCATAGGCGAGCCGCCCGAGCCCCGGCAGGGCAAAGACGCTTTCCACCACCACCGACCCGCCGAGCATGGTGCCGGCCTGCAGGCCGATCAGCGTCACCATGGGCAGCATCGCGTTGCGCAGCACGTGGCGGGCGACGACGCGCGTCTCGGTCAGCCCCTTGGCGCGGGCGGTGCGGACGAAGTCGAGCGACAGTACCTCGAGCATCGAGGCGCGCATGATGCGCAGGTAGATGGCGAGAAAGATCAGCCCGAGCGTCAGCGTCGGCAGCACCAGGTGCCGCGCGATGTCGAGCACCGCGGCAAGGCCCGTGTAGCCCATGGTGATGTCGTAGAAGCCGCCCGCCGGCAGCCATTGCAGGTAGACGCTGAACAGCACGATCGCCATCAGCCCGAACCAGAAGGAGGGCGTGGCGTAGAACAGCAGGCCGAGCGTCGAGATCAGCGTGTCCGGCCAGCGGTTCACCCGCCGCGCGGCGAGCACGCCGAGCAGCAGCCCGAAGAAGAAGGCGAAGGACAGGGCCGAGACCATCAGCAGGATGGTCGGCGGCAGCCGCTCCAGTATCACGGTCGCCACCGGCTTGCCGTAGATGGCCGAGAAGCCGAGGTCGAGCGTCGCCAGCCTGGTCAGGTAGTTCCAGAGCTGCGCGGCAATGCCGACATCGAGCCCGTAGAAGCGGCGCAGATCCTCCGCCAGCGCCGCATCGCCGCCGCCCATCTGCGCCATCAGCGCATCCACCGTATCCCCGGGCGCGAGCTGCAGCAGCAGGAACATGCCTGCGAGGATGAGCAGCAGAGTCGGCAGCGATGCGGCGAGCCGCCGCAGCGCGAGGCGGAGGATCCTCAAGCGGTCACGACGCCAGCCAGGTGTCGTGCCAGGTGGAGGATGCCCAGCGCGGGTTGTTCCCGGCGTTCCGGATGCGGCGATTGAAGACCGAGACGAAGATCTGCTCGATCGGCATCCACAGCGGCAGTTCGGTCTGCACCGCGCGGACGAAGTCGGCGTACAGCGCCTTGCGCTTCACGGGGTCGACCTCGGTCGCCGCGGCGTCGATGATCCCGTCGATGCGCGCATCGGTCCAGCCCCACTGGTTCGTCCAGGGTGCGCCGCGCGGGCTGCCCGAACGGTACCAGACGGTGGTGCTGACCGCGGGGTCGCTGCGGTACTGGTGCCAGCCCGATGCGAGGTCGAAAGCGTGCTCGTTGTAGACGCTGCGCAGGAACCCCGCCGCGTCGTTGCGCACCACCTCGACCCGGATGCCGACCTGCTGCAGCGATTGCTGGATGAAGGTCGCCCAGAGCGCGATGTCCTCTCCCCAGGGCGCGGGCAGCAGGCGGAGGGAAAAGCGCACGCCGCCGGCGCCGCGGCGATGCCCGGCCTCGTCCAGCAGGCGGTTGGCCAGCGCCGCGTCGAAGCCGTATTGCGGCATCGCCTCGGTCGGATAGTAGTCCGTGGAAATCGACGGGATCGGCCCGGTGCCCGGCTTGGCGAAGGGGCCGAGGAAATTCTCGATGAAGAAAGGGACGTTCAGCGAATGCGCGATGGCGCGGCGGACGCGGATATCCGCCAGGATCGGGTTGCGGAAGTTGAATTCCAGCGTGTTGGTGCGGACATTGCCTTCGTTGCCGCGCGTCGTCGCCTCGAAGCGCGGATCGCGGCCGAGCCGCTGGAGGTCCGCGATGGCGAGCGAGGAATAGGGGCTGAACAGGATCTGCCCGGATTCCAGCTGCGCCGCCGCCGCCGCACGGTCGCCGACCACGCGCCAGACGACGCGGTCGAGATAGGGCTGGTTGTTGCGCCAGTAGTTCGGGTTGCGCTCGGCGATGATGAACTGGCCGCGCTCATACTGCACGAACTTGAAGGGGCCGGTGCCGACGGGCGCGGTGTTGGCCGGGTTCTGCCGGATGTCGCCCGTCTCGAAGATGTGCTTGGGCGAGATGTAGCCGAGGTCCGGCAGCGCCCGCAGCAGCAGACCCTGCGGCATCGGCCGTTCGTACTTGAAGATGGCGGTGTGCGGGTCGGGCGTCTGCACTTCCGTCAGGAACTGCTGCAGCGTGGTTCCGTAGTTCAGGATCTTCTTCCACATCTCCATCGCCGTGAACTGCACGTCCGCGGAGGTGAAGGGGCGGCCGTCATGCCAGGTGACGCCGCGGCGCAGGCGGAACACGTGCGTGAGGCCATCCGGCGCGCTTTCCCAGGATTCCGCGAGCACGCCGACCGGATTGCCCTGCGCGTCGAGGTCGAGCAGCGCCTCCTGCATCTTGCCGCCGACGATGTAGACGCCGGTCGAGGCCTGCAGCGACGGGTTGAGGATGCGCTGCTCGGTCGCGAAATGCACCGTCAGCACGCCGCCGCGGCGCGGCGTTTCCTGCGCCTCGACCGCCGAGGCGGGGATCATGGCGGCGGCGCCAAGCAGGAAGGTCTCGCGGCGCGTCAGTGCGGTCATGGTCTCTCTCCTGCGCGTGGGATCAATCGGCTTCGAAGATTACGGCGACGCCGGTGGCGAGGCCGGGCGGGCGGGGCTTGGGCGTCGCCAGCACCATGGCGGCGCCGCCTTCCTCGGGCAGCGCGGCCGCGTCGACCTGCGCGAGGCGGGCGATGGCGTCGCGCGGGGCGAAGCCAATCTCGGCGCGGCCGGGGCCGGTGGCGACGAGGTGGAACGCGCCTTCCTGCCGCGCCGTGCCGTCGATGGCGTCGGCGAGCCGTGCCGCCGCTGCCGCCGGATCGGCTACCGCGGCAAGCGCGCGCTTGATACGCGTGACGCCATTCGCGTGGCTTTGCAGGGACGGCACCCAGACCGCCTCCGGCGTATGGTGCTGGCAGGCGAAGATGCCGAGGCCCGCCGCGTAGGATGACGGCGGCCAGCGGAAGACGGAAAAGCGCGCCTCCATGCTCGTCCCGTCCGGCATCGGCACGGGGCGCCCGAAATGCAGCGGCCCTTGCGAGTCCACGCCGCGCGCGCGCAGCGCATCCGCACCCGCCGCCGCGTCCGTCGTGGTGAAGGCGGCGCGCTCCAGCCCCTCCCGCTTCGCCAGGAAGTCGCGCAGCGCCTGGTTGTGCGGCTGGGGCACCAGCACGGCGAGCAGTTCGAGGTAATCCTCCCCGAACATCATCGTGTGGTTGGCGCTGCCGACATGCGCGCTGTGCGTGCCGCGCGGCGACAGCGTGAAGCCGAGCGCGGTCCATTCCGCCGCGGCGGCGTCGAGGTCGCGCACGGCGACCACCAGATGGTCGAGCCCCACCAGGGTCGGAAGCATCGCGCAGTCCTTGCGAAAAGGCAGGGCAAACTTGGCACCCAAGATGCTGCCCTGCAACATCGGGCCGTGCGGATCAGGCCGCGGGCACCGGATGGTGGCAGGCCAGCGCGCCGCCCTCGGGTCCGGCGACGAGCTCCGGCCGCTCCTTCCGGCAAAGATCGCTCGCGCGCGGGCAGCGCGGGTGGAAGGCGCATCCCGTCGGCGGGGCGAGGGGAGAGGGAAGTTCTCCCTCGATCGGGCGGAAGGTCACCGAGGTGGCGTCCAGCCGCAGCTTCGGCACGCTGTCGAGCAAGGCCCGCGCATAGGGGTGGCGGGGTGCGGCATGGATGCGCGCGGCCGGCCCGACCTCGACGATGCGGCCGAGATACATGATTGCCACACGGTCCGCGACATGCCGCACCACGGACAGGTCGTGCGAGATGAAGAGGCAGGTGAGTCCGAGCGCCTGCCGCAGCTCGAGGAACAGGTTCAGGATCTGCGCCTGGATCGAGACATCGAGCGAGGCGACGGGTTCGTCGCAGACCAGCAGGTCCGGCCGCATGGCCAGCGCGCGCGCGATCGCGACGCGCTGCCGCTGCCCGCCGGAGAACTGATGCGGGAAGCGCGACGCGACGGCGGGGTCGAGGCCCACGCGCGCGAGCCATTCCGCGACGAAGGCGGGGGCGGCCGCCCGCGTCACGATGCCGTGGGCGATCGGCCCCTCGGAGATTGTCTCGCCGATCCGCCGTCGCGGATTGAGCGAGGCGAAGGGGTCCTGGAAGACGGTCTGGATGCGTGTCGTCGTCTTGCGGCCGCGCGCCATCACGGGCTTGCCATCCAGCGCCACGCGGCCGGAGGTCTGCGGCAGGATGCCCGCGACCATCCGCCCGAGCGTCGACTTGCCGCAGCCGGATTCACCGACCAGGCCCAGTGTCTCGCCGCGACGGATGGCGAAGGAGACATCCGTGACCGCGCGCAGCGGCCGGCGTTCCACCTGCGCCCCGAGCGCGCCGGCGATGCGATCGCCGATGGTCAGGCGCGGGTCGAAGCGGCGCGTCAGCGCGTCCGCCACCAGGATGTCGTCGGGCCCGCTCACGCCGCGGCCTCGAGCGGATGATGGCAGGCGGCGCGGCGCGTGCCGTGCGCGGCCTCGGGCGGCGGTGCGGCGCAGGCGCCG
>NZ_JACADQ010000154.1 GCF_016106015.1 Neoroseomonas rubea
CGCCGCCGCGCTGGCGTGGCGCCGCCTGCCCCCGGGTGCCGCGCGGCGCGCGGTCGTGGGGCTCGCCGGCGCGGTGGCGCTGCAATACGCGCTCGGCATCGCGACGCTGCTCGCCGTGGTGCCGGTCTGGCTCGGCACGCTGCACCAGGCGGTCGCGGTGCTGGTGCTGACCGCGGCGCTGCTCGCGATGCACGCCCTCCGCCGCCCACGCGGGGCATCGGCGGCGTGACGCGGGAGGAGGGCGCCCTCGCCGCGCTGAAGGCGCTGCCGCACGCGGTCGCGATCTTCGAGCCGGGCGACCGCCTGGTCCTCGCCAATGCCGCCTTCTGGACCGCCGCGGGCGCCGAGGCGTCACGCTTCCCGCCCGGCACCCCGCTGCGCGACGTGCTGCGGCTACTCGCCTTCCGCGGACTGCTCGGCCCGGGCGACCCCCAGCAGCGGGTAACGGAGGCGCTCGCCCTCGACCGCAGCCTGCACCAGACACGCCATGTCCGCAGCGCCGACGGCACGCGGATGTGGGAGAGGAGCACGGCGCCGCTGACCAATGGCGGCTTCGCCATCTGCGCGGTCGACATCACCGCGCTCAATCGCGCCGAGAGCATGGCCCGCGCCCGCATCGCGCTGCTGGAACGCGTGCTGACCGCCCAGCGCGGCGGGATCGCGCTGTTCGATGCCGAGCAGCGCCTGATGCTCCACAACGCGGCCTATCGCCGCCATTCGGGCACCACGCTCGAAACCCTGGCGGGGCGGCCGACGCTGCGCGAGATCATGCAATCGCTGGAACGCGCAGGCGAATTCCTCAGCGCCGACGACCATGACCACCTGCGGGACGCGATCGCCGCCGACCGGAGCCAGCCGCGCGACGCGCAGCGCGAACGGGCCGATGGCACCGTGGTACGCTTCATCAGCACGCCGCAGCCCGATGGCGGCTTCCTCATCGAAAGCGACGACGTCACCAAGCTGCGCCGCGCGGAGGACGAGGCGCGCCGCCGCGCCGCCATCCTCGACGGCGTGCTGGAAGCCCTGCCGCACGGCATCTGCGTCTGGGGCCCGGATCGGAGCGTGGTGCTCTTCAACGACGCCTATGCCCGCCTGATGGAAGGCGCGCCGCTCGCGGTGGGCGACACGCTCGAGGACGTCATCCGCCGCCGCGCCGCGGCCGGGGAATTCGGCCCCGGGGAGGCGGAGGAGATCTACGCGCGGGAGATGGCGCGCGACCTCTCCCGCCCGCAGGCGCGGCGCCGCCAGCGCGCCAACGGCACGGCGCTCGACATCCGCACCGCGCCGCTGCCCGATGGCGGGCACGTCTCCGTCGTCACGGACATCACCGAGACCTGGCGCGCGGAGGCGGAGGCGCGCCATCGCGCCGCGCTGCTGGAGACGGCGCTGGCGTCGATGCGCCACGGCTTCGTCCTCTACGGCCCCGACCGGCGCGTCGTGATGAACAACGCGCTCGCCGCGGAACTGGCCGGCCATGCGCCGGACGACATCCGCCCGGGCCGCAGCCTGGACGAGCTGGTGAGCATGCTGCATGCGAGCGGCGCGCTCGGCGAGGAGCCGGAGGCGAGCGCCCTGCTGCGACACTCGCTCGCGATGGACCGCTCGAAGCCGCATCGCTGGGTGCGCCGCAGCCCCTCGGGGCGCGTGCTGGAGGTCTTCTCCGACCCGACGCCGGATGGCGGCTTCGTCATCACGCATGTGGACACCACCGCGCTCGCCGAAGCCGAGGCCGCCGCGCAGCAGCGCGCGGGCATCCTGCGGGTGATGCTCGAGAACATGCGCCACGGCATCTGCCTGTTCGACGCCGAAGGCAGGGTCGTCGCCGCCAATGCGCTCGCCGCCGACATGACCGGCATCGCGCCCGAGGAACTGCGCCCGGGCCGGCACATCCTGGACTTGCGCGAGGCGCAGATCGGCAGCGGCGAATACGGCACGCCCGAGGACGCCAAGGTCGCGCTCGACACACGCTGGGGCGAGCCGCTGCGCGCGCCCGACCGCTACATCCGCCGCCGTCGCAGCGGCCGCATCATCGAGGTGACGACGGACCGCACCCCCGATGGCGGCTATGTCCGCACCTACACCGACGTCACCGAGGACCGGCGCATCCGTGACGAGCTGGAACAGGCCCGCGCCGCGGCCGAGGCCGCGAGCGAGGCGAAGTCCCGCTTCCTCGCGACCATGAGCCATGAGCTGCGCACGCCGCTCTCGGCCGTGATCGGCTATGCCGAGGCGATGCTCGCCGAAGGCGCAGACGGCGCCGTTGCGGATTACGCCGGCGCCGTCCGCCAGGCCGGCCGGCAATTGCTGCGCGTGATCGAGGACGTGCTCGACGTCGCCCGCGCCGGCCCCGGGGAGGCGGAGGAGCAGGCGGCGCCCGTCGACCTGATGGCCACCGCCACCGCCGCGCTGCGCATGCTGGAACCCGCGGCGCGCGAAGCCGGCCTGCGCATCGGCATCGACGCCGCACCGCACCTGCCGAACGCCCTGTGCGCCGAGCGCCGGCTGCGGCGCGTCCTGCTCGCCCTGCTCGACAACGCGATCAAGTTCACGCCCGAGGGTGGGACCGTGCGCGTCGCCATCGCGCCCGACGGGTCGGGCGGGGTCTCACTTTCCGTCGCCGACAGCGGCATCGGGATTGCGCCCGAGGACATCCCCCGCGCCTTCGAGCCCTTCACCCAGATCGACACGAGCCATGCGCGCCGCTTCGGCGGCGCGGGGCTCGGCCTGCATCTCGCCCGCCTGCTCGCCGAGGCGATGGGCGGGAAGCTTTCGCTGGACAGCCGCCCAGGCTTCGGCACCACCGCCACGCTCCATCTGCCGCGGGAGAGCCTGATCGCCCCCGCCGCCCTCGCGCAGGAGACGCCATGACCGCGCTCGCCACCACCGACGCCCTGTTCTTCGACCTGATCGACCGCGCCGCCGCCGAACGCCGGCTGCGCGAGGCGACGGAAGGCTGCGAGGATGGCGAGCTGTTCCTGGAATACCGCGAAAGCGAGGCGATCGCGCTCGAGGATGGGCGCATCCGCTCGGCCTCCTACGACGCGACGCGCGGCTTCGGGCTGCGCGCGGTCTCGGGCGAGGCGGCGGGCTACGCCCATGCCGGCGAGCTGACGGATGCCGCGATCGCGCGCGCGGCGGAGACGGTGAAGGCGGTGCGGCAGGGGCGGTCGGGCACGCTCGATGTCGGCCCGCGCGCCACCAATGCGCGGCTCTATGCCGACGCCAATCCGCTCAACGCCATGGACTTCGCGGCCAAGACCGCGCTGCTGGCCGAGATCGACGCCTTCGCCCGGGCGCGCGACCCGCGCGTCGTGCAGGTGATGGCGTCCATCACCGGCGAATGGCAGGCGGTGCAGATCATCCGCCCGGACGGGCAGCGCGTGGCGGATCTGCGCCCGCTGGTGCGCATGGGCGTCTCGGTGGTGGTGGAGGTCGATGGGCGGCGGGAGACCGGCACCTTCGGCACCGGCGGGCGCTTCGGCTACGACCGGATCCTGTCGGAAGCCGGCTGGAAGGCCGCGGTGGACGAAGCGCTGCGCCAGGCGCTCGTGAACCTCGACAGCGTTCCCGCGCCGGCCGGCGAGATGGAGGTCGTGCTGGGGTCGGGCTGGCCCGGCATCCTGCTGCACGAGGCAATCGGGCACGGGCTGGAGGGCGACTTCAACCGCAAGAAGACCTCGGCCTTCGCGGGGCTGCTCGGCCAGCGCATCGCCGCGCCCGGCGTCACCGTGGTCGATGACGGCACCATCCCCGACCGCCGCGGCAGCCTGACGGTGGATGACGAGGGCACGCCATCCGGCCGCACCGTGATGATCGAGGACGGTATCCTGACCGGCTTCATCCAGGACCGGCAGAACGCCCGCCTGATGGGCGTGGCCCCCACCGGCAACGGCCGCCGCCAGTCCCACGCCCACATTCCGATGCCGCGCATGACGAACACGGTGATGCTAGGCGGGGCGCACGCGCCGGAAGAAGTGATCGCGAGCGTGAAGCGCGGCCTCTATGCGGTGAATTTCGGCGGCGGCCAGGTGGACATCACATCGGGGAAATTCGTGTTCAGCGCCTCCGAGGCCTACCTCATCGAGGATGGTAAGATCGGCGCGCCGGTGAAGGGTGCGACGCTGATCGGCAACGGGCCGGATGCGCTGACCAAGGTGACGATGGTGGGCAGCGACATGGCGCTCGACCCGGGGATCGGCACCTGCGGGAAGAACGGCCAGGGCGTGCCCGTGGGCGTCGGCCAGCCGACGCTCAAGATGGCGGGGCTGACGGTGGGCGGGACGGCGGTCGGCTGACCTCCGCCGCCCCGGCCGCCGCGCGTCAGGCCGCGGCGGCCATCGAGGCCGGCTGGAGGCGGTCGAGCAGCCGATCGATGCGCGCGATGGTCTGCGCGTCCTGGCGCAGCACGACGGCCATGCGCCCTTCCGTGCAGTAGACGACGCGCCCGTTCACCTCGCCGAGCCCATCCGGCAGGGTCAGCGTCACCTCGGTGCCGGCATTCGCCCTGACCGCGGTCGCCAGCGCCGCGCCACCGCGGGATACGTCGGCGAGCTCCACCTCATGCACCCCGCCGCCCGCGCCGCGCAGCCCGACGCGCGTGCCTCGGCCCGGAACGCGCTCGTAGCGGCGCCGCTCGCCTTCGTCGCCCCGCATGGCGGCGAGGAACTGGTCCACCTCCTCGCGCAGCGTGCCGGCGATCTTCGCGAGCCCTTCGGCGGCGTCGAGCACCGCTCCGCTCGTCCCCCGCGCCGCGGCGGCGACCGAGGAGACATCGTGCATCGACTGCGTCGCCTCGTTGTTCTGCCGTGCGACAGTCTGGACGGAGGCCGCGATCTCGCGCGTCGCCGCACCTTGCTGCTCGACCGCGGCGGCGATGGCGGAGGCGACCTCGTTCATGCTCCCGATCGCCACGCCAACCTGCTGCACGGCGCCGACGGCATCGAGCGTCGCCGCCTGGATCGCCGCGACCTGCTGGCCGATCTGCTCGGTCGCGCGCGCCGTCTCGGTCGCGAGCGTCTTCACCTCGGACGCAACGACGGCGAAGCCCTTTCCGGCCTCCCCCGCCCGCGCCGCCTCGATCGTCGCGTTCAGCGCGAGCAGGTTGGTCTGCCCCGCGATGCCGCTGATCAGCCGGACCACGTCGCCGATCTGGCCTGCGGCTTCGGATAGGCCCTGGACGCGCGCGCCCGTTGCCTCGGAGCGGTCCACGGCCTCCCGCGCCGCCGCCGCCGCCGCCGCGACCTGGCGGGAGATCTCGCTGACGCTGACCGTCAGCTCCTCCGTCGCCGCGGCCACGGCGGCGAGGTTGCGGGCGCTTTCCTCGGCGCCGGCCGCGGTGCTCTCGGCCTGGCTGCGCGTGCCCTCGGTGGCCTTCGCCATTTCCCCGGCCGAGTTGCGCATGCCACCGGCCGCATCGCGCAATTGCTCCATGACGCCAGCGATGGAACGGCCGAATTCCTCGGTATGGCGCTCGATCGCCGCCTGACGGCGAGCGCGCGCGGCCTGCTCGGCGGCGGCCGCCGCGTTCAGCCGCACCTTCTCCTCCAAGCCCAGGCGGAAGGTCTCGAGCGCACGGGCCATGCCGCCGATCTCGTCCGGCCGGTCGAGGCCCGGCACCGCAACCTCCGTCCGGCCGCCGGCGATCGTGCCCATGGTGTCGCCGAGCGCGGCGAGCGGGCGGGCGAGGCGCCGCGCCGCGAACACCGCGAAGGGCAGGGCCACCAGGATCACCACGCCGCAGGCGGCGAGGATGGTCATCAACACCCAACGCTCCTGCGTCACGAAGCGCTCGGTCGGCATGGCGATCAGCAGGGCGCCGACGGGCTGGCCGGCGATGTCCCGGATCGGCCGCGCGCCCAGCTGGTGGTTGCCGCGGCCAGGCAGGACGCCGGAGACGTCACCCATCGCCGTGCCCGCGCGGACCGCCTCAAGCGCCGCGGGGGGCAGCGCCTCGGCGGTCAGGCCGTTGAGGCTCGCGGCGACGAGCCGGCCGGCACCGAAGAGCGCGGCGACGCCGCCGGCACTCTGGCCGATCTCCGTCGCGAGCGCCGCGTTCGGGTTCGAGCCGACGCGGATCGTGCCGACGACCCGGTCATCCGCGCCGCGCAGCGGCAGCACGGCCCCGATCGCGATCGCGCCACTGGTGGGGGAGACCTCGTTGCCGACGGCCGGCCGGCCGTCGAGGGCGGCGGCGACGTCCGGCGCGCGGGACTTGTCGTCCCCCGCGTGCGGGATTGTGCCCGCGAATCAGGACGCGGCCTCCGGCATCCGTGGCCTCGACGACGGCCACGGCGGGGTCGGCCGACCGCAGCGCCGTGAAGGCGGCAACCAATATGTCGCGCGCGGCCGCGGCATCCGCGGCCCCGACGGCGCGCACGAGGTCCGGCCGTACGGAAAGTCCCGCGGCGTGTCCGCGCATGCGCAGACCGACGGCGGCGAGTTCGCCCTCCGCCCGGTCGAGCGACCGACCGAGGGCTTCGGTGATCATCTCGTTGTTCGCGGAACGGACCGCCCAGCCGGCACCGGCGACCGACAGCAACGCGACGAGGAGCATCGGAATGATCCCCAGGAGAATGAGCTGCGGGCGGAGGCCACCAAGCCTTTGGATGAGAGTCATGTCCGAGGATCCCCTAGTCATCAGTCCAGGGTGGTAACGTGCCGGCATCATCCTGAAATCTTCGTTCACGCCGCCGTGTGAAGTACTACATGGCCTGACGCGCCCCGGCCGTGGAGCATGGCCCACGCAAGAGCAGGAGAGGTCGATGACCGCGCCACCGCCCGCCATCCCCGCCGAGGCGTTCGACGAGCAGAAGCGCGAGGAGGCCCGCCGCCAGGCCGAGGCCCAGGCCGGCAGCGGACTGGAGGGGGCTGCCGAGGCGGCCGAGGTCGCGGTCGACCTGGCCGCGAGCGGCGTGCTCGATGTCGCGGCGCAGGTCGCGGGCGCCTGCCTCGACGGTGCGGCGACCGTCGCCCAGGCCTCGGTGGAGGTGATCGGCGGGCTGCTCGGGGGCCTCTCGGACCTCTGAATGCGTCGCGGCGTCTTCGCGCTCTGCCTCGCGACATCTGTTGCCGGCGCGACGGATGGGCCGGTCCCGCCGGCCTTCCACGGCCTCTGGGCCCGTGACCCCGCCGACTGCCTGCGGGGCGAGGACCTCCTCATCCTGATTTCGGCGCAGGGGCTGGGCGAGCCCGGCAATGGCGAGACGGCGATCGAGGCTGTCGGCCCGGATGCGCACGGCACGCTGCAGCTGACCATGCGCGGCCGCGACGGCGCGGCCATCGTGACCTATGAGCTACGCCTGCGCCTGGCGGCCGATGGCGCGACGCTCGGTTTCGCCATGCCCCCGCCGGCCGCGCCCGTCATGCTGCACCGCTGCGCGAAGCGGACCGACGCCGGTTAGGCGCCGCGTCACACCGCCGCTTCGGCGAAGACCTTCGACACATCCCCGCCCCAGGCGCCGGCGCAGCGTTCGAGCCAGCGGTCGGCCTGGGTCTGGCCGGTTGCGACGATGGCATCCAGCGGGTCGAGATGCGTCTCCTCCCCCAGGCCCCGCGCCTTGAGGCCATCGCGCGCGATCGCCATCACATCGCGCGCCACGTCGCGCAGCGACCGCCCGCCGATGGTCGCCTCCAGCGCCTGGCCCGGCACCGCGTTGCGCAGGGCGACGATGTCGGCGACCGACCAGTCCTTGGTCAGCGCGCGCGCCGCCTTCTGCGCGGCATCGTCATAGATCAGCCCGACCCAGAAGGCCGGCAGCGCGGTCAGGTAGGCGGGCGCGCCGGCGTCCGCGCCGCGCATTTCCAGGAAGCGCTTCAGCCGCACATCGGTGAAGACCGTCGTCACATGGTCCGCCCAGTCGCCCATCGTGGCGGCATGGCCCTTCAGCTTGTCCGCCCGGCCTTCGAGGAAGGCGCGGAAGGACATGCCCGCCGCGTCGATCCAGCGCCCTTCCCGCATGATGAAGTACATCGGCACGTCGAGCACGAACTCGGCGAAGCGCTCGAAGCCGAAGCCCTCCTCGAAGGCGACGGCCGGGATGCCGGTGCGGTCGGGGTCGGTGTCGGTCCAGACCTTGCCGCGCAGCGTGCGGTACCCGTTGGGCTTGCCCTCGGCGAAGGGCGAATTCGCGAAGAGCGCGGTGGCGAGCGGCTGCAGCGCGAGGGAAACGCGCAGCTTCTCGACCATGTCGGCCTCGTCGCCGAAATCGAGGTTCACCTGCACCGTGCAGGTGCGCAGCATCATGTCGAGGCCCATCGCCCCGACCCGCGGCATGTACTGCCGCATGATCGCGTAACGGCCCTTCGGCATCCACGGCATCTGCTCGCGCGTCGCGAGCGGATGGAAGCCGAGCGGCGCGAAGCCGAGGCCGAGCGGCTCGGCCACCGCGCGCACTTCCTCGAGATGGCTTGCGATCTCGTCCCGCGTCTCGTGCAGCGTGCTGACCGGCGCGCCGGAGAGCTCGAACTGCCCGCCGGGCTCGAGCGAGACCGAGGCATCCCCGCGCTTGAGGCCGATCGGGTTGCCGTTGTCGAGGATGGGCTCCCAGCCGAAACGCATCAGCCCTTCAAGCATGGCGCGGATGCCGCCCGGCTCGTAGGGCGGCGGCGCGAGGTCCGCACGGCGGAAGCCGAACTTCTCGTGCTCGGTCCCGATCCGCCAGTCCGCGCGAGGCTTCGAGCCAGCCGCGAACCATTCGGCAAGCTGACGCGCCGAGGTGATCGGCGTGGGATCCGACTCGCCGGGATTCGACATGCAGTCCTTTCCGGTCACGCCGCAGGACGCGGCGCGTTCAGGTGGCAGTCCAGTCCCCCGCAAGTGCCTGCAGCACCGCGAGGCCCGCCACGGCCGCCGTCTCCGCCCGCAGGATGCGGGGGCCGAGGGCAACCGCCGTAACAAAGGCACGACGGGTCGCGTCGTCAAGTTCAGCGGTGTCGAAACCACCTTCGGGGCCGACCAGCCAGCCGCAGGGCAGGCGCAGCGTGGCGGCCGCGTGACGGATCGGCGCGGCGCCACGCCGTTCGGCCGCGACGAGCAGCGGCGCGCCGTCCCAGGCGTCCAGGGCCGCGTGCAGCGGCAGCGGCGCG
>NZ_JACADQ010000155.1 GCF_016106015.1 Neoroseomonas rubea
CGACGCGGCCGAGCCGCCCGCGCCGGCCGCCCCCGCCCGCCCGGGGGCCGCGCCGATTCGCCGCTGACCCCTTCGTCGCCCACAAGCAAGAGGACACGCCCATGGCCGGCCAGGCCCATCCCGTCTCGCCCCTCGCCTTGCCGCTGCCCGAGATGCCGCCTGTCCCGGGCGTGCGCGTCGCGACCGGCATGGCCGAGATCCGCTACCGCGCGCGGGAGGATGTGATGGTGATGGCCTTCCCGGCCGGCACCACCGCGGCCGGCGTGTTCACGAAGAATCGCTGCCCCGGCGCGCCGGTCGAATGGTCCCGCGCCGCGCTCAAGGGCGGCAAGGCGCGGGGCCTCGTCGTCACCTCGGGCAATTCAAACGTGTTCACCGGCAAGGCTGGGCGCGAGACCTGCGAGCGCACCGCGGCCGAGGCGGCGCGCATCCTGGGCTGCAAGCCGCGCGAGGTGTTCCTCGCCTCGACCGGCGTGATCGGGGAGAGGCTGCCGACCGAGAAGCTGGTCGGCGCCCTGCCGAAGGTCTTCGACGCCGTCCAGGAATCGGGATTCGCTCCTGCGGCGCGCGCCATCATGACGACCGACACCTTCCCCAAGGCGGCGGTGCGCACGGCGCGGATCGGGGATGCGACGGTGACCATCGCCGGCATCGCCAAGGGGTCGGGGATGATCGCCCCCGACATGGCGACGATGCTGTCCTTCCTCGCCACCGACGCGAAGATCCCCGCCCCGGCGCTGCAGGCGCTGCTGAAGAAGGGCTGCGACCGGTCCTTCAACTGCATCACGGTGGATTCCGACACCTCGACCTCCGACACCGTCATGCTGTTCGCGACGGGCGCGGCGAAGCATCCGCGCGTGCCGGCCGAAGGCGGGGCGGTGCTGAAGGACTTCGCCCGCGCGCTGAACGAGGTGCTGATGGACCTCGCCCTGCTGGTTGCGCGGGACGGGGAGGGTGCACAGAAGCTGATCCGCATCGACGTGACCGGCGCAACCACGGCGCGGTCCGCCCATCGCATCGCCATGTCGATCGCCAATTCCCCGCTGGTGAAGACCGCGATCGCGGGGGAGGACGCGAACTGGGGCCGCATCGTCATGGCCGTCGGCAAGTCCGGCGAGCCGGCCGACCGCGACCTGCTGTCGATCGCCGTCGGCGGCACCTGGATGGCCAGGGAAGGCGGCGTGGTGGACGGCTATGACGAGACGCCCGTCGTCGCCCACATGAAGGGGCGGGAGGTCGAGATCACGGTCGATATCGGCCTAGGCAAGGGGAAGGCCACGGTGTGGACCTGCGACCTAACCCACGGGTACATCGACATCAACGGGTCGTATCGGTCCTGATCAGACGGGCGGCGCCTGCGGCGGTTCGCGCAGGCGCTGTTCCGTGTGCAGCGCCTCGAGCGCGACGTTGCGATCCTGCTCGATCGCCTCGATGCGCGCGATGCACGGCGCGCTGTCGCGGCGGAGGCAGCGCCGTCTCTCGGCCTCGATGCGCGACTGCGCGCGCAGGTTGATCGTCGCCGCGCGCTGCGCATAGTGCTGTGGGCCGGCGATGCTGGCGCTTCCACCGGTTTCCCGCGGTTGCATGCGGATCCGCACGCTTCGCGGGTAGTCGTTCCAGGCCCCGGTCGAAGCGTCCACGAGCAGGCCGATGGCGCCTCCGATATACCAGTTCGCGTAGGTCATCTGGTTGAAGCGCCGCTCGATCGCCGCGGCGCCGGGATAGAAGCCGGGGCGTGCGCAATCCACGGCCAGGTCGACCGACGACTTCCCGACCGCGACCGTGCCCGGGGTCTGCTCGACCACGCCGATTACTACCCCGCGCCGGCGCACCTCGCAGCGCGCCCCCGGCGGGTCGGTCGCGACAAGGATCGCCTGGCTCGTTCCCGTCGACAGTGTCGAACAGGCCGGGAAGAGGGCAACGCAGGCCAGCAGCACCATCGCACGCAGCATGAACCTTGATCCTCTCGGGTTTCCATGATCATTCCGACATAGAAACTTACCGGAGGCGACCATCGACGCGCAACAGACTGGTGGCGGGCCGGCCGCGTGACGGCCGCAGTCCCCGGCACCATCGCCCTTCTCGCCGGCCTCGCCTGGCTCGCGGGCGTGGTCTGGTTCCTCCGCCATTTCCGCGCGCCCTCCGTCGCGGCGGAAGGGCGCGTCTCCCTGCTGCTCGCCGTCACCGGCCGTACCGATGGCCTGCCGCCGCTGCTGGCCGCGTTGGCGCGACAGACGCTGCGCCCGCGCCGGCTGATCGCCGCCGTCGAATCGGAAGCCGACCCCGCCTTCGCGCAACTGCGCGAACTCGCCCCCAGGCTGCCCTTCCCGGTCGAGATCGTCGTCGCCGGCCTCGATGAATCCCGCAGCCAGAAGGCGACGAACCTGATCGCCGGGCTGCGCCGCATCGACGACCAGGACGACGCCCTGGTGCTGCTCGACGCCGACATCCTGCCCCAGGACCAGTGGCTCTCCTGGCTCGCCACGCCTGCGCTGAACGGCACGGCGGAGGTGGTGACGGGCTATCGCTGGCATGCACTCGATGGCGCCGGGCCGGCGCGGCATCTCGTCGCCTGGCTCGATCGCGCGCTCGCCCTCGGGCCGCGATTCGTCGCCTCCGGCCTCGTCTGGGGCGGCTCGGTCGCCCTTTCCCGCGCCGCCATCGCGCGCATGAACCTCGAAGGCGCGCTGGCGCGGACCTTCTCGACCGACGGCGCCATCAGCCGCCGCGCCCGCGCGCTGCACCTGCGCGTGCTGACGCGCCGCGCCGTGCTGGTGCCGACCCCGCCCGAGGGCGGCGACCGGGAGGCGATCGCGTTCAAGCGCCGGCAATTGCAGATCGTGCGCGTCTATGTGCCGCGGCTCTGGTGGCTGCTGGGCGCGGTGCTGGCGATGGAGGCCGCGGCGGTCGCGCTGCTCGTCATGGCGCTGGCGGGCGATGCGGCGGCGCTCGCCTGGCTCCTCCCGCCCTGCGCCATCGGCCTCGCCCGCGCGCTGCTGCAGGACCGGGTGACGCGCGCCGTCGGCATCCGCGAAGGCGGCGTCGCGCGCGCGGCGCAATGGCTTGCCGGCGCCGCGGTGCCGCTCACCGCGCCGCTGGTGCTGCTGCTCTTCGCGACCAGCGCGCGCACGCGGGTCATCCGCTGGCGCCATGTGGAATACGAAGTGCTAGGGCCCGACCGCGTCCGCGTCCTGCGCCGCCATCCGCATGGCGCCTCCGCATGATGCAGGCCTCGCGGCGGCGCCGCGTGATGCCGGCCCTGTGGCGCGGCCGTGCCAACCGCGCCTCGCCGCGGGAAGGCATGCCGCCCGCCGCCTGCCCGATCACCGGGGCCGAGGCGGCGCTCGTGCAGGAGATCCCCGCAGGGCTCCTGCGCGGCCTCTGGCGGCGGTCCTTCGGCGTCGATCCGACGCCCGCGCCGGTGCGTACGGGGCTCTGGCGCGCGCCGTCGGGGCTGGTCTTCTTCGCGCCGGCGGCGGAAGGCGATGCCGCCTTCTACGCCGCGCTCTACGCGCGGCTCGAGGCCGACGGGCGGCTGCGCCGGGCGGGGCGCGACCGCGCCGAATACCCGTACGCCGCCGCGCGCATCCGCGACGGCGACGCCGTGCTGGAAGTGGGCGCCGGCGCCGGCGCCTTCGCGCGGCTGATCCCCGGCGCGCGCTATCTCGGGCTCGATCCGAACGCGGCCGCCTATCCGTCGCGCGACGCGACCATCGTCGCGGAATCGCTCGCGGCGCACGCGGCGCGCCATGCCGGCGCCTATGATGTCGCCTGCGCCTTCCAGGTCATCGAGCATGTCGCGGACCCGGTGGCGATGGCGCGCGACATGGCGCGCTGCGTGCGGCCGGGCGGGCTGGTGATGCTGGGCGCGCCGACCTGGCCTTCCGCCATGACGGCGATCCCGAACTTCGTCCTCAACGCGCCGCCGCATCACCTCTCCTGGTGGAGCGAGGGCGCGATGGCGGCGCTGGCCGCGCGCTGCGGCTGGGCGGTGGAGGAGATCCGCGCCCTCCCGCCCGTCGCCGCCCAGCCGCTGATCCACTGGATGGGGCGGCTCGCGCCGGTGAAGACCCGCCCCGAGGGCCCCTTCTTCGCCCATCGCATCGGCTGGCATGCCTCGCTTGCCGCGGCCGCGCTGGCCGCGCGCCTCGCCGCGGCGCTGCTGCCCTTCCCGCGCGACGCGGCGCCGATGTTCGTGCTGATGGTCGCCCGCAAGCCTTGACGCGGCGCGCCGGCTCGCCGTTCCTGGCCGGCGCATGCCCGACTCCATCCCGCCCTTCGCGCCGCTGCCGACCGGCCGCTTCCTGCTGCGCCCGCTGCGCGCCGAGGACGCCGCCGAACTGCACCGCCTGGTGAATGACTGGGAGGTGGCGAAGACGCTGGCGCGCGTGCCCTTCCCCTATCCACGCGAGCTCGCCGACGAATGGATCGGCTCCACCGCCGAGCGCCTGGCGGTGGGCGAGGCCTATCACCTTGCGATCGCGCGGGCGGAGGAGGATGGCGGCGCGCTGCTCGGCTGCGTCGGGCTGACGCTCGACCGCGCGGCGCGCAGCGCGGAGCTCGGCTACTGGGTCGGGCGGCGTCACTGGGGGCAGGGGATCGCGCCGGAAGCGGCGGGGCGGCTTGCGCGCTGGGCGCTCGCGAACCTCGCCATCGACCGGCTGACGGCGAGCGCGCTGACCGACAATGCCCGCTCCGCCGCCGTGCTGCGGCGCATCGGCTTCCGCGCGGTGGGGGAGGGGGAGCGCGACTTCCTCTCCCGCGGGAGCGCGATGCCGGTGCTGCTGTTCGAGGCGGGGCGCGCCGACATCGCCCCGTCGGCATCCGCATCGGTGCCCGCGCCGGCCGAGGCGCCGGTGGAAGGCGGCAAGCCGATCCTGCTGGTCGCCGCGGTCGGGCTGATCGACCCTGACAACCGCGTGCTGCTGGCGCGCCGGCCGGAGGGCAAGCCGCTGGCGGGGCTGTGGGAATTCCCCGGCGGCAAGGTGCGGCCGGGGGAGACGCCGGAGCGCGCGCTGATCCGCGAATTGAAGGAGGAACTCGGCATCGACGTGACCGAGGCCTGCCTCGCCCCCTTCGCCTTCGCCTCGCACGGCTATGAGTCGTTCCACCTTCTGATGCCGCTCTTCCTCTGCCGCCGCTGGCAGGGGCAGGTGACGGCGCTGGAAGGCCAGGCGCTGGCCTGGGTTCGTCCGCAGCGCCTGGCGGACTACGCGATGCCGCCGGCGGATGTGCCGCTGGTGGCGTTGTTGCGGGACTTTTTGTGATGCCTCACGCGCCGGCGCGGAGTGTTTGTTGACCTCAATCGCCGGCGCCGCCCTGCGGCGACTTGGCTTTCGCGCCGTGACCTGTTGCGCCTGGAAGGACTGACGGTCCGGGCGCGGTCGTGCTTCGCGCTCGCGGATCGAGGCTGCGCCTCGATCTGTTTTTGCTGTCCGCCTGTCGCGGGCGCCGCGCCGCGGCTTTTCGGGTCGGCCACACCATCGGCGGCGCGTTCAGCCTTTTCCGTCGTCGCACCAACCGCCTATCCTCGCCGCCGGAGGATTCGTCATGCGCAACCCGACCGCCTGCCTGCTGATCATCGGCAACGAGGTGCTCTCGGGCCGCACCCAGGACGCCAACCTGAAATTCCTGGCGACGCGCCTCGGCGAGATCGGGATTCCGCTGAAGGAAGCACGCATCATCCCCGATATCCGCGCCACCATCGTCGCCACGGTCAACGAGGTGCGGGCCAGCTTCGACCACGTCTTCACCACCGGCGGCATCGGCCCGACGCATGACGACATCACCAGCGAATGCGTCGCCGAGGCCTTTGGCCTGCCCTGGGAACCGCACCCGGAAGCCTGGCGGCGGCTCGAGACGCACTACGCCCGCCAGGACCCGCCCGGCGACTTCAACGCCGCCCGCCAGCGCATGGCGACCATGCCGCGCGGCGCGGCGCTGATCGACAACGTCGTGTCCATCGCGCCGGGCTTCACCATCGGCAACGTCCATGTGCTCGCCGGCGTGCCGCGCATCATGCAGGCGATGTTCGAGGCGCTGGCCCCGACGTTGAAGGGCGGCGCGCCGGTCGTCTCGGCCGCCGTGCACGCGAACGGTCTGATGGAAGGGCGCATCGCGGACGGGCTCGCCGACATCCAGGGCCGCTACCCGGAGATCGACATCGGCTCCTATCCCTATTACCGGCCGGGCGGCGGCGGCGTCGCGGTGGTCGCCAAGGGCACGGATGCGGACGGCGTGAAGCGCGCCGCGCATGACGTGCTCGTCTTCATGCGGGCCTGCGGCGCGCTGCCGGTGGAAGGCGAACCGGCCTGACTGCGCCGCGCGCCCGCCTTCGCCGCGCCGCGAGCGTCGATGCGGCGTTTCCACGCCGCCCGATATTGCCCTAAGCCCGCCCCATGCCGGACCCCGCCTTCGCCCGCCACATCGCAGCCTGCAACAACATCGCCTCCCCCGCGGGCCTGATCCCCTTCCGCGTCGGCGCGGCGCAGGTCGGCTGGGTCTCGCCGGACCTCGCCCAGGCGCTGACCTTCCGCCCGCGCGACTTCCACTTCGATGCGGAGGGGGTCGCGCTGGCGGCGCGGCTGCGCACGCCCGGGCAGCGGAGCGAGGCGCTGGCCGATGCGCTCCCCGCGCTCGCCGCCGGCGGCTTCCTGCGCATCCGCCGCGAATTGTTCGACGTGCGGGAGACGAGCGCCGGGCCGGCGGTGGCCGCCATCGACCGCGGCGCGCTGCCCGCCTTCGGCATCATGTCCCAGGGCGTGCACGTGAACGGCCTGGTGCGCCGCGCCGACGGGCTGCACATCTGGGTCGGCATGCGGTCGCGCGACAAGGCGGTCGCGCCGGGGCAGCTCGACAACATCGTCGCCGGCGGCATTCCGGCCGGGCTCTCGCCCGAGGAATGCCTCGTGAAGGAAGCGGCCGAGGAAGCCTGCCTGCCGCCCACCCTGGCCGCCGCCGCGCGTCCCGCGGGCCGCGTCTCCTACGTCATGCGCAACGAGGAAGGGCTGCGGCGCGACGTGCTGCATTGCTACGACCTCGACATCCCCGAGGGCGTCATCCCCCGCCCCGGCGACGACGAGGTCGAGCGCTTCGAGCTCTGGCCGGCCGCGCGCGTCATCGAGGCGGTGCGCGCGACGGACAGCGTGAAGTTCAACGTGAACCTGGTCCTACTCGACCTGTTCCTGCGCGAGGGGCTGGTGCCGGACCCCGATGGCGCGCTGCGGGCCGGGCTGGACCAGGGGCCGGATTGACCGCGGCCGCCGCGGCGCCATCTGCGCTGCCATGAGCAGCACCACCGCCGACACGATCCCCGCCGCCTGGCCCGCCTGGCTGGTCGCCGAACTCCGATCCGACCATGCCGGGGAGACCGGCGCGGTGCGCATCTATGACGGCATCCTCGCCGTCAGCCGCCATCCCGCGGTGCGCGACTTCGCCACCCGCCACCGGGAGACGGAACAGGGCCATCTCGACCTGCTGAACGACCTGCTGCCGCCCTCCGAGCACAGCCGCCTGCTGCCGATCTGGCGCGTGGCCGGCTGGCTGACCGGCGCGCTGCCCGCGCTGTTCGGCCCGCGCGCCGTCTTCGCCACCGTCGACGCGGTCGAGACCTTCGTGGACCACCACTACCGCGCCCAGACCGAGCGACTCGAACGCGAAGGCATCCTGCCCGAGATCCACGCGCTGCTGGAAAAATGCCGGGAGGAGGAGGTCCATCATCGCGACGAGGCGCGGGAGGCCGGCGAGGGTCCATCCTACGGCCCGCTGCTGCGCGCCTGGGCCTGGGTGGTGGGGAGCGGCTCCGCGGCCGCCGTCGCGGCGGCCAAGCGCCTGTAGCGCGGGGGCGCGCATCCCTTCGCGATGCAACCGGTGGGGGGTGGACTCGCGACCCCCTTGCCCGCCACCTTCGCATGGGCATCCAGCGCCGCCTTTCCCCCAAGGCGCTGCTGCCGGGAGACGTTAATGATGCCGCGCCTCGCCCGCCTCGCCCTTCTCGCGACCGTCGCCATACTTCCTGCCTGTGGCCCCACGGGCATGGAGCAGCAACGTGTGGCGGGGCTGGAACGCGACCTCGGCGCCGCCCAGTTGCGGACGCGCGAGCTGACGACCCAGGTGGCCGAGCTGGAACGCACGCTGGCCGCCGAGCGCCGCGCCCGCGGCGACCTCGTCGCGATCGAGCGGCAGCTGGTGCGCGCGCGGGCGGATCTCGGCACCGCGCGGTCCGGCCGCTCGACGGCGGAGGAGGAAGCCGCGCAGCTCGCCCGCCGGGTGGCGGAGGAGGAACGGCGCCTCGCCGCGCTCCAGCAGGACAGCGCGCAGACCCAGTCCGTGGTCGAGAGCCGCCGCGCAGCGGCCGCCGAATCGGAACGGCGCCTGGCCGGCCTGCGCGACCAGACCAACGCCGAGGAACGCCGCCTGACCGCGCTGCGGGCGGAGGCGAGTGCCGCGGAAGGGCGCGTGGCCAGCCTGGGCGCCCGCGCGGGCGAGGAACAGCGGCGCGGGGAGGCGCTGCGCGCCGAGGCCGCCGCGACCGAACGGCGGCTTGCCGAGCTCAACACCCGCGCCGGGGCGGAGGAACGCCGGCTTGCCGATATCCGCGCGCAGCAGACGGCGCAGGAAGGCCGGCTGCGGGAGACCGAGACGCGACTCGCTTCCGCCCGCGACGCGGTGACGCGCGCCGAGGCCGAGGCGACGGCGCGGCGGCAGGCGGTGACCTCGCTCGATGGGGAGGTGGCGCGGCTGACCGCGTCGCGCGACCAGACGGCGGCCGAGCTGCGCGGCCTGCAGCAGCGCAGCGCGGAATTGCGCGCGAATGTGACGCAGGCCGAGCAGCGTCTGGCCGAGCTGCGCCAGACCGCCGAGGCCGAGCAGCGCCGCATCGCCGGGCTGCGGGAGGAAGCGCAGACCGCCGAGCGCGTCGTCGCGGAGCGCCGCGCCGCGGCCGCAGCGGCCGAGCGCCAGGCACAGGAGGC
>NZ_JACADQ010000156.1 GCF_016106015.1 Neoroseomonas rubea
CCACGGGGCGCCCCGGGCGGCGGGGCAAGACTTTCCGCCGCGACCGCGGCGCGCGGCGCGGTCTCGATCGCCAGGCGCTCCACCGGCCGGCCGGGCGTCGCGTCGGACAAAGCGCGGCTGAGATCGCCATCGACCGCGACGCGCACCTGCGCGGCGCCGCCGGGAGGAACGCCCAGCAACTCCGCCGCGCGGTCCGACAGGCCGATGACGCGGCCGGGATTCACCGGCCCGCGGTCGTTCACCCGCAGCGTCAGCGCCCGCCCGTTCTCGAGATTGGTGACCGTGACGACGGCGGGCAGTTGCAGCGTGCGATGGGCGGCAAGCGCCCGGCCGCCGCTCCATCCCTCCCCGTTCGCGGTTGTCGCGCCGAAGCCGGCCGGACCGGGATGGCGGGCGGCGAGGCCGGTCTCGACCAGGGCAAAATCCTCGCGCGGATAGGACCAGACGCCGCCCATCCGATAGGGCTCGCCCACGAGGTAGCGTGGCCCCGCCCCGCCGCAGCCCGCGAGCAGCAGCAGGAGGAGAAGGGCGGCCTTCACCCCACCCGGTCCGACAGCAGGCCCACCGCCAGCCCGTAATTCACCGGGGAATTGTAGCGGCGGATGACGCGCAGATTGTGGTGGCCGAGGAAGACCTGCCCGCTGCCGCGGGAGGGCAGCACGATCGACGCTTCCGGCCCGTCGGTCGGCAGCGGCCCGCCATTGGCGTCACGGAAGCCCATGCGGGCGAAGTCGCGCAACGGGCGGCGTGTCTCGGTATCGGCGCCGGCCAGGCTGAAGCCCGGCGGCGGGCGGACCTCCCTGCCCCAAGGCTCGCCGTCGCGCCAGCCATTGCGGTTGAAGTAGTGGGCGATCGATCCGAGCGCGTCGGCGCGGCTTTCCCAGATGTCGCGCCGCCCATCGCCGTCGAAGTCGACGGCGAGGCGCTCGAAGTTGGAGGGCATGAATTGCGGCTGGCCCATCGCCCCGGCCCAGGAGCCGCGCATGCGGTCGGCGCGGATATGGCCTTCTTCGAGGATCTTCAGCGCGGCGAAGAGCTCGTTGCGGAAATAGGAGGCGCGGCGGCCTTCCCAGGCGAGGGTCGCCAGCGCCTCGACGACCCCGAAGCCGCCGGTGTTGCCGCCGAAATTTGTCTCGACGCCCCAGATCGCGACGATCACGCGGGGAGAGACGCGGTAGCGCTGTTCCACGCGCCGCAGCAGGTCGGTGTTCTCCGCATACATCCGCCGCCCATTCTGGACCCGGGTGGGGGAGAGCATGATTCGGTCGCGGTATTCCTCCCACTGCATCCCGCCTTCGGCCTGGCGGCGGTCGAGTTCGATGATGCGTTGGTTCGGCCGCACGCCGGCGAAGGCCGCATCGACCGTGCCAGGCGAGATACCGCGGCGCCGCGCCTCGGACTTCACCCCCTCGACGAAACGGTCGAAGGGCACGGAGGCGACGGATTCGAAGGCCGGGGCCTGGGCCGGCGCGGCGGCGCTGCCCGGCGAGGCTGACGGGCCGGTCGCGGAAGCCCCGCAGCCGGCGAGCGGCAGGGCGGCGAGGAGGGTGCGGCGCGTGATCATGCCGCCCAACTGCCACGCGGCCCGGGCAGAGGCAAACCTTACCTGCGCCGCTTGGCCACCGCGCGCGGAGTGCTACAAACCCGAAAGTTCCCGGAGGAAAAGTCCATGGCTGCCGTGACCCGCGACCTCGCCGCCTTCACCGCCGCGATCCGCTACGAAACCCTGCCGCCCGCGGTGCAGGAGCGGACGCGGTTCCTCGTCCTCGACCTGGTCGGCAACATGCTGCGCGGCCGGCACGATGCGGAAAGCACGGGGCCGCTGCTGACGGCGGTGCGGGCGCTCGGCCTCGCCGCGGGCTCGGCCGCGGTGTTCGGCGATTCGGCGCGCTACACTCCGGCGGGTGCTGCGCTGGTGAACGGCACCACGGCCCATTCACTCGATTTCGACGACACGCATGCGGCCGGCACGCTGCACCCGGGCGCGCCGGTGATCCCGGCGGCGCTGGCGGCGGCCGAGATGGTGGGCGCGGATGGGCGTACCGTGCTGGCGGCGATCGTCGCGGGCTATGAGGTGACCTGCCGGCTCGCGCTGTCACTGCCCGGCGGCGACCACTACGACCGCGGCTACCACCCGACCGCGACCTGCGGGGCCTTCGGTGCGGCAGCGGCGGCGGCGCGCGTCTTCGGGCTTTCGGCCGCACAGGTGGAGGATGCCTTCGGCATCGCGCTGTCCCAGGCCGCGGGCAGCCTGCAGTTCCTGGCCAATGGCGCCTGGACGAAGCGCTTCCAGGTGGGTTGGTCAGCGCTGAACGGGCTGACCGCCGCGTCGCTGGCGCGCGAGGGCTTCCGCGGGGCGGGCGAGGCGCTGGAAGGCCGCGCCGGCTTCCTGCGCGCCTATGCCCCGAACCCGAACCCGGCACGCGCCCTGCAGGGGCTCGGGACCGAGTGGGAGCTGATGGAGACGGCGGTAAAGCCCTATCCGTCCTGCCGCTACGGCCATGCGAATGTGGACGCGGCGCTGGCGCTGCGCGCGGAACTCGGCCTGAAGACCGAGGAGATCGAGAGCGTGACCATGGGCCTGCCCAACAAGGGCATGCTGCTGGTCGGCGCGCCGACGCAGTACAAGCAGAACCCGCAGAACGTCGTGGACGGGCAGTTCTCCGGCCCGTTCGTCGTGGCCTGCGCGCTGGCCCGTGGCCATTTCGGCTGGGACAGCTACGCCTGGCTGCAGGATGCCGACCTGCGCGGGCTGATGAAGAAGATCCTCCCCGTCGAAGACGCCGAGGTGGAGGCCGACTTCCCCACCTACATGTCGGGCAAGCTGACGGTGAAGGCGCGCGGCCAGACCTTCGTGAAGAAGGTCAACGTGCCCAAGGGCGAACCCGGCAACTTCCTGACCGAGGCCGAGCTGCGCGCGAAGTTCCATGGGCTGGCCGATTCCGTGCTGGGCGCGGAGCGCGCGAAGCAACTGGCGGATGCCGTGCTCTCGCTCGACCGTGCCGCCGATGTCCATGGCATGCTGCGCCTCGGCGCACCGATGATGGCGGCGCGCCTCGCCGGGGAGTGATCCCCGGCCCCTGCTGGACGGGTGGCCGAGCGGTTTAAGGCAGCGGTCTTGAAAACCGCCGTGGGTTCACGCCCACCGTGGGTTCGAATCCCACCCCGTCCGCCAGAATTCACCAGCGCTCACCGCGCCATGGCCGGCGGAGCGCTGCATCCACACATCGGTCCACATGTGCCTGAGGGCATGCGCGCCCTCATTCCGCCCAGCCAGGCCACCGCCTCTGCCGGGCGCGGTCGAGCGCGGCTATCGCGCCAGATCGCTGTCCGCCCCGATCACGGGGCGCAGCGATGCCTGGAGGCCGAGCAAGGCGGCGAGCAGTCGCGCTTCCCGGTCCAGGGCGTCGAGTTCCTGTTCGATGCCCGCCGCGACGTGGTCCCCGCTCTCTGCGGCGACGCAGTGGAGTTCGGCCCGCAGCGAGGCGACGCGTGCGTTCGAACGCCTGAGTTCGTCACGAAGTGCGGCCGCTCGGCCCGAGGTACACGCCTGTGCCCGCTTCATCCCCGCCCCATTGCGCCGTCGCGCCATTCCGTCGTCGAATTATCACGAAGTCGTGTCGGAACGGATAACAAGGACGCGGTCAGGCCGCAACGCCATACTTAATATCTTTCCTATATAATGAGGTTACGTATCGCCTCCTCTCGCGGACGCGTCTTCGTTGCGCCCCTCTCGCGCGCCACCGCTGATCATCGGAGACCGCCTGGACAATCCTGAGTGCGTGAACCGCCGACCGAGGAGGCCGGCGTCCTGCGCCGGAGGGCGCCGTCGAAGGAATTCGATCTCGGCCTGAGCAAGGCTTGCGAGGCAAGCGGAGCGCGAGATCTCGGGTGGCCTGCTCCGCGTACGGCTCCGGCTGGTGAAGCCGATGCCGACGCGCGATGCGTATCGCCATCAAGGCAAATTTAGTCCATTGATGTTACGATGTCGGCATGACGAGCTTGAGCGCCCTCCATCATGGCCTGCAGGGGACGGTGCTGCTGGTCATGCTCGCCGCGGCCGTCGTAGTGCTGCGCACGACCCTGCTCTGGCATCAGCGCCGATTCCGCTTCGGCCTGGCGCTGGCAGGCGCCGGCGTGATCCTCGCCGCGGCGGCGCCGCGCGCACTCGACCTGGCGTCGCAGGGCCCGCCGCCGGCCGATTGGCGCGGCTGGCTGTCCCTGTTTCCCGATGCCGCCCTGCCGATCGCAATTCTTCTTTTGATCCGCCTCCTCCGCCGCCAGGACGCCGCACGCGCCAGGGCCGCGCGCACGCGGCGGGTTAATCCGGCGACCGACCTGCCGAACCCACTCTACCTGCAGCCGCTGCTGTTGCCCGCCCTGGCGCGCTGCCGTCGAGACGGAACGCCAATGGTGCTTGTCGCGGCGACGCTCGACGGCCTGGAAGACATCGCCGCCCTGCATGGACCGGCAGCCGCCGATGCGATGCTGCGCGCGCTCGCGGATGCGCTGCGGGAGGCGACGCGCGCAGGGGACCTGACAGGTCACCTCACCCCGGACAGCCTGCTCGCCTGCCTGCCCGGTACCGGCCCACTTGCCGCGCGCGTCGTCGCCGAACGCCTTCGCGCCCGGGTCGCGACACGCCTGCCGCACCCCGCCATGGATGGCCGCCGCAGCACAGTGAGCCTCGCCATCTCCGAGGTCGGAGACGGCACCGCCCCCGCCGCGCTCGAGGAAGCGATGGCCGCGGCCAAAGCCGCTCTCGCCGCGGCACGCGCCAAGGGCGGCAACACACTCGAGGTGGCCCCCCCACCCCCGCCGCGCCGGCCACGCCCGTTGCCGCCCCCGGCAGACTCGGCCACGGCTCTGCGCTAACCTCACCGGGTGAACCTGCTCGTCCCGCCCCGCTCGCGCCTGCAGATCGAGGTCGTCTTCGACCTGGTCTGCCCCTGGTGCTACCTCGGCGCGCGCCGGCTGCGCCGTGCGCTGCGCGCGCGGCCGGACATCGTCGCCGACATCCACTGGCGCCCCTTCCTGCTCAATCCCGACATCCCTTCGGGCGGGTTGCCACGACACGAATTCCTGACACGAAAGTTCGGCGGCGAGGAACGCGCGCGCCGCCTGCACGCGACGATCGCCGAACTCGGCCTCGCCGAGGGCGTGCCGTTCCACTTCGAGCGGATCCGCCGCATGCCTTCGAGCCTGGACGCGCATCGCCTGGTGCGCTTCGCAAGCCGGGATGGGCTGGCGGAGCCGATGGTGGACGCGCTGTTCCACGCGCATTTCGCCGAGGGTGCGGACCTTGGCGACGATATCGCCCTCGTCGCGCTCGCGGCGCGCGTCGGCCTCGATCCGGCGCAGGCGAGACGCTTTCTGGAGTCAGGTGCGGAGGCCGACGCGGTGCATGCCGAGAACCTTCGCGCCCATCGCCTCGGCATCAACGGCGTGCCCTGCTTCGTGCTCGGCGGGCGCCACGCGATCGCCGGCGCGCAGGAACCGGAAGTGCTCGAACGGCTGATCGACGTCGCGATGGCCGAAGCCTGACCCGGGGGGCCTTGCGCACATGGCCGACCGCGTCTAATCAGGCGGCCCCTCAAGGGCCGGGGGGCGCATAGCTCAGTGGTATGAGCGCCTGCTTGACACGCAGGAGGTCCGTGGTTCGATCCCACGTGCGCCCACCATTTTCCTCCGGTCGCGGGCCCCACTCCCTTCAGCTATGCGAGTGTTTTCGCGAACGCCTTGAGCGCGCGATGATCATCCGCGCGCGCAGTCGCCGCAACGGACGCCTGGGCACTTCGCTCGCGCCGGGCACGTGGCGCCGGACTGCGGCGGCAGCGTCTTGGTTTTCCGTCGCAGGACATCCGGCCCCATCGTGCGATCGGGTCGGACACGGCTCGAGCGAGAATGGCACGCGCTTCACGACGCATCTGCGATCGTATCGTTGTTAGTGCGGCATTAGGGTGGAACATCACAAACTCGTTATGCCCAAAAAACATAACTGGGGCAGCGGGATGCACGCACGCACCCGCCGGCACGACATGGAGCCCTCGTGATGCTTCGCACCATCCGCAGCCGAGTTCTTGCCATGACCCTCGTCATGGCAAGCGTCCCGGCCGTCATCGCGGTCGCAGACCTGTCGTCCGCGATGAAGCAGGGCCACGCGGCACGGCTCGCCGCGCAGGGCAACACCGTGCGCAGCGGTGTTGCCGTCGGGACGCTGGAACTCTCGCTGGAGCGAAGCGCGAGCCAGGTCGCGCTGGGGCTCCTGGACCCGATTCCCGCGCGGTTCCGAACACTGATCGACACGCAGCGCCAGGTCGCCGACGCCGCGCTCGATTCGGCGCGCCGAACGGCGACCGAACTCCCGACGACAGACGCCCTCACCAGGTTCATGCGCGACTTCGATGCCGCGCGCACACGCCTCGCCGGATTGCGTCAGGACGTGGACAGGCTCGTCACCGTGCCGTTGGCGGATCGCAACCTGGGGCGCGTCGCTTCCATCCCCGGCGAGATCAAGGAGGTTGTCAGCGAGCTGCAGCGGCTGCGCATCCTCCTGCGCTCCGATCTCGCCGCCACAAGCAGCGAGATCGCGCGCCTCGAGGCGATCCAGGATCGCTCCTGGGAGTGGCGGGAGTTCAGCGGGCGGGAACGGACCCACTTCGCCCTCGCCCTTGCGAACCGCGCCGCCATCTCCGAGGGCGTCCGGGCGGAGATGGCGCAGAACCATGGGCGTGCCGAAAACGCGCGCCATGTCGTCCTGCTGTCGCTCGAATCCGCGACCGTGCCCGACGCCACGAAGCGCCTGATCCGGACCGCGAGCGAACGCTTCGACGGTCCCTACCGCAGGCTTCGCGAAGCCCTGCTGTCCGACGCGGTGGATGCCCGGAAGGTTGACTTCGACGCCTTCTTCGTCGCCTCGGCCGAGGCACTCGGCGCGGTGGATGAGGCCGTCCGCAGCGCCGGCACGGCGCTCGACGCGGCCTGGGCGGCGCAGGTCTCGGCGGCGCAGAGCACCGTGGTCATCAATGTCTGCATCATCGTCGCGCTCCTCGCGATCAGCGTCGCGATGCTCGTCCTCCTGCTGCGTGGCACCTTGAACCGTTTCGACCGGCTGCGAACCGCCATGGAATCGCTGGCGAGCGGCGCGCTATCCACGGACGTGCCCCATCTCCATTCGCGTGACGAGGTTGGCCAGATGGCGGGGACCGTGGCGGTCTTCCGCGCCGCCATGCAGGAACGCGCCAAGCTCGAGCACGAAGCCACGGAGGCGGCGCTCGCGAACGAGGCGCAGCGTCGCGACGCGCGGCAGAGGCTGGCCGATACCTTCGAGAGCAATGTCGGTGGCGTCGCGCGCCAAGTGATCGAGGCAGGCCAGGCCCTGCGCGAGGCTGCAGGGCAATTGTCCGCATCGGCCGACCGCACGCGCAGCTCCGCCGTCTCGGCCTCCGGCGCGGCGCGCGACGCGAACAGCAGCGTCCAGGACATCGCCCAGCCGGCCGAACAACTCGCGCAGGCCATCAGTGACATCGCCGCGCGGGTGAGCGAAGCGGGCAGCGTCACCTCCCGCGCCGTTGAGAGTGCGAGAGCGACCGACGCGACGGTCCAGGGGCTGGCGGAAGGGGCGCGCCGCATCGAGGACGTCGCGCGCATGATCGGCGGCATCGCCGGCCAGACGAACCTTCTCGCGCTGAATGCCACCATCGAGGCGGCACGGGCGGGTGATGCCGGGAAGGGCTTCGCGGTGGTCGCCGGGGAGGTGAAGGCCCTCGCCAGCCAGACGACCCAGGCCACCGAGGACATCTCCCGACAGATCGTCGCCGTCCAGGAGGAAACCGCACGCGCCGTGGAGGCGATCCGCGACATCGGCCAGACGATCCAGGAGATTGCGCGCATCGCCAACGCCATCGACGCTGCCGTCCAGGACCAGGACGCGGCGACGCGCCGGATCGCGGCGGCGGTTCAGGAGGCGGCGCGGGCGGCGGGGTCGGTCACCGCCGACGTCGACCGGGCCACCTCGGATGTCGGCGAGACGGTCGGCGCGGTCGGCAGCGTCGAACTCGCCGCGGCAGATCTGCTCCGTCACGGCGCCACGTTGAACGCGGCGCTGGACTCCCTGACAACGGAATTGCGGGCCGCGTGAACCTGTGGTCCCGCGGCGCGGCTTCGTCCCCCGCGGCGGGTCCGGCGCGGGACACGCCGGGCCGCCGTGGTGGCTAGGTTCAGAAGCGGTAGCGGAAGCCCAGAACGAAGCTGTTCGCGCCTTCATAGACGCCGTTGTACGTCCCGAAGATGCCGCTGCGGTGCATGTAGCGGAATGCCAGCTCGTATTGCGGGTAGTCCGGCAGCGCGACCGTGATCTCGGGCGAGAAGAAGTTCAGCCAGTTGGACTGGTTCGGCTCGGGGCGCAAATCCGTGCCGCGCTCGACACGCGGCAGGCGCGTCACGTAGTCCGGGCCCATCGAGAGGCCGAAGGTCGTGTAGACGTAGTCGGTCCAGGGGAAGCCATCGTAGCGCAGATAGGCGGCGCCCCAGAACTCGCCGCCTTCCGTGTCGCCGAAGCGATAGGCCGCACCTGCCTCAAGATCGACCATGAAAAAGCGCCAGAAGCGCCCAAGCCGGTACTGCACTGCGCCGCCCAGCAGCGTGTCGTCGCCCCAGGACCCCGTCCAGGGTGCGACGACGAGGTCGCGCAGCTTTCCGTCCGCGACCGACGATCCGACGAACAACGTGCCCGACCAGCGCCGTGAATCGGCCAGCGCGCGTGCCCGGTCCCCCGGCGACAGGCCCGAAAGGTCAGGCGTCGCGATCGTCGTCGCGGCGGGCGCGGCGACAGTCATCGGCCCGGGCACGGGCGCGGGCTCGGATGCCGGAGCGGCGGCGGCCGCTGGCGCGACCTGCGCGCGCGGCACGGT
>NZ_JACADQ010000157.1 GCF_016106015.1 Neoroseomonas rubea
GGCGGTGGACCGGCCGTTGGCGCGTTTCGCGCAATCGGCCTTGGCCCGACGCGGCACCTGGACCGCGCCGGTCGATGGGCGGGACGGGCCCGCCATCCGCGCCGCCCTGGCCGAGTTCGCGCGGGCCGAGCGGCTGCCGCCCGCCGCCCCCTTCGACCCGGCGGTGATGGACCGGCTGCGGCCCCTGCTGCGCTGACCCGGCCGCCCTTCGGGCCTCCCACACAGTCGGTTCATGCGCTGCCGATGCAGGGCCACCGCGGCGTGCGAACGGTGCTGACCGCCCAGCCAAGGGCGGCGAAAGCCCGCGGCAAGCGCCGCGTTGTCCGATCGCATGCGGGATGCGCCCTGGATCGGCGCTCCGTCCGATGGCAGCCTTGCCCGCTTCGAGGGTCGCGGGGCGCGCATGGGCTGGCCGGTTCGGGAAGGCGTGTTCGAGGCGGGCGACCTGCCGCTGCATCGCGGCGGCTCGCTCAAGGGCGCGCGCATCGTCTGGCGGGCGCATGGCACGCTGTCGCCGGCGCGGGACAACCTGATTCTCTATCCGACCAGCTACGGGGCGCAGCATCCGGACATCGAGTGGCTGATCGGCCCGGATGGCGTGCTGGACCCCACGCGCTGGTGCGTCGTCATTCCGAACATGTTCGGCGGCGGGCTGTCCTCCTCGCCCAGCAACGACCCGGACTGGCCGGCGCTGGTCACGCCGCGGGACAATGTCGCGGCGCAGCGGCGCCTGCTGCACGAGGTGTTCGGCGTCGAGCGCCTGCACGCCGTCTATGGCTGGTCGATGGGCGCGCAGCAGGCGTATCACTGGGCCGCCGCCTTTCCTGGCGCCGTCGGGCGTATCGTGGTGAACTGCGGCAGCGCGCGGACCAGCGTGCACAACCGGGTCTTTCTCGCCGGGCTGATGGCGGTTCTGGAGGCAGCTCCCGAGTATGACGGTGTGGCCCGCTTCCGCGCACCCCCGCGCGGCGCCCAGCGCGCCTTCGGTCGGAGCTACGCCGGCTGGGCGCTGAGCCAGGATTTCTATCGCGCCGGGCTGCACCTTTCGGCGCTCGGCGCGCCGGACCTCGAGACCTTCCTGCGCACCGACTGGGAGGAACGCTTCGCTCGCCGCGACGCGGCCGATCTCCTGGCGCAGCTGCGCACCTGGGATGCCGCGGACATCGCCGATGATCCGCGCCATGGCGGCGACCTGGCGCGCGCGCTCGCATCCATCGAGGCGCGGGTGCTGCTGATGCCGTCGGAGACCGACCTCTATTTCCGCGTCGCCGACAATGCCGCCGAACTGCCGCATCTGCGCCACGGCGCGCTGCGGCCGATCCCCAGCATCTGGGGCCACCGCGCCGGCAACCCGGTGGCGAATCCGGCCGATGCGGCCTTCCTGCGCGCCGAGGTGCGGGCGTTCCTGGAGGGCTGAGGTCAGTCGCGCCGGAGGCGCGCGGGTACCTACCAGGCAGGAGGCGCGCGGTACCTGCCGTGCCGGAGGCGCGCTGTTGCCGGAATGCCGGGCAGACTCCTCACGCTACCGACATGAGTCTTCGGCGCCACACCGGTAGATGAATTCCAGTTCATTCAGCCGCTGGTAGAGGAATGGCGATAGTCTCGGGCTCGTGACCAAAATGGGCCGGCTCCGCTGAAGAAATCCGCATATCTCCCTGTCCTCGGCCTCCTCGCCCTGCTGGTACCCGCGGGCGGAGCCCTTGCGCAGGATGCTGCCGCCCTGCGCGAAGCCGGCGTCGTCGCGGCGCGCGCAGGCCGGCTGGATGAAGGCATCGCCATGCTGGAGCGCGCCCGCGCTGCCGCCCCGGCCGATCGCGGCACGCTCGCCGACCTCGTCGTCGTGCTCTCCTGGGCCGGTCGGGACAGGGAGGCGCTGGCCCGCTTCGCCACGCTGGGGGAGGCGAACGCGCCGGCCTATGCCGTCGCGGCCGCCGCCGTATCCGCCCGCCGTTCCGGCCAGGCTTCGCGCGCCGCCTCGCTCTATCGCCGCGCCATCGCGGCCGGGGAGACCGGGCTCGAAACCCGCCTGGGCCTGGCCCTGGCCGAAGCAGCGCGCGGGGATGCCGCCGCCGCCCGCGCCGCGTTGGCCGAGGCGGAAGCCGCTTTCCCCGGCAGCCCGCGCATCCGCCAGGTGGCCGCCGAGATCGAGCGCGCCACGCGGCCGGACCCTGCCGCTACGGCCGCCCGCGTACGCGCCACCGCCGCCGCCGAAGGTGCGACACGCGCGGCGGACCAGGCGCTGGCGGCCGCGCATGGCGCCTCGTCCGATGCGCTCGTGCCGCTTGCCGACACGCTCATGGATCTGCGCCGGCCTTTCGATGCGCTCGCCGTCGCGCAGCGCGGCCTGCGCGCCGCGCCGGGGAACCGCGACCTGCGGCGGCGGGAAGCGCTGGCGCTCGCCGCCATCGGCGCCCCTGAACTCGCACTCGTCCGCGCCGCCGCCGCGCCCGGAATCCTGACCCCGGCGGAGGAACGCCGCATCCGCTCCGCCGCCACGGCCTTCCTGGTGCGCTGGGGCGGCCAGGTGGAATCGCCTACGCCGCGCGACCCCGCGGCGCGCCACGCGCGTACCGATGCGGCGATCGCCGCGCTGGATGCCGCGATCGCCGCCTGGACGCCGCTCGGCCCCGAGGCGGCCGGCGCGGTGCGCAACGCGCGGCTCGACCGCCTTGCTGCGCTGCGCGCTCGCGGGCGGATGGAGGAGGTGGTGGCGGAGGCCGAGGCGCTCGGCCGCGATGCACCGCTGCCCGCCTATGCCCGCGAACCCTATGCCGACGCGCTGCTCGACCTGCGCCGGCCCGAGGAGGCCGAGGCCGAATACCGCGCGGTGCTGGAGGCCGACCCCGGCGCGCTCGAACCCACGCTCGGCCTGTTCTACGCCCTGTCGGAGCAGCGCCGCTGGCGCGAGGCGCGGGAGATCGCCGACCGCCTCGGCCGCGACATACCCGCCTATCGCCCCGTGCGCGGCCCCGAGCCGCCGGCCGAGGAATACGACCGGATCGAGGCGGTGCGCGCCGGCATCCTCTGGCGCATGTGGGGGGACGACCTCGCCGGCGCCGAGGCCGAGGCCGATCCACTCGCCGCGAACGCCGCCATGAACGCCTCCCTCCGCGCGCTGCGCGGCGATATCTGGCGGCTGCGCGGCTGGCACGACCGCGCGCTCGAGGAATACGAGACCGCGCTGACGAACGAGGCGGACGCGCTCGACCTCCGCCTCGGCCGCGCGACCGCGCTGCTGGAGCGCCGCCGCTGGGCGGAGGCGCGAGAGCAGATCGGCATCCTGGCACGCGAATACCCCGAGAACGACGCGGCGCGTCGCCTCGCGCGCCGGCTCGAGGTGCACGACATGCGCGAATTCGAGGCGAGCGTGCGCGGCGGCCTCGAACGCGGGTCGAGCGAACCGGAGGTCGACGTGACGGCGCGGCTGTGGTCGGCGCCGATCGCGGAGAACTGGCGGGTCTTCTCCGGCGCGCGGCTGCGCACGGGCGATACCAATGGCGGATCGCTGACCACGTACCGGCTGCTCGCCGGCGTCGAATGGCGCGGCACCGACCTCGTCGTGACCGGCGGGGCGAGCCTCGACCGGGAAGGGGTGGATCGCGGCGGCGCGTTCCTCTCGGCCGCCTGGCGCCTGTCGGACCATTGGAGCATCGAGGCGCTGGGCGAGATCAGCGCCGGCGACACGCCCCTCGCCGCGCTGCGTGCGGGCATCCACGCGGATGCGGCGCAGCTCGGCCTCGCCTGGCGGATCTCGGACCTGCGGGAGGCGGCGGTCTCCGCGCGCGTGGTGCAGTTCTCCGATGACAATACGCGCCTGATCGGCTTCGCCCGCGTGCAGGAACGGGTGATGAACCTGCCGGACTGGAAGCTCGACCTGCAGCCCTACGCCTACGGCACGCGCAACAGCCAGGCGGGCGGGCCCTACTTCAACCCGGAAAGCGACCTGGAGGTCGGCGTGACCGCCGCGCTCACCTGGATCGCCTGGCGGCGCTACGAGCGCGACCTGCGCGTGCGCTTCATCGCGACCGGCGGCGGCTACTGGCAGGAAGGCTTCGGCTGGTCGCCGCTGCTGGCCCTGCGGTGGGAGAACGAGCACCGCCTGAGCGAAACCTTCTCCTTCTCCTACGGCGCTGGCTGGGTGCGGCGCGACTATGACGGCGTGTCGGAGGATGCGGGCAGCGTCACCGGCGCGCTGCGCTGGAGGTTCTGATGCGGCTCATCCCCCTCACGCGCCGCGGGCTGCTCTCGCTGCCCGCCGCGCTGGCCCTGCCGCGCGGCACCGCGGCGCAGCCCGGCCCGGGGCGCTTCGCCTCCATTGCCTATCACGAGATCGGCGAGGACGGACGCGAGCGCCACTACTCCATCTCGGAGAGCATGCTGGTCCAGCATTTGTCCTTCCTGCGGCAGGATGGCTGGCGCTTCGTCTCGCTCGACGACGTGTTCGCGGCGCGCGATGGGCGGCGGCCGCTTCCGGCCAAGGCGATGCTGCTGTCCTTCGACGACGGCTACAACGACTACTACACGCGCGCCATGCCGATCCTGACGGCGTTCCGCGCGCCGGCGGTCTTCGCGCTGGTCACGTCCTGGATGGAGACGCCCGCGGGCGGCACCTTCGACTACGGCGGCCAGCCGACGCCGCGCTCGGCGCTGATGAGCTGGGCGCAGGCGCGGGAGATGCAGGCCGGCGGCCTCTGCGAATTCGCCTCCCACAGCCACGACCTGCATCATGGCGTGCGCGCCAACCCGCAGGGCAATGTCCAGCCCGCGGCGGTCACGCGCATCTATGACGAGCGGACCGGGCGCTACGAAACCGATGCCGAATGGACGCGCCGGATCGAGGGCGACCTCGCGCGCTCCAGCGCGATCCTCGCGCGCCATCTGGGGCGCCGGCCGCGGTCGATCGTCTGGCCGTATGGGCGCCACAACCTCGAGACGGTGGCCATCGCCCGGCGGCTCGGAATGCCGGCGACGCTGACGCTCGAGCCCGGCCCGGCCGATGCGTCGCGTCCCGACCGAATCAACCGCCTTCTGACCATGTCCGATCCGCGCGTGCCGGACCTCGCGCGGCTGGTGCGCTTCGACGAGCCGGTGCGCGAGCGCGTGCTCCATGTCGATCTCGACCATGTCTACGACCCTGACCCGGCGCAGTCGGCACGCAACCTCGATGCGCTTGTCTCCCGCGTATTCCGCCTCGGCCCCTCGCATGTCTATCTCCAGGCCTATGCGGACCCGGACGGGGACGGGGTGGCGGAGGCGCTGTACTTCCCCAACCGGCACCTGCCGATGCGCGCGGACCTGTTCAACCGCGTCGCCTGGCAGCTGATGACGCGGGCCGAGGTGCAGGTCTTCGCCTGGATGCCGGTGCTGTCCTTCCGGGTGGGGGAGGAGCGCGACCTGGTGCTGTCGACCCGCCACGGCACACCGGCGCGTGACGCGGAACACTACTGGCGCCTGTCGCCCTTCGCGCCGCGCACCCGTGCGCTGGTCGGTGAGATCTACGAGGACCTTGCGAAGCACGCGTCCTTCGACGGTCTGCTGTTCCACGACGATGCCTTCCTGACCGACCATGAGGATGCGAACCCTGCCGCGCTGGCCGCCTATCGCGCCGCGGGCCTGCCGGGGGATGTCGCGGCGATCCGCGCCGACGCCGGGCTGATGGCGCGCTGGACCGCGCTCAAGTCCCGGGCGCTGACGGACTTGACGCTGCATCTGGCGGACCGCGCGCGCCGCTGGCGCACCCCGCTCAAGACCGCGCGGAACCTCTATGCCCGCACGGTGCTCGAGCCACGGTCGGAGGAATGGTTCGCGCAATCCCTGCCGGGCTTCCTCGCCGCCTATGACCGCGCCGCGCTGATGGCGATGCCCTACATGGAACAGGCGCCCGACGCCGACGCCTTCTTCCGCGAGCTTTTCGCGCGCGTCGCGGCCACGCCGGGCGGTATCGAGAAGACCGTGTTCGAACTGCAGGCGGTCGATTGGCGCCAGCAGCCCGCGCGGCCCATCCCGGCGGCGCGCCTGCGGTCCCAACTGCGGCTGCTGCAGCGGCTCGGCGCGCATCACATGGGCTGGTACCCCGACGACTTCATCCAGGGCCTGCCCGACGCCGACACGGTGCGAGACGCGATCAACGCCCGTTCCTTCCCCTTCCGGCGGTGAGCGCGATGACGATTCTCTCGGGCGTCCTGCCCGCGCTCTACACCTTTGTCGGCTACTGGCCGCTGCTGATGATGCTGGTCTGGGTGATCGGCGGGCTGGTTTTCGCGAACCTGCACGAGAACGGCACGAAGCGGCGCGACAGGCCGCCGCCGATGAAGACTCCGCTCGCCGTCACCATCCTCATTCCCTGCTACAATGAGGAGGACAACGCGGAGGAGACGATCCGCGCCTGCGCCGCGCAGGCCTATCCGGATTTCGAGATCATCGCCGTCAACGACGGCTCGAAGGACGGGACGGCCGAGGTGCTCGACCGGCTCGCCGCGGAGATCCCCCGTCTGCGCGTCGTGCATCTCGCGAAGAACCAGGGCAAGGCGATGGCGCTGCGCGCCGGCGCCATGGTTGCCCGCGGCGAGATCCTGGTCTGCATCGACGGCGACGCGATCCTGCATCCCGACTGCACCGCCTGGCTGGTGCGTCGGTTCGAGGACCGGCCGCGGCTCGGCGCGGTCACGGGCAACCCGCGCATCCGCAACCGCTCGACGCTCCTCGGCCTGCTGCAGGTGGGCGAGTTCTCGGCGACCATCGGCCTGATCAAGCGGACGCAGCGCCTCTATGGCCGCGTCTTCACCGTCTCGGGCGTCGTCGTCGCCTTCCGCCTGAGTGCGTTGGACGATGTGGGGTGGTGGACGGCGGACAACCTAACCGAGGATGTCGACGTCACCTGGAAGCTGCAGCGACGCCGCTGGACGGTGCATTTCGAACCCAACGCACTGTCCTACATCCTGATGCCCGAGACGCTGCGCGGCTTGTGGAAGCAACGGCTGCGCTGGGCGCAGGGCGGCGCGCAGACCTTCATCCGCTACGCGCCGGACTTCATGGTCTGGCAGGGGCGGCGCATGTGGGGCGTGCTCGCGGAATACGCCATCTCGGTGTTCTGGTGCTACGCGATGGTGCTGACGCTGGCGCTGACGCTGCTAGGCCTCGCGGGTGTGCTGCCGCCGGGGATCAGCCCGCCGCCGGCGCTGCTTTCCTCCTGGGGGATGGTGCTGTCGATCGCCTGCCTTGCGCAATTTGCGGTCGCGCTCTGGGTGGACCGGCGCTACGAGCCGGAAGGTGCCGCCAACTATCGCCCGCTGCTCTGGGTCATCTGGTATCCGGTCGCCTTCTGGCTGCTCTCGGCCGCGTCGACCGCCTGGGGCTTCCCGCGCGCACTGCTGCGACGCGACGGGCGCCGGGCGCGCTGGGTCAGCCCCGACCGGGGGTTCCGCTGATGTCCGCGACGCAAGACTTCGTGCCGCCGCTGATCCTGGACGCGGCCTCCCGGCCGCTGCTGCTGCGCCTGCGGGACATCATCCTCACCAGCCTGCTCTGGGCCGGGTGGCTCTACCTCCTGCTCGCCGCGATCGGCGCTGTGTGGGTGCCACCCTTCGTGCAGCACATGCTGCCGGTCGAACCGCCGGACCATCCCTGGCTCGTGCTCCGCGCCGCACTGCTCTGCGTCTCGATCGCCGTCTTCGTCTGCGCGCTGATGCTGATCCGCGTGCTGTTCGAGCGCCGTAAGTTCCGCGGCGAGGACCGACGCCGCTACTTCCCCCGCCCGGATGACGCGGTGATCGGCGCGGCCTTCGGCGTGCCGCCCGCCGACCTTCCGGGATGGCGCGCGGCGCGGCGGCTCGTCGTCCACCACGACGAGGAAGGCCGCGTCACCGGCGTGGACGCAGGCTGACGCCGATCACGACGCCAGCAGCGCCAGCAGCCGGCGCATCGCCGCGCGGTTGCGCGCCACGCAGGCGCTGCGCGGTTCCCCATCGCCGAACAGCGCTGCGACATCGGCCGCGATGCCGTCCCGCGTCGCGCGGCTGAGCGACCAGCCGAGCGGCGGCCGACCGTTCCCCTGGGCGCAGAGCGCGAACTGCACCGCTTCCCCTTCCGCGAAGGCGGCCTGGCGCCAGACACGGCGCACGGTCTGCACGCCGCGCGCGCTCCGCGTCGCGGCCAGCGCACCGGCGGGGGCGATCAGCTGCGTCATCGCGCCGCTGTCCCGCTCGGCGCAGGTGGTGGGCAGGGGCGCGTTCACGTCGACGGGCTGCGGCCCCCCGTCCGCGGCACCGCAGAGCGACCAAGCCTGCGCCTCTCCCGGGCGCCACAGGTCGCGCTCGGACAGGTCGGGGTCGGAGGAGATCTCGATCAGCACTGGGCGGATGCCGATGGCGCGCTCGCGCAGGAAATCGCGCACTGCGCGCAGCACCTCCGCCCCGGTTTCGCCGCCGTAGTTCTCGAAATAGCCGCCATCTGCGATGTGGCCGTTGCGCGTGCCGTCGGCCGCCCGCATCAGCCCGGCCGGCGTCACATAGGGGAAGCGGGCGGCGTTGAGCGCGGCGGTGGAGACGCGGATGTCCCGCCCATGCAGCGCGAAGAAGTCGAAGGCATCGTCGAAATGCCGCAGCGTGATGGCGAGCGGCGAGGTGACCACGCGCTTGCCGCTCTCGACCTGCGTGCCGTTCAGGAACAGCGCCGGGCGCCATTCTGCCGACGGCCGCAGCGCATGGAAGGACGCCGCCATGGCCGGACAGCCGGCGGCGGCGCAGGCGTTCTCCCACGCGCGTTCCAGCACCGCGGCGCGGTTCGGAACGAGCGCGCGCAGCGCCGGGCCGAAGGTGTCGCCGAAGGCGTAGCCGGCGAAGACGGGGCCTAGGAAGTCGGGCGCGAGCGCCGCCGCGCCGATGCCCGCGACAGCGCAACCCGGCACGCCGGAGAGCGGCTCCGCGCGGCAGGCCGCCTGCGCCGCCGGGCCCGGCGTGC
>NZ_JACADQ010000158.1 GCF_016106015.1 Neoroseomonas rubea
CGGACGCGTGCTCTTCCGATCCCGGCCGGCGGGGGACGGTCCGCGGCTCGCAATCTCGGTCGCCGAGGCGCCGGAGGATGGCCGCGCCACACGGGCGGCCTGCGACGCGCTGGCCGCGGCCCTCGGCGTCGCACCGTCCACCGTCGCGCTCGCCCAGGGCGCGGCATCCCGGGAAAAGACCCTGCGCGTGGCCGGAATCCCGGACCGCCTCGCGCCGCGCCTGGAGGCGCTCGCATGACCGCCCGCATCCTCGACGGCAAGGCGATCGCCGCCAGGCTCCGCGCACGCCTGGCCGACCGCATCGCCACCTTGCCCTTCCGCCCGGGCCTGCGCGTGGTGCGCGTCGGCGACGACCCGGCCTCGGGCGTCTATGTCCGCAACAAGGACAAGGCGGCGCTGGAAGCGGGCTTCGACAGCGCGACCATCCACCTGCCGGCCGAGACGGCCGAGTCCGCCCTGCTCGCCGAGATCGCCCGGCTGAACGCCGACCCGGCGGTGGACGGCATCCTGGTGCAGTTGCCCCTGCCGCCGCAGATCCGGGCGGAGGCCGCCATCGCCGCGGTCGATCCGGCCAAGGACGTGGACGGCTTCCATCCGCTGAATGCCGGGAGGCTGGCCGCCGGCCAGCCGGGACTCGTCCCCTGCACGCCGCGCGGCGTCATGCACATCCTGGCCGAAGCGGGCATCGCCCTGCGCGGCGCGCGCGCCGTCGTGCTCGGCCGCTCGCAGATCGTCGGCCGGCCCATGGCGCAACTGCTGCTCGGCGCCGACGCGACCGTCACCATCGCCCATTCCCGCACCAAGGACCTGCCCGGCGAGTGCCGCCGGGCGGAGGTCCTCATCGCCGCCGTCGGCCGGCCGGAACTGGTGCGCGCCGACTGGATCGCGCCGGGCGCGATCGTGGTCGATGTCGGCATCAACCGCCTGCCCGATGGGCGGCTGGTCGGCGACGTCGCCTATGCCGAGGCCGCCGCCGTCGCCGGCGCCATCACACCGGTGCCGGGCGGGGTCGGGCCGATGACCATCGCCTGCCTGCTGGAAAACACGCTGGATGCCGCGATCGCGCGGCGGGGTGGCGCATGATCCTCTGGCGCATCCTGCAGGTCGTCGGCATCGCCGGCATCCTGGCCTGTGGCATGCTCGCCTGGCAGGCGACGCCCTTCGGCGGGGATGGCTGGTCCCGCGCGCGGCTGCTCTATGCCGGGGCGGGCGCGATCCCCGCGCTGGCGCTTCTCGGCATCGCGGCGGTCGGGCAGGAATTGCGCCGGGTGCGCGCGGCGCTGGCGCGGATCGAGCAGAAGCTCGGGGACTGAAGCCTCATCCTGCGCGCATGGCCGCCGCCGCCGCGCGGTCGGCCGCATCCTCGCTCTCCGACAGCCCTGCCAGCACGCCGGCCCGGTCCGCCTCGTCCCGGTTCTGGGAGAGCTTCCGCTTGCCGACCAGCGTCTCGATCCGCAGCACGATGCCGACGATGCCCTTGAGCTGGCCTGCCACGAAGGGCTCCGGCGCGTCCGTCACGGCCCAGGGGTCGGGCCGCGCGGCCTCATGCCGGTCGGTCAGGCGGGAGACGAGCGCGTGCAGCCGCGCCGCATCCTCGATCACCTCCACTGTCCCGATCGCGTGCACCGCCACGTAGTTCCAGGTCGGCACGACACGCCCATGCTCCCGCTTCGAGGCGTAGAGCGACGGCGAGACATAGGCCTCCGGCCCGGGGAAGATCGCGCGCGCGACGCCCGCCCTCCGCAGCCCCTTCCAATGCGCATTCGCCTTGGCGATGTGGCCATGCAGCGTCCCGTGCGGACCTTCGCCTTCCTCCAGCATCAGCGGCAGGTGCGTCGCCTCCGGCGCGCCGCCATCGGGCGCGGCCGAGACCAGCAAGGCGAGACGGGCCGCGCGCATGATTTCCCGCAGCACTTCGGGGCGGTCCTCGCGGAAGGCGGGTGGCGTGTACATGGCGCGATGCTCCTCTCGCGCGCAGGCTATCGGCGGGGAGCGATCCGCGAAACCGGCATTATTTTACGAAAACGGAACGAAATCGGGCGAGCATCGTGACGCGGCGGCCATCCCGGCCGGCACGAGGGACCGCGAGACCATGGACCAACACTTCCTTGAAGCCATCAACCGAACGATCTCCGCGCACAGCGTCTGGAAGGTGCGGCTGGGCGACACCGCCGACGACCTCGCCACCAGGCTGCACCGGATGGCGCGCAGAAGCGGCACGCCGGACGATGCCGGGCAGGGCGCCGGCGCCGATCCGGTGGCTGACCCGCTTCGGTCGAGCGCGACCCTCAGTCCGGTCGTCGCGCTGCAGGCCGCCTTCCACCGCAACGGCGCCGCCGTGGTCGCCGAGGCGCAGGCCCACCGCTGCGCGCGCGCGGAATCCGCAGCCATCCTCGGCGCCAGCTTCGAACATGCCTCCCGGGAATTCGCCCAGGCGCTCGGGGCCGTGCGGCGTTCGCTCACCGCCTGTTGAACGCGACCGGATCGCGTGTTGCCGATCACCCGGAAGCCGGGCGTGATGCCGGCGCAGGAGTGACAGGTCCGGGGGAGGGGCGCCTCCCCCAGGACCCCTGCGTTTCCGGGGTGCCGGGGACTGACGGCCGAGGACGGCCTCCCCATTCCATGCCGCGCCGCCGCAACCCGCGGAGTGTCCGCGCGCGCCGGTCCGCACCATCCTCGCGCGCATGTCCGCCCTCGCCTGGTCGCTGCTGCTCGCGCTCTCCCTCCTCTGGGGCGGGTCCTTCTTCTTCGTCGGCGTCGCGCTGGCGGAGTTGCCGCCGCTCACCCTCGTGGCCCTGCGCGTCGGCCTCGCCGCGGCGTTGCTCTGGGCTGCGCTTCCACTGCTGCACGTGGCGCCGCCGCGCGCCTGGCGGGCGATCGCCGTCATGGCGCTGCTCAACAACGCCATCCCCTTCACGCTGATCGTGCTCGCGCAGCGGACGCTGCCCTCGGGCCTCGCCGCGATCCTCAACGCGACGACGCCGCTCTGGACCGTGCTCGTCGCCCATGTCGCGACGGCCGAGGACCGCGCGACCCCGACCAGGGTCGCGGGCGTGCTGCTCGGCTTCGCCGGCGTCGCCGCGATGATCGGCGTGGACCTGCTGCGCGGTGCGGCGGGCGCGGCCGCGGCGACGCTGCTCATGCTCGGCGCCACTTTGTCCTATGCCTGCGCGGGTGTCTGGGGGCGGCGCTTCAAGGCGCTTGGCGTCGCACCGGTGCAAGCGGCGCTCGGCCAGGTGACCGTCGCGACGGCGCTGATGGTCCCGCTCGCGCTGCTCGCCGAGCGTCCCTGGAGCCTGCCGCTGCCATCCCCGGCCGCGATGGCGGCGGTGGCGGGGCTGGCGGCGCTGTCCACCGCGCTCGCCTACCTGCTCTATTTCCGCATCCTGGCGCTGGCGGGCCCGGTGAACCTGCTGCTCGTGACCTTCCTCATTCCCGTCAGCGCGATCCTTCTCGGAACCCTGGCGCTCGGGGAAGCGCTGGACGCGCGCCACCTGGCCGGCATGGCGGCGATCGGTGCCGCCCTCGCGCTGATCGACGGCCGACCGCTTGGTCATGCGTCCCGGACCCTGCGCGCGTTGCGCCGGTAGGAGCCGCCCGCGATACGGCCCGTCTCCATCGGCATCGGTCCGTCATCGACCTCCCCACCAGAGCGGAGGCCGCGCGTCACGCCGCTCGCGACCGGGCTGTTTTCTCCGATATCGGAACGAAAGGCCGCAAGCATGGCGCCACGCCACCCATCCGGGCCGTCATCAGGGACCGAGCGATCATGGACAACAGCCTCTTCGAAGCCATCAACCACGCGCTTGCCGCGCTCGGGACCTGGAAGGCGCGGCTGCGCGGCGCGATCAACGACGGTGCGTCCACCCTCGATTGCGCGACGGTGGGGCGCGACGATGCGTGCGACTTCGGACGCTTCCTGCACGGCACCACGGTGCCCGCAAGCTTGCGCGCCACGCCGAGCTTCACCCGGATCGTGGCGCTGCACGCCGCCTTCCATCGCAACGCCGCCGCCGTGGTGGCCGATGTGCAGGCCGGCCGGCGGCAGCAGGCCGAAGCCGCCCTCGCCCTCGGCGCCAGTTTCGACCACGCGTCGACCGATCTCGTGAAGGCGCTGATCGCCTGGCGGCGCTCGCTCGCCCCCGCCTGAACGCGGCTGCTTGCGCCCGGGGCGCGGCCGGGCTGCACTCTTTCCGTTGAAGGAGCGCGCCATGGCCGACGACCGCCTGATCCGAATGACCGCGACGGAAGCGGTCGCCCGCCTGCGCGCGCGGGAGATCACGCCGCTCGACCTGATCGACGCCGCCGCCGCGCGCATCGCCGAGGTCGAGCCCGCGGTGAACGCCCTGCCCACGCTCTGCCTCGACCGCGCGCGCGACCACGCCAGGGCGCTGATGCGCGGCGAAAGGCGGGAGGCCGAAGGCGAAGCCGGCTGGCTCGCCGGGCTGCCGGTCGCGATCAAGGACCTGAGCGACGTCGCCGGCGTCCGCACCACCTATGGCAGCCCGATCTTCGCCGACCACGTCCCCACGCGCAGCGACCCGGTGGTGGAGCGCATCGAGCGCAAGGGCGGCATCGTCATCGCGAAATCCAACACGCCCGAATTCGGCGCCGGCGGATCGACCTTCAACGAGGTGTTCGGCCGCACGCGCAACCCGTGGAACACCGCGCTGACCTGCGGCGGATCGACCGGCGGCGGGGCGGTCGCACTCGCCACCGGCGAAGTCTGGCTCGCCCATGGCTCGGACCATGGCGGCTCGCTCCGCCGCCCGGCCACCTACTGCTCCGTCGTCGGGCTGCGCCCATCGCCCGGGCGCGTGACGCGCGGCACGCAGGAGGATCTGTGGTCCATGCTCTCGGTCCAGGGGCCGATGGCGCGCAACATCCCCGACCTGGCACTGTTCCTCGACACCATGGCGGGCTGGGACCTGGACGACCCGCTGACCTGGGAGGCACCGGCGCGCCCCTACGCCGCCGCCGTCGCGGCCGCGGAGGCCGAGACGCCGCTGCGGATCGCCTTCACCACCGATTTCGGCGGCGCCCTGCCGATGGACCGGGAAACGGCGGCGATCTGCGCCCGAGAGGTCCGGCGCTTCGAAAGCCTCGGCATCGCGGTGGAGGAAGCCCATCCCGAGATCGGCGCACTGAACGACGCCTTCCTCGTGCTCCGCAGCCAGCATTTCGTGGTCGATCGCGAGGAATTGCTCGCGACGAAGCGCGACCTGCTCAAGCCCGACATCGTCTGGCAGACCGAGCGGGGCCTGTCCGAGACCCCCTCCCGCCTCGCCTGGGCGGAACATGAGCGGACACGCTTCTTCCGCTCCCTCCGCGACATTTTTGCCCGCTGCGACGTGCTGGTGACGCCGGGCGCATCCACCCCCGCTTTCGACGTGATGCTCCGCGCGCCGGAGAAGATCGGCGGGCAGGTGCTGGAAAACTACATGGGCGGTTCGCTGATCAACGCCTTCGCGACCCTCGCCGGCTGCCCGGCCGTCGCGGTACCCTGCGGCTTCGACCAGCACGGGCGGCCCGTCGGGCTGCAGGTGGTGGCACCGCCACGGCAGGACGCGCGCGCGCTGCAGGTGGCGGCACTGTTCGAGCGCATGACGGGGCTGGATCGGATGCTGCCGGTGGAACCGCGGGCAGGGGTGGTGCCGCCCTACGAGTGAAAGGGCGGGGGAGGGGAACCTCCCCCGAGCCCCCTCCCTTTTCTATCTTTTGGGCGCTGACTGGGGGCGCGCGTCATGGCAGCGATGATCAAGTAGGCGCACGACACGCGCCTGAGGCCGGTTGTCCGGGGGGGCACCAAAGGAAGGGGCGGGGTCGAGTGCCGCGCTCAGCGAAGCGGGTAAACGACGAACGCCTCTTGGTGAGTTCGACTTCGGCAACAAGGGCGTCCGCTTCGAACCCGGGGATGTGAAGCCCGAGTTCTGGCTCACCTCGAAGCACCAGGCGTTGGCCGACTTCATGCCGGTGGTGGCGTGCTGGTGCGTCTCGGCGGAGTTCCGGGAGGTGGTGGAAGCCTTCGAACCCGGCCTGCACCAGTTCTTCCCGATCATGATCCGCCGGCCCAACGGCAAGCCGATCGAGCGCCTGGATGGGCGGCAGGTCGCGCCGGGCCAGTACTTCATCATGAACCCGCTGGTGCGCATCCATTTGTTGCTACCCGAGGAATGCATCGGCAAGCAGGGCCAGCGCCGCAAGACCCTGAAGGAAGTGGTGAAGTACGTCGACGACCTGTGCCTATCGCGCGCGGTGATCGCAGGGCGACACCTTTGGGTCGATGCCAGTTTCACCATGGGCGAGTTCTTCGTCTCCGACGCGTTGCTGGCCGCGTTGCGGGACAAGGGTTTGAAGGGCTTTCTCGTGCAGAAGCTGCGCGAAGCCTAGCGCCCGTCCCCAAAAGACAAAGAAGGTTGAGGGGGGCTCCGGGGGGAGAAGTTCCCTTCTCCCCCCGCCCGCCTACGCTTCCCGCACCTTGCGTTCGTAGTGCCGGTAGTACTTGTCCGTGATCTGGTCCGTCTTCACCAGCACCGCGACGTCGGTCGTGTTGAACTGCGTGTCCAGCACCGCCCCGTCGCCGACAAAGCCGCCCAGGCGCAGATAGCCCTTCACCAGCGGCGGCAGGTCCACCAGCGTGCGCTTCACGTCGATCGTCGCCGGGTCCTTGCGGATCATCGGCACGTAGCGTTCGGGCAGGGCGCGCGGGCGGATCTCCTCCGGCGCCATGTGGTTGGCCGCGAGGTAGGTCAGCTGGTCGGCCAGCGCGTCGAGGTCCGTCCCCGGCAGCGACGCGCAGCCGAACAGGATGGCGATCTTGTGCTTGAAGACGTAGGCCGCGATGCCGCCCCACAGCAATTGCAGCGTGCCGCGCGTGCGATAGGCGGCATCGACGCAGGACCGGCCGCATTCGACCAACTCGCCCTCGAAGGCGAGGATGCGGGAGATGTCGTATTCGGCGGCCGAGTACCAGCGCCCGAGCCTGGCCGCGGCGGGTCGTCGGATCAGCCGGTAGGTGCCGACGACGGATTTCGCCCCTTCGCCCTTGTCGTGGTCCACGACCAGGAGGTGGTCCGCGACGGCGTCGAAATCGTCCCGGTCGCGATGCGTGGCCGCCGTCGCGGCGTCCGGATGGGCGCCCATTTCCTCGTAGAACACGCGGTAGCGCAGCGCCTGCACGGCATCGATCTCGGCCGCGTCCACCGCGAGGCGGACGCCGAGATTGCCTGAGCGGAGCTCGCCGAAGCCGGGGTCTGTCTCCAGGTCGCTCATGCGTCGCGCGCCTCTCGCCGGCGTGGCGCCGGGCCTGGCGCCGGGTCGGGGTCGATCTTGCGGCCGAACAGTTCCAGGCGCTGGCCGACCAGCGAGAAGCCGAGGCGGCGCGCCATGGCGCGGGCCAGCGCCTCGAATTCCTCGTCGGCGAATTCGATCACCTTGCCGGTGTCGACATCGATCAGGTGGTGGTGCTGGCCGCGATCGGCGGGGTCGTAGCGGGCGCGGCCGCCGCCGAAGTCGCGGCGCTCGAGGATGCCCTTTTCCTCGAGCAGGCGGACCGTGCGGTAGACGGTCGCGATCGAGACCTTGTTGTCGAGCGCGAGCGCGCGGCGATAGACGTCCTCGACATCCGGATGGTCCTCGGCCTCGCTCAGGACGCGCGCGATCAGCCGGCGCTGCCCTGTCATCTTCAGCCCCTGCTCGATGCAGAGCCTTTCGATGCGCGACGCGCCCTGGTCCGGCGCGTCCGGCCGAGGCTTGGTGCGGGTCTCCATTCGGCGGTCGTGGCCCCGTTGTCCTGCGGCGCCCGTCCCGGCGCGGCGGCGGACCATACGCCCGCCGGCCGTGCCGGGCCAATCCCCGTGGGTGGGTCAGCCCTTGCCCTTGCCGCGCGAGCGCGGGGTCGTGCCGAGGCCGATCTTCTTCGCGAGCGAGGAGCGGTGCTTGGCGTAGTCGGGTGCGACCATCGGGTAGTCCGCCGGCAGGCCCCAGCGTTCGCGGTACTGGTCCGGGGACATGTTGTAGGCGGTCTTGAGATGCCGCTTCAGCATCTTCAGCTTCTTCCCGTCCTCCAGGCAGATCAGGTAGCCCGGCGTGATGGACTTCTTGATCGGCACGGCCGGCTGCGGCCGCTCGGGTTCCGGCGCCGGGCGCGTGCCCACGCCCGAGAGCGTGCGGAACACTTCCTGGATCAGCCCCGGCAATTCGCTCGCGGGGACGGGATTATGCGACACATGCGCCGAAACGATCTGGGCGGTGAGCCCCAGAAGTTCCGAACTCGGATTCGACTCGGCCATTCGACATGCCCCCCATCGCCATGGCAATGAGGCCTTCTAGCCACCATCTCGACAAGCCGCAATTGCGGGAGAGATAAATTACATGAAAGCCAGGTCATTTCTTGTCGGTGACGAAGAATTCCAACCGGATTCAAGCCTGGATATCACGGGTGAGACTTGCCCGATGACCTTCGTGCGTGTGCGCCTGGCGCTGGATCGTCTCGCGCCAGGTCAGTCGCTTGAAGTCCTCCTCAAGGGGGAGGAACCCCGCCGCAACGTCCCCCGCACCGCCGCCGAGCAGGGTCATGCGGTGCTCGCGGCGGAGGAGGGTACGGGCGGCGCGCTCCGCCTCCTCATCCGCCGGGGCGGGTGAGGTCCAGCCGGAGCACCAGCGCGTCAGACCCGTCAGGGTAGTAGCGCCGCCGCCGCCCGGTCTCCGCCGCGCCGAGGCCCGTGTAGAGCGCGCGCGCGGATCCATTCGCCTCCGAGACCTCGAGGAACAGTTCGGCTGCGCCGCGTCGCGCGGCCTCGGCCGCCAGGGCGCGCATCAGGGCGCGGCCGAGCCCGGCGCGGCGCGCCCCGGGACGGACGCCGA
>NZ_JACADQ010000159.1 GCF_016106015.1 Neoroseomonas rubea
CCTCCGGCTCGGCGGGCGGGGCAACCGCGGCCAGCGCGGGCGGCGGGGGGGCCTCCGGTGCCTCGGGCCGCGTCTCGGGCGCTGCCTCTGCGAGTTCGGCGGGGGCCGGCGCCTCCTCGGGCTCCGCCGGCCGGAACACCTGCGCGAGCAACTCCTTCACATCCCCCGGCAGGTCCAGCGCGAAGCCAGGCACGCCATCCGGCGCGTTGAAGTCCCAGGCGTAGTCGGCCGGGCCGACGAAGTCGCGGATCGCCGGGTCGAGCGACCAGGCGCGGCGCAGCGCGGCGCGCTTGAGCGACTCCGGCACGCCCTTGCGCAGGAAGGCGGTGATGTCGCTCTCGATCGTCAGGCTCTCGACCGGGGGCAGGCTCGCGGGGTCGAATTCGGGTTCCTCCGGCGCCGCGGCGGTGGGCGGGGTGACCACGGCGGGCGGCGGCGCGGCGGCGGCAACGGTCGCGGGTGGCGGGGCTTCCGGCTCGGGAAGCTCGCGCCCCGCCTCGATCGCGCGCTTGCGGCGCGACCAGCGTGAGAGGAACCCCTCCTCGCTCATGCCTCCTCCACCCGCGACCGGCGCGCCAGCGCCTCGCTGTCGGCGCGGTCGCGCTTGCGCTTGTGGAATTCGCGAACCTTGTGGTGCTCGGCGACGAAGCGTTCCAGCAGCAGGCGCAACCGCGCCGGCATGGGCAGCGCCTCCAGCAGGTCGGTGCCCGATTCGGCGTAGAGCTGTGCCTCCCCCGCATCGACCGTCACGGCCTGCAACTGGTAGCCGGGCGCCTGCTCGACTGGGCGCAGCAGCACCCAGATGCGCGGCGGGTCCTGTTCCAGGTTGTGGATGTAGTTGTCCGTATCCGTCGGGTGCAGCGCCACCTCCGCCCCGCCGGCGAAGAACAGCGTGCGGCCGGCTTCCTCCCGCAGCGCGGTCCAGGGCGGAAGGTCGGGGAACTCCTCCAGCACCTCGACCGCCGCCCAGGCATGCTCGGCCCAGGGCGTCACGCCGGGGCGGCGTTCCATGACGACGCCGACCTCGACCCGGACCGTGCCCGGCACCTCGAGCGTCATGCCGCCTGCTCCTTGCCCACCAGCGGCAGCCCCGCGACCAGGTTCTGCGGCTTCATCCGCAGCCGGTTCGCCGCATCCATCGCCAGTGCGAGATAGACCGGCCGGCCGGCAACGCGCGGCAGCACGCGCGAGGGGTCAGCGAACTCCAGCACACCGAGCCACAGGATGCGCGCGAGCCTGTCCTGCTTCACCTTCCTGCCCTGCCAGAGGTCGTTGGCGATCGACGTCGCCTCGGCATCCAGCCCGACATGCCAGGTCCAGTTGCGGTCCTCGATCACCGGCACGGCGCGGATCGACACCTCCTCCCCGAACATGTGGCGGATGAAGCGCTCCAGCATGCGCGCGATGCCGCGCTGGCCGTCGCGGCCCTCGGCGATGTCGAGCGCGAAGTCGTGCGCGTCCGACCGCCCGTGATAGGCGGTCGCGTTCGCCTCGGTCAGCACGTCGAGCTCGACCTCCCGCGGCGGTGCGCCGGCCTCGACCAGCAATTGCCCGAGCGCGCCGAAGCCGCCGTCGCGGCCGCGCATCTCGACCACTTCCTCATCCGCCAGAAGCGTCGCGCCCTGGTGGATGCCGACGCGCTGCGCGCGGTACAGCAGCTCGCCCGCCCGCAGCGCGAAGGGATCGCCCTCCCCCTCCAGCGCGCTGCGCGCCACCAGATGCGTCAGCATCTGCAGCAGGATGGGCGGGATGCCGGCCACACCTTCGCGGTACAGCGCAAGCCAGGCGGCCTCCAGCGTCGGCGCCGCCGCGACGCGGTCGCGGAAGGCGAGGAACTGGCCGAAATTCTCCCGCGCATCGCCATCCGCGAGCGCGGCGAGGCGCGCCCCGTCCACCGCCTGGAGCGGCGCGTCCATCAGCGCCGCGTGCAGCGCGCGTTCCGCCGCGCAGGCTTCCTCCGGCGGCATCAGTTCCGGCCGCGCGAGGAAGGCGCGCCACAATTCGGGCGTGCCGAGCAGCCGCCCATGCTCGGCCACGTCGCACAGGTGATGGCCGGAGGCGACCCAGAAGTCGCCGGGAGAAAGCAACGCGCTCACGTCCCGCCCCTGGCCATGCGCGCGAGATCCGGTCGCATCGGCGCTTCCTCCTCCTCGCCTTCCACGCTCACCGCCGCGAAGACCGGCAGCGAGTCGAAGGCACGATGTTCCTGCGCCCGTTCGTGCAGCGTGCGGAAGCGCTCGCGCACCTCCCCGTCCTCCAGGCTGCGGCCAAGGGCGAGCAGCGTGCCGGGCGGATGCTCGCAGAGCGATTCCGCGAAGGCGATCTCTTCCTCGGCCGCCGCCCGCGCCGCGGCGTCGTCCGGCGCGCCATGCGCCGCGCGGATATGCGCGGCGAGCGCCGCCACCGCTTCCTCCCGCTGCGCATCCGTCGCAGTCGAGACCTGCACCAGCGTCGACCAGCCGAAGGAACCGAGGCCGAGCCAGCCCGCGCGGAAGGCCTGGCGCCGCTTGCCCGCGAGCGCCGCGACGTCGTCGTCCCAGAAGCAGAAGCCGCCGGGCACGGCCCATTCGCCGGGTTCGGCCGCGTGGGGAAACACGAGCGCGTCGGAGGGATCGAGCCGGATGGTGCGAGGCAGGCGGGTCATGCCGCCACCGCCTGGATCAGCGGCAGGGCCTCGCGCGCGGCACCGCGCTGCAGCACCAGGGCGCCGGTCGCGGGGTCGATCCCCCGCAGTGCGCCCGCCCCGATCGCGGGATCGAGCCGCGCAAGATAGCGTTCGGCAATGATCCGGAAGCCCCGTCCCTGCCAGTCCGCGAGCGTCGCCATCAGGTGGCGCGCCCAGGCGGCCGTCATCTCGGCGGGGGTCGTCTCGTTGTAGCCTTCCTCGAACAGGGTCGTCCGGCCGGGATCGTGGCCGGGGTCGCTGTCCGTGGGGGCGGCGAAGGCGACCTCGATCCCCACCACCAGCCAGTCGGGCACCGCATCCTCGGCGCAGCCGGGCGGGGTGGCGATCCGCGCCTGCCCCACCGTCCCGCCATTGACGCGGATGGTCGCCGGCCAGTCGAAGGTGAGCGGCACCTCGGGCGGGCCGAGCGCCCCCGCGGCATCGGCGAAGGCGGCCATGGCGGCGAGCAGGGCCGGGCGCGCCGCGGCGAGCGTCTGCTCGGGCTCCAGCACCACCGCCGCTTCGATCCGCGACCAGGACCGCACCCAGACGAGCGTGCCCGCCCCTTCGCGCGGCGCCAGCTCGACGGCGCGCGCCAGCGCGTCGCCGGCCTCGCGGAGAGGCACGATCGGCGTGAAGACACTCGGCAGGTCGGACAGTCCTTCGTTCACCGTGTCGTGGTCCCTCGCATCCCGGATCATGCCGGCATATATGCCGCCCGCCCCCAGGGTCCAATCGGGGGCGGCGCGGGGAGCGGTTCACGATATGAGCGGATCGGATGGGCGCATCGCGCTCGTGTGCAGCTGCGAAGACACGATGCGGCTCGACGAGCGCGCCGTCGCCCGCGGCTGCGGCGCGGAGGTTCGCACCGCCGAGCAGCTCTGCATGGCGCAGCTCGACCGCTTCATGGCCGCTCTGGCCACCGGCCGCCCGCTGACCGTCGCCTGCACCGCCCAGGCACCGCTGTTCGCCCAGGAAGCGGCCGAGGCGGGGGCGGAGGCGCCGACCTTCGTCAACATCCGCGAGCATGCCGGCTGGTCGGCCGAAGGCCGCGGCGCCGGGCCGAAGATGGCAGCGCTGCTCGCCGCCGCCGCCGAACCGATGCCCGCCACGCCGCTCGTCCCGCTCGAAAGCGGCGGGGTCGCACTCGTGCTGGGGCGCGATGCGACCGCGCTCGAGGCCGCGGCGAAGCTCGCCGACCGGCTCGACCTGACGGTGCTGCTGACCGGTGCGGAAGATGTGACCCCGCCCCGCAGCGCCCCCTTCCCCGTCATGAAGGGCCGCGCCCGCGCCGCGACCGGCTTCCTCGGCGCCTTCGAGGTGACGGTCGACGGCGCGGCCATGCCGCGCCCTTCCTCCCGCGCCCGCTACGACTGGGGCCCGGGCAAGGATGGTGCGACGAGCCGCGCGGACATCGTGCTGGACCTGACCGGCGGCGCGCCGCTGTTCCCGGCGCATGAGGTCCGGCAGGGCTACCTGCGCGCCGACCCCGCCGACGCGACCGCCGTCGAGCGCCTGGTGGCCGCCGCCGCCGAGCTGAACGGCACCTTCGACAAGCCGCGCTTCATCGAATTCGACGGCAGCCTCTGCGCGCATAGCCGCAACAGGCGCACCGGCTGCACGCGCTGCATCGACCTCTGCCCGACCGGCGCCATCACCCCCGGCACCGGCCCGCAGAAGGACCAGGTGGTGATCAGCGCGGAGATCTGCGCCGGCTGCGGCGCCTGCGCCGCCGTCTGCCCGACCGGTGCCGCGCAATACACGCTGCCGCCCGCCGCCGCGCTGGGCCGCCGCCTGCGCACGCTGCTGCTCGCCTATCGCGCCGCCGGCGGGGAGGCGCCGGTCGTGCTGTTCCACGACGAGGCGCAGGGCGAGCCCATGCTCGACGCGCTGGCCCGGCACGGCGAAGGCCTGCCCGCCCGCGTGCTGCCGCTGCGCGTGAACGAGCCCACGGCGCTCGACCTCTCGCTGCTCGCCGGCGCCTTCGCCTGGGGGGCGAGCGCGGTGCGCGTGCTGCTACCGGGCCGGCGCGCGCATGGCGCGGAAGGGCTGCTGCGCAACATCGACTACGCGAACGCGGCGCTCGTCGGCCTCGGCCTCGGCCACGCCGCGCCGCGCGCGGGCGCGATCGAGACGGACGATCCCTTCACGCTCGGCGAGGCGCTCGCGGCCCTCCCCCGCGCGCCCTTCGCCTTCGCCCCGTCCACCCATAAGGCGATCGGCACGCCGCGGGAGATGGCGCTGCAGGGCTTCCGCGCGCTGCGCGAAGCGGCGAAGGCGCCCGCCGCGACGGTGGCGATGCCGGCACTCGCCCCCTTCGGCACGACGGTGGTGAACACCGAGGGCTGCACGCTCTGCCTCGCCTGCACCTCGGTCTGCCCGACCTCCGCCTTCTCGGCCAACCCCGAGACGCCGCAACTGCGCTTCCTCGAGGATGCCTGCGTGCAATGCGGCCTCTGCGTCGCGACCTGCCCGGAGAAGGTCATCACGCTGGAACCGCGCCTGAACTTCGACGCCGCGGCGGCAAGCCCGCGCGTGGTCAAGGAGGAGGAACCGGCCGCCTGCCCGAGTTGCGGGAAGGTGTTCGGGACCAAAGCGTCCATCGCGCGGGTGAAGGCGAAACTGTCCGCGCATTGGATGTTCGCCGACCCGGCCAGGCAGGCGATCCTGGACCTCTGCGATTCCTGCCGGATCAACGCGGCGACGCTGGGCGGACTCGACCCCTATGCGGGGGCGGCACGGCCGGTGACGAAGACGACCGAGGATTACCTGCGGGAGGCGGAGCGGGCGAAGCGGGAGGACCAAAAGTAAGGTCGGGGGAGGGGAACCTCCCCCGAGCCCCCTTCCTTCTTTGTCTTTCTGGCACCGAACCTCGGAGGAGGGGCGCCAAGTATCCAAAAAAGGGAGGGGGTTTGGGGGAGGTTCCCCTCCCCCAACCTTCCTCAATTCCTCGGCAGCCGCGCGACGGACGGCGCATCCGGGTTCTGCGCCCGATGCCGCAGAAGGTGGTCCGCCAGCACCAGCGCGAGCATCGCCTCCCCCACCGGCACGGCGCGGATGCCCACGCAGGGGTCGTGGCGGCCCTTGGTCAGTACCTCCACCTCCCGCCCCTGGCGGTCCACCGCGGCGCGCGGCGTCAGGATGGAACTGGTGGGCTTGACCGCGAAGCGCGCCACGATGGGCTGGCCGGTGCTGATGCCGCCCAGGATTCCGCCCGCATGGTTCGACTGGAAGGCGACGGTGCCGTCCGCGTTCATGCGCATCTCGTCGGCATTGTCCGCACCGGTCAGCGCGGCGGCGCCGAAGCCGTCGCCAATCTCGACGCCCTTCACGGCGTTGATCGACATCAGCGCGGCGGCGAGGTCCGCATCGAGCTTGCCGTAGATCGGCGCGCCGAGGCCGGGGGGGACGCCCTCCGCCACCACCTCGATCACCGCGCCCACGGAATTGCCGGACTTGCGAAGGTCGAGCAGCCGTTCCTCCCACCGCGCCGCGGCGGCGGGGTCGGGGCAGAAGAAGGCGTTCTGATCCGCCGCGTCCCAGGACCAGTTCGCGGGATCGACCCAATCCCCGCCCATGGCGACCATCGCGCCGCGGATGCGCACCTCGGGACCGAGCACCTTGCGCGCGACGGCGCCGGCGGCCACCCGCATCGCGGTTTCCCGTGCGCTCGACCGCCCGCCGCCGCGATAGTCGCGGATGCCGTATTTCAGCTCGTAGGTGATGTCCGCATGGCCGGGGCGGAAGCGCTCCGCGATCTCGGAATAGTCCTTCGACCGCTGGTCGGTGTTCTCGATGTGCAGCGCGATGGGCGTGCCGGTCGTCATGCCCTCGAACACGCCGGAGAGGATGCGGACCTGGTCGGCTTCCTGGCGCTGGGTGACGAATTTCGACTGGCCGGGGCGGCGCTTGTCCAGCCAGGGCTGGATGTCAGCCTCGCTCAGCGCGATGCGCGGGGGCGCGCCGTCCACCACGCAGCCGATGGCCGCGCCGTGGGATTCGCCCCAGGTGGTGACGCGAAAGAGGTGGCCGAAGGAGTTGTGGGACATCCCCGCGCCGTCAGCCCTTCTCCACCGTGATGTCCGGCGCGTCCGGGTTCTTCATGCCGACGATGTGGTAGCCGGAGTCCACATGATGGACCTCCCCCGTCACCCCCGCCGAGAGCTCCGACAGCAGGTACAGCCCGGACCCGCCGACCTCCTCGATCGTCACGTTCCGCCGCAGCGGCGCGTTGTACTGGTTCCACTTCAGGATGTAGCGGAAATCGCCGATCCCGCTCGCAGCCAGCGTCTTGATCGGGCCGGCGCTGATCGCGTTCACCCGGATGCCGCGCTCGCCCAGGTCCGTCGCCATGTAGCGCACGGAAGCCTCCAGCGCCGCCTTGGCCACGCCCATGACGTTGTAGTGCGGCGTCACCCGCTCCGCGCCGAGGTAGGAGAGCGTCAGCATGGAGCCGCCGGCCTCCATCATCGCCGCCGCGCGCTGCCCGACCGCGACGAAGGAGAAACAGGAGATGTCCATCGCCTGCAGGAAGGCCGAACGCGGCGTATCGAGGTAGCGCCCGCGCAGGAACTGCTTGTCAGCATAGCCGATGGCGTGGACCAGGAAATCGATCTTCCCCCAGGCTTGGCCCACCGCCGCGAAGGCCGCGTCCATCGACGCGTCGTCGCCCACGTCGCAGGGCAGGACCATGGAGGACCCGATGCTCTCGGCCAGCGGGCGGACGCGCTTCTCCAGCGCCTCCCCCTGGTAGGTGAAGGCGACCTCGCCCCCCTGGGCGGCCACCGCGCGGGCGATCCCCCAGGCGATCGAGCGGTCGTTCGCCACCCCCATGACGATGCCGCGCTTGCCCTGCATCAGGGTTCCGGTGGCGATCCGGGGCTCGGGCGCGGCGTCGTTCATCGCTGAGGGGTCCCCTCCGGTGGCTGGGCGGGCGGGGGTGGTGCCATGGCGGGGGGCACGGGGCAAGGGGTTCCGCCCCTTGCCGCCCGCGCCCGCGCCCCGATACAGGCAGCATGCAAGGAGCACATGCCATGGACGGCGCCGCCACCACCGAGGACCCGATCGCCATCTTCGAGGCCTGGATGGCCGAGGCCGCGGCCTCGGAGCCCAACGACCCCAACGCCGTCTGCCTGGCCACGGCCACCCCGGATGGGCGGCCCTCCGCGCGGATGGTGCTGCTCAAGGGCGTCGATGCGCGGGGCTTCGTCTTCTACACCAACCTCGAAAGCCGCAAGGGCGGCGAGCTCGCCGGCAACCCCCAGGCCGCGCTCTGCTTCCACTGGAAGACGCTCGCGCGCTCCGTCCGCGTCGAGGGCGAGGTCGAGCAAGTGAGCGACGCGGAGGCGGATGCCTACTACGCCTCCCGCGCCCGGACCTCGCGCCTGGGTGCCTGGGCGTCGAAGCAGTCCCGCCCGCTCGAATCCCGCTTCGCGCTGGAAAAGGCGGTCGCCGAATACGGGCTGAGATACGCGGTGGGCGACATTCCGCGCCCGCCGCACTGGTCCGGCTTCCGCGTCCTGCCGCGGCGGATCGAATTGTGGCGCGACATGCCCTTCCGCCTGCACGAACGGCGCGTCTTCCACCGGGACGGGACGGGCTGGCGGATCGAGACGCTCTACCCGTGACCATCCCGCCGGCGCAGGCGGCAGCGGCCGCCTTCCTCGCCGCCCGCGCCGGCGCCGCCCCGGTCGAGACGCATATCTCCGCCGTCTTCGTCGGGCCCGACACGGCATGGAAAATGAAGAAGGCGGTCGCCCTCGGCTTCCTCGACTTCACGCGCCTCGAGGACCGGGAACGGTTCTGCCGCCGGGAACTGGACCTGAACCGCCCGCACGCGCCCGGCATCTATCGCGACGTCGTGCCGCTGACGCGCGGACCGGACGGGCGGCTGCGCGAAGGCGGGGACGGCCCGGCGGTGGAATGGGTGCTGCGCATGGCGCCGATCCCTCAGGGCGATTTCCTCGACCGGGTCACGCCGACGGCGGCGCTGCTCGATGCGGTCGCCGATGCGGTTGCGGCCATGCACCAGGCGGCGGCGCGCGCGCAGGTCGATGCGCCGGCCGCCCTCGGCCGCATCCTGGAAGGCAATGTCCCCTCCGCGCTGCGCGCGGGGCTCGATCCCGGACGCGTCGAGGCCTGGGCCGCGGCGGCGCGCGCCGAGCTCGCCCGCATCGCCCCCGCGCTTGCCGGCC
>NZ_JACADQ010000016.1 GCF_016106015.1 Neoroseomonas rubea
TGTGCAGTTCCGGCGCCTCCGCCCCGGCGGCGAGCGCGGCGGCGAAGGCTTCCGCCGCCGGTCCCGGCCGGCCGTCCCGCTGATGCGCGGTGGCGGCCGCGATCAGCGCCGCGGCATTCACCCGGCGATGGCGTAGGCCGGGCGGCGCGGATCGGCCCCTGCGCGCACCAGGCCGGCCTTCGGGTCGGAGAGCACCGCCTCCACGCTGCCGGCGAGCCACGTGATATCGGGCCAGTCCTTCACCTCATGCCCGCGCGCGGCGAGCGCGTCGCGCGTCGCGCGGGGGATGCGCGATTCCACCGCGACGCGGGCGGGGAAATAGTCGAAGGGCGCGAAGGAGGAGGGGAAGGCGTAGGAGGCGACGCGCGGCGCCTCGATCGCCTCCTGCAGTTCCATGCCGAAATGGAAGACGTTCAGCATCACCTGTAGCATCGCCTGGATCTGCACGTCCCCGCCCGGCGTGCCGAAGGGCATGACGCCGCCATCCTCGGTGACCAGCATCGCCGGGTTGGGCGTTAGGCGCGGCCGCTTGCCGGGCGCGACGCCGGAGGGATGCGCCGGGTCGGGCCGCGACTGGCTGCCGCGGTTGGACGGGATGAGGCCCAGCCCCGGCACCACGGGCGAGTTCCAGGACCCGTCCGACGGCGTGGCGGAGAAGGCGTTGCCCCAGCGATCCACCACCGCGACGTAGGAGGTGTCGGCCTCCACCTTCGGCAGGTCGGCGCGCTGCGGGCCATCGGCCGGCGTCCCCTGCCCGAGCAGCGGCGGATACATGGACGGATGCGCGCGCGCCGGGTCGATCTGGCTGAGCCGCGCGTCGAGATGCGCGGGGGAGAGCAGTTCCTCGAGCGGCACCGTCGTGAAGCGCGGATCGCCGAAATGATATTCGCGGTCCGCCATCGCCGCCTTCACGCATTCGACCAGCAGGTGCAGGTAGTCGGGCGCGTTGTGCGCCATGCCGTCGAAGCCGGCGCGTTCCATCAGCAACAGCGCCTGGGCGAGCGCCGGCCCCTGGCACCAGGGGCCGCAGGTCAGCAGCTGGTGCCCCCGCCAGGCGCGCGCGACCGCGGGTTCGAGGCGCGAGCGGTAGCCGGCGAGGTCGTCCATGGACAGAAACCCCTCCTCGGCCTGGATGAAGCGGACGATCTCCCGCGCGATGTCGCCGCGGTAGAAGGCGGCGTGCGCGGCGGCGAGGCCGGCCATGCGTCCGCCGGTCGCCGTGGCGCGGCGTTCCTCCTCGACCATGTAGGTCAGCGTGCGGGCGAGGTCGGCCTGCACGAAGCGCTCGCCCACCCTGGGCGGCTGCCCGCCGGGGAGGAAGATCGCGGCGTTGGACGGGTATTGCGCGTATTCGTCGCGATGGGCGGCGACGGTCTCGGCCAGCAGCGGATAGACGGCAAAGCCTTCGCCGGCGTAGCGGATCGCGAATTGCGCGACATCGCCGAAGCCCATGGTGCCGTGGCGTTCCAGCGCGGTGATCCAGGCATCGGGGGCCGCGGGCACGACGGTGCGGCGCACGCCGTTCGGGATGCGCCCGCCATGTTCGCGCATGAAGACATCGGGCGGCAGGGCGCGCGGCCAGTGGCCGAGGCCGGCGATGGTCTCGACCGTGCCGTCGGCCATGCGGATCATGATCGGCGCGACGCCGGCGACATTCACGAGGTCCGGCAGCAGCACGCCGAGCGCGACGCCGGCGGCGCAGCCCGCGTCGATCGCGTTGCCGCCGGCCTCCAGCACCGCGATGGCGGCGGTCGAGGCCAGGTAGTGGCCGGCCGAGACGGCGTGGCGCGGGCCGGACAGGGTCGGGCGGGTGGCGAACATGGGCGGCATCCTTCGCGTGCGGGGCCAGCCTTCCGCGCGGCGCGGCCATGCGTCAACGGCGGCTTGGCGCCCGCCGGGCCGGGACGGAGGATGCGGCACCCCGAAAGGAGACCCACCATGTCCGATCCCGTCCTGCTGTCCGTCGATTCGCGCGGCATCGCCACCGCCACGCTGAACAAGCCGGCCAAGGGCAATGCCTATGACGAGGACCTGCTCGGCGCGCTGATCGCGGGTCTGGACCGGCTGCGGGACGATCCGGCGGTGCGAGCGCTGGTCATCCGCGGCGCGGGCAAGCATTTCCAGGCCGGCGCCGACCTCGACTGGCTGGCCAGGGCCGCGACCTACGGGCCCGAAAAGGCCTATGCGGCCTCGATGGCGACGACCACGGCGATGCAGAAGCTGAACGAATTTCCCAAGCCCACCTTCGCCCTGGTCCATGGCGCCTGCTTCGGCGGCGGCTGCGGCGTGGTCTGCTGCGTCGATGTCGCGATCGCGACGCCGGAGGCGATCTTCGGCCTGACCGAGGTGCGGGTCGGCGTCGCGCCGACGCCCATCAGTACGCACATGGTCCATGCCATGGGCCTGCGCCACACGCGCCGCTACGCCCTGACCGGGGAACGATTCGGCGCCGAGGAAGCGCTGCGCATCGGCCTGGTGCATGAGGTGGTCGCGGCCGGGCAGGCCGATGCGCGGCTGGCCGAGATCATCGACCAGACCATGCTCTCCTCCCCCACCGCCATCGCCATGACGAAGGACTCGTTCCTGGGCGCCACGGGGCTTAAGCTGAGCGCGCGGGAGATGTCGCTGCTGGCGCATGAATCCTGGATGCAGCGGGCTTCGGCCGAGGGGCGGGAGGGGCTCGCGGCGTTCCGGGAAAAGCGCCGGCCAGGCTGGTATCGCTAGGGACTGGGCGGACAAGCGCGATTCTTGTCCGCAACCATGTCATCGAAGTTTCATCAAACTGCAATCCGAGCGACTTTCCCGGCGCCTAGAAGCCGCCCCGACGCCGCTCCGACCGGGGCGGCGAGGACAACAATACGGAGAGACGCTGTGAACAGGCGGTCCATCCTTCTCGGTGCCGGTGCGGCGCTGATCCTGCCGGCCTTCGGCGCGCGGGCCCAGGGCGGCCAGATCACGGGCGCGGGCGCGACCTTCCCCAACCCGGTCTACCAGAAGTGGGCCGAGGCGGCCCGCTCGGCGATCAATGTCCAGGTGAACTACCAGTCCGTCGGCTCGGGCGCCGGCATCAACCAGATCCGCAACCGGACGGTGGATTTCGGCGCGACCGACGCGCCGCTGAACGCCCAGCAACTGACCGATGGCAACCTGCTGCAGTTCCCGACGGTGATGGGTTCGCTCGTCGCCATCGTGAACATCCCGGGCATCGAGAACGACCAGCTCAAGCTGACCGGCCCGATCCTCGCCGACATCTACCTCGGCAAGATCACGCGCTGGAACGACCCGCGCATCGTCGCGATCAATGCCGGCGTGAACCTGCCGAACCTCGCGATCGCGCCGGCCTATCGCGCCGACGGGTCGGGGACGACCTTCGTCTGGGCGTCCTACCTCGCCGACGTGTCCGAGGAGTGGAAGACGCGCGTGGGCGTAGGCACCTCCGTCCGCTTCCCCGCCGGCACCGGCGCGCGCGGCAATGAGGGCGTGGCCGGCACCGTGCGCCAGGTGCGCGGCGCGATCGGCTATGTCGAGAACGCCTACGCCATCACCAACCGCCTGGTGACGACGCAGATCCAGAACAAGGACGGCAACTTCGTGAAGCCGGAACACGAGACCTTCATGGCCGCCGCCGGTGCGGCCGACTGGTCCGTGCCGGGCTTCGCCGCCAACATCGTGAACACGCCCGGGGCGAAGTCCTGGCCGATCGTGGCGCCGACCTTCATCCTGCTGCCGACCAACCCGACGGATGCGGCGCGCAGCGCCAATGTGCGCCGCTTCTTCGACTGGGCCTTCAAGGATGGCGACCGGCTCGCGCAGGAGTTGGAATACATCCCCCTGCCGCAGGCCACCAAGGACGCGGTCCGCGCCGCCTGGAGCCGCCAGTTCGGCGCCTGATCGACCGGACAGGGGGCTCGGCGGGATGCCGGGCCCCTTCTTCTTCCTCCTGACGGGCAGACACAGCGTGAGCCAGGCCGCGACAGCCTCTCCCCCGCCCCCCACGCGCGCGGCGCGCGGCGCGGGAAATCTCGGCGACACCATCTTCGAATGGGCCTGCAGGGGCGCCGGGATCTTCGTCCTGCTGCTGCTGGGCGCGATCATCGTCGAGCTGTTCATCGCCGGCCTGCCCGCCTTCCGGGCCTTCGGGCTCGGCTTCATCACCTCGACGGACTGGGATCCTGTGCAGGAGGTGTTCGGCGCGGGCGTGTCGATCTACGGCACCATCGTGACCGCGCTGCTGTCGATCGTGCTGGCCGTGCCGCTCGCCTTCGGCATCGCCTTCTACCTCACGGAACTCGCACCCGTGTGGCTACGCCGGCCGGTCGGCACGGCCATCGAGCTGCTGGCCGCCGTGCCGTCGATCATCTACGGCATGTGGGGCTTCTTCGTCATCGTCCCGGCCTTCGCGACCCACATCCAGCCGACGCTGATCGACACGCTCGGCGAAGTGCCGGGGGTGGGCTTCCTGTTCCAGGGTGCGCCTTTCGGGACGGGCATCTTCACCGCCTCCTTCATCCTCGCGATCATGATCCTGCCCTTCATCGCCGCGACCATGCGCGACGTGTTCGAGCAGGTGCCCCCGGTCTACAAGGAGAGCGCCTATGGCCTGGGTGCGACGACCTGGGAGGTGATGAAGGGTGTCGTCATCCCCTACACCCGCGTCTCCGTGGTCGGCGGCATCATGCTGGGCCTGGGCCGCGCGCTGGGCGAGACGATGGCGGTCACATTCGTGATCGGCAACGCGAACCGCATCAGCACGAGCCTCTTCGGGCCGGGCAACACCATCGCCTCGCTCGTCGCGCTCGAATTCGGGGAGAGCCAGGAAGGCAGCCTCAAGCTCGCCTCGCTGCTCGCGCTCGGCTTCATCCTCTTCGTGCTGTCGTTCGTCGTGCTCGCCACCTCGCGCTACCTGCTGCGCTCCCGGCTGAAGGCCTGATCCCATGAGCATCACGCTGTCCGCCGGCGCGGTGCCCGGCCCGCGCAAGGACCCCGAGGTGGCCCTCGCCCTCGGCCGCCGGCGCAAGCGCGCCGACCTGATCGTCCGCACGCTGTGCGTGCTGGCCACGCTGGTCGGGCTGGTCTTCCTCGCCTCGATCCTGGCGACGCTGTTCTACCGCGGCTTCGAGGCGATGAGCCTGCGCGTCTTCACCCATGTGACGGCGCCGCCGGGCTCGGAAGGCGGGTTGCTCAACGCGATCGTCGGCAGCCTGATCCAGGCCGTGCTGGGCACGGCCATCGGCACGCCGATCGGCATGCTGGTCGGCACCTACCTGGCAGAATACGCGCGTGAGTCCCGCTTCGGGAACATGGTGCGCTTCGTCTCGGACATCCTGCTTTCCGCCCCCTCGATCCTGGTCGGGCTCTTCGTCTACCAGATCCTGGTGCTGCCCTTCGGCGGCTTCTCCGGCTGGGCGGGTGTCGCCGCACTCGCCATCATCGTCATCCCGGTCGTGGTGCGCACGACCGAGGACATGCTCCAGCTGATCCCCAACACGCTGCGGGAAGCAGTGATTGGCCTGGGGTCGCCCAAGTGGAAGATGATCGTCTTCGTGTGCTGGAAGTCGGCCATGTCCGGCATCATCACCGGCATCCTGCTCGCGGTCGCCCGCGTGGCGGGGGAGACGGCGCCGCTGCTCTTCACCTCGCTCGGCAACAACACCTGGTCGACCGACCTGTCGAAGCCGATGTCGAGCCTGCCGGTGACGATCTATTCCTTCGCCGGCTCCCCCTTCGAGGACTGGATCGCACTCGCCTGGGCGGGCGCGCTGCTGATCACGCTGAGCGTGCTGCTTCTCAACATCCTCGCGCGCAGCCTGCTGCGCGCCCGCAAGTGACCGGAAGGAAGGACGCGATGTCCACCAGCACCGAGAACGGGACGATCGAGGCCCCGCGACAGAGCTTCGGCGGCGTGCAGGCACGCTCGGGCGCCACGCTGAACGCGCCGCGCATCGCCATCCGGAACCTCGACTTCTTCTACGGCGAGAACCGCGCGCTGAAGGGGATCGACTTCGACATCCCCGACCGGCAGGTCACCGGCATGATCGGGCCCTCGGGCTGCGGCAAGTCGACGCTGCTGCGGGTGCTGAACCGCATGTACAGCCTCTACCCCGGCCAGCGCGCGACGGGGGAGGTGATGCTGGACGGGCAGAACGTCATCGCGCCCGATGCCGACCTGAACGCGCTGCGCGCCAAGATCGGGATGGTGTTCCAGAAGCCCACCCCCTTCCCCATGACGATCTACGAGAACATCGCCTTCGGCGTCCGCCTGCACGAGAAGATGTCGAAGTCGCAGATGGACGAGCGGGTGGAATGGGCGCTGTCGCGCGCCGCCATCTGGGACGAGGTGAAGGACCGGCTGGACAGCAGCGCGCTCGGCCTGTCGGGCGGTCAGCAGCAGCGCCTGTGCATCGCGCGCACCATCGCGGTGCGGCCGGAGGTGATCCTGTTCGACGAGCCGACCTCCGCACTCGACCCGATCAGCACGCTCAAGATCGAGGAGCTGATCGACGAGCTGAAGCGCGACTTCACCATCGTGATCGTAACCCACAACATGCAGCAGGCCGCCCGCTGCGCCGACCAGGTCGCCTTCTTCTACCTGGGCGAGCTGATCGAGGTGGCGCCGGCGGCGCAGATGTTCACCGCGCCGAAGCACCCCAAGACCCAGGAATACATCACCGGCCGGTTCGGCTGAGCGGCGGAGGGACCAGGACCATGCCGACCGAACACATCGTTCGCAGCTACGACGAGGACCTCCGGCGCCTTCGCGACATGACGGCGCGCATGGGCGGCCTCGCGGAACGCCAGGTGGCGGACGCGACGCGCGCGCTGGTGCGCCGTGACACCGCGCTCGCCTCCGAGGTGGTGCAGCGCGACGTCCAGATCGACCAGCTGGAGCGCGAGATCGAGGCCTTCTGCGTGCGGCTCATCGCGCTGCGCCAGCCCATGGCGCAGGACCTGCGCGTCATCATCGGCGCGATGAAGGCCTCGAACGACCTGGAACGCATCGGCGACTACGCGCGCAACGCGGCCAAGCGGGCGATCGTGCTCGCCTCCCTGCCCTCCATCGGCAGCCTCGCCGGCTTCGAGCGGATGGCGCAGCTGGTGCAGGAGAACCTCAAGGCCGCGATGGACGCCTTCGTGGCGAACGACGCCGAGGCCGCGCGCCGGGTGTGGGAGGCGGACGAGCCGGTCGATGCCATCTACAACGGCATCTTCCGCGAGTTGCTGACCTTCATGATGGAGGATCCGCGCAACATCACCGCGGCCACCCACATGCTGTTCATCGCCAAGAACCTCGAGCGCATCGGCGACCACACCACCAACATCGCCGAGCGCATCCACTACGCCGTGCTCGGCGACAGCCTGCCGGACGACCGCCCGAAGGCCGACGAATCCGCCTTCGCCGTGGTCCGCCCGGCCGGCGAATAGGCAGCAGGGAGCCCGCCATGGCAGAAGCCTATTCCTCGCTCGCCAAGCCCACCATCCTCGTGGTGGAGGACGAGGCGCCGCTGCTGACGCTGCTGCGCTACAACCTGGAAAAGCAGGGCTTCCGGGTCGAGGAAGCCGCTGACGGGCAGGAGGCGCTGCTGCGCGTCTCCGAGGCGCGGCCCGACCTCGTGCTGCTCGACTGGATGCTGCCCGCGCTCTCGGGCATCGAGGTCTGCCGCCAGCTGCGCCGCCGCCCCGGCACGCGCGACCTGCCCATCATCATGGTCACGGCGCGCACCGAGGACCAGGACGCGGTCCGCGCGCTGGACACGGGTGCCGACGACTACATCGCCAAGCCCTTCGCGATGGACGCGCTGCTCGCGCGCATCCGCGCCCTTCTGCGGCGATCCGGCGGTGCGGCGACCAAGGGCGCGATCTCCTACCGCGACCTCAGCATGGACCAGGACGCGCACCGCGTGACGCGCAACGGGCGCGCGCTGCATCTGGGCCCGACCGAGTACCGGCTGCTGGAATTCTTCCTTCAGCATCCGGGGCGCGTCTTCACGCGCGAACAGCTGCTCGACGCGGTCTGGGGGCGCGACATCCATGTCGAGCCGCGCACCGTCGACGTGCATATCCGCCGCCTGCGCAAGGCCATCAACGGGCCGGACGAGGTCGACCTGATCCGGACGGTGCGCTCGGCCGGCTACGCGCTGGACGCGGAAGGGCACTGAGCCTTTCTTGCCCTCAGACGCCGGGCGCCGCCTCCGGCAGCTTGGCTTTCGCGCCCTGCACGGCCGCGCCAGGAACGGCTGATGGTCTGGGCGCGGTCGCGCTTTGCGCTCCCGGATCGTGCATCGGCACGATCCGCCCGCCCGTCAGCGCCGCGCGATCCAGGCGCAGCAGCGCTCGAAGGCGGCGAGGTCGCGCCAGCGGTCGCCCGGCGCGTCCTGCCGCTCGAGCACGCCGCCCGCGGCCGCGATGCCGCCATCGACCATCAGGTTGTCGGCCAGGCCGAAATCCTCGAGGCCCATGGCCTCGGCATCCTCCCACCCGCCATCGGCGCGCAGGCGCGCCGCGGTGCCGATGAAGGCGCGGGTGCGGTCGAGGAAATCCCCCCCCGCATTGGAATAGCCCGCGACCGGCCGGCCGAGCGCGCGCATGAAGCCGAGTTCAAACACCGTCCCCGCATCGGCCGACGGCCCGCGGAAGGGCGTGAGGTTGGCGATGAGCGCGCCGCAGGAGCGGATATGCGCCTCGTTGCCCAGGTAGATGCGCATCCAGTAGGGCCGGTCCGCCGGCACCGCGACCGGCGGCGGGTCGAGCGGAAAGACGCCTTCCAGCCCATGCGCCGCGCAGACGCGCTTCTTCGCCGCCGCGACCTCGAGCGCGTCGGGCAGGAACACCTCCGGTCCGGCCAGGTAGACCCGCATCGCCCCATCCTGCCTTGCGCGCCGGCACGAGGCCATGCGCAATGCGGCACATGGACGCGGAAGCCGAATACAACAACCGGGCGCGGGTGCCGGACAGCGGCGCCATCCTCGCGCGCTGGATCGCCGATGCCGCGGCGTTCCGGGCCGCCTGGCCGCGCGCGCGGCTGGATGTCGCCTATGGCGAGACCGAGCGCGAGGCGCTCGACCTGTTCCTGCCCGAGGCCGAGGGGCCCTGCCCGCTCGCGCTCTTCATCCATGGCGGATACTGGCAGGCGCTGGACCGAAAGGCGGTCAGCCACTTCGCGCGGGGGATGCTGCTGCGCGGCGTGGCGGTCGCCGTGCCCTCCTACGGGCTCTGTCCCGAGGTCAGCCTCGCGACCATCGTCGCGCAGTTGCGGCGCTGCGCGGCGTCGCTCTACCTCGGCGCACGGCAGCGCATCCTCGCCACCGGGCATTCGGCGGGCGGGCATCTCGCCGCCATGCTGCTCGCCACCGACTGGCCGGCGCTCGACGCGGCGCTCGGGACGGACGTGGTGCCCGCGGCCCTGCCGATCTCGGGCGTCTTCGAACTCGAACCGCTGCTGCCCACCAGCATCGCCCGCGCCCTGCAACTGTCACGGGAGGAGGCGCGGGCGCTCTCGCCCCGCCTGTTGCCCTCCCCCGGCCTGCCGCTGCATGCCGTGGTGGGCGGCGCCGAAAGCGACGAGTTCCGCCGCCAGAGCCGGGACTTCGCCGACGCCTGGGGCGGGACGGCGGAGGAAATCCCCGGGGCGAACCACTTCACGGTCCTCGACCCCCTCACCGACCCGGATCACCCGCTGACCGCCCGCGCGGCGGAAATGGCGGCCCGTCTTGCGTCCCTGTGACGCTTCGCGCTTAACAGGGGCCGGAATCCGAACATACGGGGGAGCTTCCATGACCGGGATCGCACGGCGCCTGCTTCTGGGCGGCACCACGGGCTTGCTGGCCGCGCCGGCCATCCTGCATGCGCAGCCCGCCGGCGGCGTGAAGATCGGCCTGGTGGCGGTGCAGACCGGCCCGCAGGCGGCCCTCGGCACCCAGCTGCGCGACGGCTTCCTCCAGGGACTGCGGCACCTCGACGGCAAGCTCGGCGGGCTGACGACCGAGGTCGTGCACATCGACGACGAACTGCGCCCCGAAGTCGCGGTGACGAAGGTGCGCGCGGCGCTCGAGCGCGACCGCGTCGACTTCGTCGTCGGCGTCGTCTTCTCGAACATCCTGCAGGCGATCATCCGGCCGGTGACGGAGGCGAACACCTTCCTGATCAGCACGAATGCAGGCCCGTCCACCTTCGCCGGGCGTGGCTGCAACCCGTTCTTCTTCACCACCTCCTACAACAATGACCAAGTCCATTCGGTCATCGGACAGGCCTGCGAGGATGCGGGCTATCGCCGCGTCTTCGTGATGGTGCCGAACTACCAGGCCGGCCGCGATGCGGTCGCCGGCTTCAAGTCCCGCTTCAAGGGCCAGGTGGTCGACGAGGTGTACGTGCCGCTGACGCAGCTCGATTTCTCGGCCGAGCTGGCGAAGATCGCCGCCGCGCGCCCCGATGCCATCTTCACCTTCATGCCGGGCGGGCTCGGCGTGAACCTGGTGCGGCAGTACCGCCAGGCCGGGCTCGCGAACATCCCCTTCCTGTCCACCTTCACGGTGGACGAGGCGACGCTGCCCGCGCAGGGCGAAGCCGCCCTCGGCTTCTTCTCCGCCGCCTCCTGGGCGCCGAACATGGACAACGAGCAGAACCGCCGTTTCGTTCGCGACTTCGAGGCGCAGTTCAACTACGTCCCCGCCTCCTACGCCGCGCAGTCCTATGACGGGGCGATGCTGCTCGACAGCGCGATCCGCAAGGTCGGCGGCAACCTGCGCGACAAGGACGCACTGCGCGCGGCGATCCGCGCGGCCGATTTCCGCTCGGTCCGCGGGCCCTTCCGCTTCGGCGTGAATCACTACCCGGTGCAGGATTTCTGGCTGCTCAAGGTCGCGCGCCGGCCGGACGGGAAGTTCCAGACCGAGACGGAGCGCCGCGTGCTCCAGGCGGATGTCGACCCCTGGGCGGCCGAATGCCGGATGCGCTGACGCGTCGCGCGCCGAAGTCCGGGGCGTGACCACGCAGCTGTTGCTGGTGCAGGCGCTGAACGGCCTGCAACTCGGGGTCCTGCTGTTCCTCGTTGCGGCGGGGCTGACGCTGGTGTTCGGGGTGATGGACTTCATCAACCTCGCCCACGGCGTGCAGTACATGCTCGGCGCCTATCTCGGCGCCGCCTTCGCGGCCGCGACGGGGTCCTTCTGGCTGGGGCTCGCGCTCGCCCTGCCCGCGGCGCTCGCGGCCGGGCTGCTGCTCGAACTGCTGGTGTTCCGGCACCTGTACGACCGCGACCATTTGTCCCAGGTGCTGGCGACCTTCGGCGTGATCCTGGTGCTGAACGAGGGCGTGAAGGTGGTCTGGGGCGCGGCACCGCTGCAGGTGCCGATCCCGCCGCTGCTCGAGGGCGGCATCGAGATCATGCCCGGCCTGCAATACCCGATCTATCGCGTGGCCGTGCTCGGCGCGGGCATCGCGACGGCGGGGTTGTTGTGGTGGCTGGTAGAACGCACGCGGGCGGGGATGCTGGTGCGCGCGGGGGCGACGAACCCGGCGATGGTCTCGGCCCTCGGCGTCGATGTGCGGCAGCTCTTCACCATGGTCTTCGCCTTCGGCGCCATGCTGGCCGGCTTCGCGGGCGTGCTGGCCGGGCCGATCTTCTCGGTCGAGCCGGGGATGGGCGACAACGTCCTGATCCTCGCCTTCGTCGTCATCGTCATCGGCGGCATCGGCTCGATCCGCGGGGCCTTCGTGGCCGCACTCCTGGTCGGGCTGATCGACACGCTCGGCAAGTCGCTGATGCCGGACCTGATGCGGCTGTTCCTCGACGCGTCCGCGGCGCGGCAGGCGGGGGCCGCGCTCGCCTCCATGCTCGTCTATGTTGCGATGGCGGCGATCCTCGCCTTCCGGCCGGCGGGCCTGTTTCCCGTCCGCGCGGGCTGAACGCCGTGGCGCGCGAGGCCTGGCTGCCGCTCGCCGTGCTGCTCGCCCTCGGCGCGGCGCCCTTCGTCGGGCTCGGCGGATCCTATGAGACGACGCTGATGGCGCGCGGCATGATCCTCGGCATGGCGGCCGTCTCCCTCGCCTTCCTCGTGGGCGGGGCGGGGCTGGCGAGCCTCGGCCATGCGGCGTCCCTCGGCATCGGCGCCTATGCGGTCGCGATCCTCGATGCGCATGGCGTCACGGATGCCGCACGCGTGCTGCCGGCGGCGATCGGCGCGGCGGCGCTGTTCTCCCTGGTCACGGGCGCGATCTCGATCCGGACCTCGGGCGTGCATTTCATCATGATCACGCTCGCCTTCGGGCAGATGGCCTTCTTCACCGCCTCCTCGCTCGCCGCCTATGGCGGGGATGACGGCTACACGATGTACAGTCGCACCGAGGTCTGGGGCGCGCGGCTGCTCGAGGACCGGCTCGCCTTCCATTACATCTGCCTCGGCGCGCTGGCGCTCACCTGGGGCGGCTGCGCGATGCTGCTCGCCTCCCGCTTCGGGCGCGTGCTGCGCGCGGCGCGGGAGAATGCGCAGCGCGTCGAGGCGGTGGGCCTCTCGCCCTACCCCTTCCGGCTTCTGGCCTATGTCATCGCGGGTGCGATCGCGGGCGCCGCGGGCTTCCTGCTGGCCAACGCGACCGAGTTCGTCTCCCCCGCCACGCTCTCCTGGCAGCGCTCGGGCGAGCTGCTCTTCATGGTCATCCTTGGCGGCGTCGGGCGGCTCTGGGGGGCGATCCTCGGCGCGCTGGTCTTCGTGGTGCTGGAGACGTGGCTCGCGCAGCAGATGCAGCACTGGAAGCTCGTCTTCGGCCCGCTGCTGATCCTCGCCGTGCTGTTCCTGCGCGGCGGCCTCTCGGGCCTGGTGGCGCGCCGCCATGGCTGAACCGCTGCTGCGCCTTGTCGACCTGCGCAAGCATTACGGCGGGCTCGCCGTGACGGACGGCGTGTGCCTCGACGTGCTGCCGGGCGAGATCCACGCCGTCATCGGCCCGAACGGCGCGGGCAAGACCACGCTGATCCACGAGGTCACCGGCATCGTCGCGCCAGATTCCGGACGCGTGGTCTTCGCGGGCCGGGACATCACGCGCCTGTCCCTGGCACGGCGCGTGCGCGCGGGCCTGGCGCGCACCTTCCAGATCACGAGCGTGGTCGCGGGCTTCACGGCGCTCGAGAACGTCGCCCTCGCCGTGCAGGCACGCAGCGGGTCCTCCTTCCGCTTCCTCCGGCCCGCCGCCACGGAACGCGCGACAAACGACGCGGCCATGGCGGCGCTGGCCGAGGTCGGGCTCGCCGACCGCGCCGCCATTCCCGCCGGCGCGCTCAGCCATGGGGAGAAGCGGGCACTCGAACTCGCCATCGCGCTGGCCACGCAGCCGCGTCTGCTGCTGCTCGACGAACCCCTCGCCGGGGCGGGGCCGGAGGAGACGGAGCGGCTGATCGCGCTGCTGACGCGGCTCAAATCCGCCTACACCATCCTGCTGGTCGAGCACGACATGCAGGCGGTCTTCGCGCTGGCCGACCGCGTCTCCGTCCTTGTCTACGGCCGCGTCATCGCCACCGGCACCGTGGCCCAGATCCGCGGCGACGCCGCCGTGCGCGCCGCCTATCTCGGGGAGGATGAGGGCTGATGCTGGCGGTGGACGGCCTCGTCGCCGGCTATGGCGGCAGCCGTGTGCTGCACGGCATCGACCTTGCCGTCGGCGCGGGGGAGGTCGTGACGCTGCTCGGCCGCAACGGCATGGGCAAGACGACGACGGTGCGCAGCATCATGGGGCTTTTGAAGCCCGCCGCCGGCCGCATCGCCTTCGATGGGCGGGACGTGACCGGCCTGCCGCCCTACCGCATCGCCCAGCGCGGCATCGGCCTGGTGCCGGAAGGCCGCCAGGTCTTCCCGACGCTGACGGTGGAGGAGAACCTCGTCGCAACCGCCGCCAACCGCGCCGGGGGCGCGCCGCGCTGGACGCTCGATGCCGTCCTCGCGCTGTTCCCGCGCCTGGCCGAACGGCGGCGCAACCTCGGCGCGCGGCTGTCGGGCGGCGAACAGCAAATGCTGGCGATCGGCCGGGCCCTGATGACGAACCCGCGGCTGCTGGTGCTGGACGAGGCGACCGAGGGCCTCGCCCCCCTGATCCGCGCCGAGATCTGGGCGGTGCTCGCGCGCCTCCGCGCCGAGGGCCAGGCGATCCTGCTGATCGACAAGAACCTCGCCGCCATCCTCAGGCTCGCCGACCGCCATGTGGTCATCGAGAAGGGCCGCGTCGTCTGGACCGGCACCAGCGAGGCCCTTTCCGCCGCGCCGGAAGTGCGCGACACCTATCTGCATGTGTGAGGGAGGCTGACATCATGGCCGCATTGAACGCGGGCATCACGCCCGCCGGCGAAGGCATCGACGGCGTCGTCTGGAACATCCTCGGCCAGACCTACAAGCCGGTCGCATCCTGCGAGTCCTGCTTCGCCTTCGACACGCTGTTCCCCGACGGGACCTTCGTGCCGCCGCACATCCACGCGACGCAGGACGAGTTCATCCGCGTGCTGGAAGGCCGCTTCGACCTGGTGCTGGATGGCCAGCCCGTGGTCGCCAAGGCGGGCGACCTGATCCGGATGCCGATGGGCATCATGCACGGCATCTGGAACAAGTCCGGCGCGCCCGTGCGCGCGCTGTTCTGGGTCAGCCCCGCGCGCAGCCTGCACACGCTGTTCACGCGCATCCACAACGTGCCGGACCCGGCCGAGGTCATCCGCATCGCTGCGGAGCACGAGGTGGAGTTCCTGCCGCCGCCCGGTTGAAGGATGCGGGGGGAACCTTCCCCTCGGTCCCATCCGCGCCGTGCTGCGGACCCATCGTTCGCGACATGAGGTGAGGGCAGAATCGCGTGGCGCGATGTCTGCCCCGCCATCCGTGGGCATGGTGATGAGGGGGCCGGTGCGTTCGATGCCGGGCGGATCACTCGGGCCTTTGGGCGGCGAGACGACGAGGGCGGCGACCGTCTCGGCATAGGCCCCCGCAAGGTTGGGACGCAGCGCGGGCGGAGCCTCGGCCACCCCGCCATCCAGCGCCGCGCGCAACTTCCGCCGGCAGGCCCCAGGTCGGCGCGCTTGCCTTCGACGGATTGCCGTTCCCGCGACCGCGCCGCGCCGCTGCGGAGGCCTCGGCGGCCAGACGGTTCCACGTCGCGATGAAGGTCGTGCGGAACTCGCCAAACAGGTCGGGCCGCATCGGCTTCGTCCCGAGTGCCGGCAGCGCGCGGACGTCCAGGACGGCCCGCCGGACCCGGGTGGTGGTGGTGCGACATGCACCGCCGTTCCGGGCGGCGCGGCAGCCGCGGTCATCCTCGCCGAACACCCAGACCCCGTTCCCGTGGCCCGCGCAGATCACCTTGCCTGCCAGCAGGCGCCGTGGCCGGCGGCGCTGCCCGAAAGCGTGCTGCGCGACCCCGGCCTGCAGGGATCCTCGCCGACCGCCGATCAGCCCCGGAGACGTTGAACGGGCGCCGCCATGCAACCAGAGGGCGGCATCGGCGTTCTTCGCCAACGACATGTCGTGGGGAGAGGAACGGATGAAGCGTCCATATGCGCTTCTGGTCGGGTTGACCTTGACCATGGCAATGGCGCCACTGCCCAGCCATGCGCAGGCCCCGCCCGTGCTGCTGTACACGCAGGCGCTCTCGCCCGCCGCGACCGTCCTGATCCAGCAGAAGCTGCAGCAGGCGGGCGTATACCCGGGCCAGGCTGACGGCATCTGGGGGCCGGACAGCCAGGCGGCACTGGAACGCTTCCAGCAGACGCGCAACCTGCAGGTCACGGGGCAGTTGAACCAGGCCACGGCAGCGACGCTCGGCGTCGCGCCCGGGGAGTTGCTTGCGGCACGGCCTGCGCAGCCGCCCGCGGCGGCTTCGTCGGGCGTGGCGATGCCGGACATCCTGAGTCCCGCCGCGGTGCGGAACGTGCAGCAGCGCCTTCGGTCGCTTGGCTTCTATCGCGGCGGGGTCGACGGCCTCTGGGGGCCCGGCACCCAGGCCGCCATCGCGCGCTTCCAGCAGGGGCGCGGCTTGCAGGCGACGGGCCAGGTCAATCCATCGACCTTGCAGGCGCTGGGCCTCGATCCGAACAACCCCGCGGCGCCGCACCGGCTCCAGTAGCGGCCGATGCGGGCGGGAAAGGCGTTGCCGCATGCCTTGCATCGGTTGCCGCAACACGAGCGCACGAGGCTTTCGCCATCCTCCAACCCGCTTGAGGCCTCCATGTGATGCGGTTCCTTCGTCCCGTCCGACGGCCCGGCTCCGCCGCCGCGCCCTGGGCGAGCCGCGCACCCGTGCGCGAAGAACTCTTCAGCGTCGAGCGCCTGGAGGAACACGCGCACAGCCTGGCGGCCGCACAGGCGGTCTCGGCGAAGCCCTCCAAGGTCTACCCTCTGGCACTGCGGCTCACGGACAACCGCGGCGTCCTGCTCGACGCCTACCGCACCATCGCCCGGGCGGCGGAAGAAGGCGCCGCCATCACGCCGGCGGCGGAATGGCTGATCGACAACTATCTCCTCGTCGAGAAGCAGATCCACGATATCCGAAGCGACCTGCCGCCCAGCTTCTATCGGCAACTCCCGAAACTCGCCGCCGGGCCCTTCGCCGGCTATCCGAGGGTCTTCGGCCTGGCCTGGGCCTTCGTCGCCCACACCGACAGCCACTTCGCGCCCGAGACTCTGTGCCGCTACGTCCGCGCCTATCAGGACGTCGAGGTGCTCACGATCGGGGAACTCTGGGCGATCGCGATCACGCTCCGCATCGTCCTGGTCGAGAACCTCAGGCGGCTCGCGGCGCAAATCGTCGAGGACCGCGCATCTTGCAAGGTCGCCGACGAACTCGCGGACCGCCTGCTGGGGGCGGGCGGGCGCACCGCCGAACCCTTCGCGGCGGTGCTGGCGCATCCCGACGGTGCGTGGCCGACGAGTGCCTGCGCGGTGCAGCTCCTGCACAGGCTGCGTGACCAGGATCCGAGAATCATCCCTGCCCTGACTTGGCTCGACGAGTGCCTTGCGAAGCAGGGAACGACGGCCGACGCGGTCGTGCGCGACGAGCACCAGAGTCAGGGCGCCGCGAGCGTCACCGTCCGCAACATCATCACCAGTCTGCGACTGATCTCCGAAGTCGACTGGAGCGCGCTCTTCGAACGCATGAGCCTCGTCGACGACGTGCTCGCCGAGGCTCCCGGGTACCGGGACATGGATTTCCCGACCCGCAACCTCTACCGCAGCGCCATCGAGGAGCTCTCGCGCGGGTCGGGCCGCACGGAGCTCGACATCGCCCGCAGCGCCGTCCTTGCGACCAAGCAGGGCCGGGACGAGGCACCGGACGCCACAGACGGCCGAAGGCGCGATCCGGGCTATCATCTCCTCACGGGTGGCCGGCCCGCCTTCGAGGCCGCCATGGGCTTCAGGCCGTCGCTGCGACGTCGCGCCTGGCAGCTGAACCAGGCGCTCGGCATCGCTGGCTATGTCAGCGCCATCACCATCGTCGCCGCCTTCCTCCTGCTGTTGCCGCTCATGGCCCTGCGCGCGGGCGGGCTCGATGGCGGCGTGCTGGCGCTGCTCGCCGCGCTGGGCGCCATCCCGGCCCTGGATGTTGCGGTCGCATTGGTGAACCGCGGCACGGCGTGGGGCTACGGGCCGCAACTGCTGCCGGCGCTGCATCTTCGCGACGGCGTACCATCCGATCTGCGCACGCTGATCGCGGTGCCGATGCTCCTGACGTCGCCGGAGGCGATCCAGGAGCAGGTTGAACGGCTGGAGGTCCATCACCTGGCGAGCTCGGATGGCGAGCTCCATTTCGCCCTCCTCTCGGACTGGCGCGATGCGCCGAGCGAACGGATGGACGGCGACGCGGCGCTGCTCGCCGCCGCCGCGGACGGCATCGCCGAGCTGAACCGCCGATACGGTCCGGCACCCGGGGGCGACCGGTTCCTGCTGCTGCATCGCGGGCGCCGGTGGAACGAGGGCGAAGGACGCTGGCTCGGCTGGGAACGCAAGCGCGGCAAGCTGCATGAGCTGAACCGCCTGCTGCGCGGCGCGACCGACACGAGCTTCATCCAGGCGGCCGAGCGGCCGCCGGTCGTGCCGGAGGGTGTCCGCTACGTCATCACCCTCGACGCCGATACGAGGCTGCCGCGCGACACCGTCCGGCGCCTGATCGGCAAGATGGCGCATCCCCTCAACCGGCCGCGGCTCGACCCGCGGGCCAGGCGGGTCGTCGAGGGCTACGCGGTGCTGCAGCCGCGGGTCACGCCCTCCCTGCCGGTCGGGCGCGAAGGCTCGCTGTTCCAGCGGGTCTACTCGAGCCACAGCGGCATCGACCCTTACGCCTCGGCCGTCTCCGACGTGTACCAGGACCTGTTCGGCGAAGGCTCCTACGCCGGCAAGGGCATCTATGACGTCGATGCGTTCGAGGCTGCGCTGGCAGGCCGGGTGCCGGAGGCCGCGCTGCTCAGCCACGACCTGTTCGAGGGAATCTTCGCCCGCGCCGGCCTTGCCACCGATGTCGAGGTCGTCGAGGAATTTCCCGCCCGCTACGACGTCTCCGCGCTGCGGCAGCACCGCTGGGCGCGTGGCGACTGGCAATTGCTGCCATGGATCCTGGGGCGCGCTCCGCGACCCGCGGGCGGTGGCCCGGAGGCCGCCGCCGTGCCGGCCATCGGGCGCTGGAAGATGCTCGACAATCTGCGCCGCACGCTGTCGGCGCCGGCGACCATGCTGGCCTTCCTGACAGGATGGACGCTGCCCTTCCGTGCAGCGCTCGTCTGGACGGCGTTCCTGCTTGCCACGATCGTGGTGCCGCCGCTCATTCCCGCCATCAGCGCGGTCCTTCCGCGCCGTCGTGGCCTGACGGTCCGCAGCCACCTGCGCGCGCTCGGCGTCGATGTGAGGTTGGCGCTCGGCCTCTCGCTGCTCGTTCTCACCTTCCTCGCGCACCAGGCGTGGCTGATGGCCGATGCGATCCTGCGCACGCTCGTCCGTCTCTTCGTCACCCGCCGGCACCTGCTCGAATGGGTGACCGCGGCCCAGGCGACGATCGAGTGCAGGTCCGACCTGCTCGCCTTCGACCGTCGGATGGCCGGCGCGCTGGCGACCGGCGGCCTGACCATCCTCGTCGCATCGCTGTCGGGCCAGGGAACATGGCCTCTCGCGGCACCCTTCGCGCTGCTCTGGATCGCCTCACCCGCCATCGCGTGGTGGGCAAGCCGATCGCCGCCGGCCGGCGGCCGGCTCATGGTGCCAGAGGCCGACGCGCGCGCATTGCGGCTCATCGCGCGGCGGACGTGGCGCTTCTTCGAGGCGTTCGTGACGGCCAACGACAACATGCTGCCGCCCGACAATTTCCAGGAGGACCCCAAGCCGGTCGTCGCCCATCGCACCTCCCCGACCAATATCGGCCTCTATCTCCTGTCCGTGCTCAGCGCCCGCGACTTCGGGTGGCTGGGCACCGCGGATGCGTTGGAGCGGCTAGAGGCGACCCTCGCGACCATGGGCCGTCTCCAGCGGTTCCATGGCCATTTCTACAACTGGTACGACACGCGCGACCTGCGGCCGCTCGATCCACGCTATGTGTCCACCGTCGACAGCGGCAATCTCGCGGGGCATCTCATCGTGGTCGCGAACGCGTGCCGGGAATGGCGCGACGTGCCGATGAGCGCGGATGCACGCATCGCCGGCATCGCCGACGCGCTGGACGTCACGCGCGACGAGTGCATCCGCATTCGTGACGGGCGCCGGACCCAGACCGTGACATGGCAGCAGCTTGACGACGCGCTCGCCACATTCACGACCGACACGCGACGGAAGCTGCCCGAAGGCGAGTCGGTCGCTGAACGCCTCGCGCGGCTTGCCGTCCAGGCCGAGGTCGTCGTCGACATCGCGGCGGCGCTCGCGGCCGAGCGCGGCGACGATGCGGGAGCGGAGGTCCTGTCCTGGCTGGCAACGGCGCAGCGCGCAATCGAGAGCCACCGCCGGGACCTTGGCGCGGCGGCCGGGCCGGACGCAGCCATGAGGAGCCGCCTCCTGGCTCTGGAGGAAGCCGCCCGGACCACGGCGCTGGCCATGGAGTTCGGCTTCCTGCTCGACCAGGACCGCAAGCTCCTGGCCATCGGCTACCAGGTGCCCGAGGGCAGGCTCGATCCGAGCTGCTACGATCTTCTGGCCTCCGAGGCGCGGCTCGCCAGCTTCTTCGCGATCGCAAAGGGCGACGTCCCGACGCGTCACTGGTTCCGCCTCGGCCGCGCGGTCACGCCGGTCGCCTCGGGCGCCGCGCTGATCTCGTGGTCGGGTTCGATGTTCGAATACCTGATGCCCTCGCTCGTCATGCGCGCCCCTGGCGGAAGCCTGATCGAGCAGACGAACCGCCTCATCGTGCGCCGGCAGGTCGAGCACGGGAGGACGCTCGGCGTGCCCTGGGGCATTTCCGAATCCGCCTACAACGCCCGCGACCTGGAACTCACCTACCAGTATTCGAGCTTTGGCGTGCCGAGCCTCGGCCTGAAGCGGGGTCTCGGCGAGAACACCGTCGTCGCGCCATACGCGACGGGCCTCGCCACCATGGTCGACCCGGTCGCGGCGGCGCTGAACTTCCGCCGCCTCGCGGAGGTCGGTGCGCTTGGCCGCCACGGGTTCCGGGAAGCCCTGGACTACACGGCGATCCGCGTGCCGGAGGGCCAGGAGGTCGCGATCGTGCGCGCCTTCATGGCGCATCACCAGGGCATGACCATCGTCGCCATCGCGGACGCTCTGCTCGATGGCGGCATGCGGGCGCGGTTCCATGCGGAGCCCATCGTCCAGGCGACCGAACTGCTGCTGCACGAGCGCACGCCGCGCGACGTCACCATCATGCCGTCATGGATCGCCGACACGCACCCGGCCGTCCGGTTGAAGGAAATCGAGCCGCCGGGTGGCCGACGCTACACCTCCGCGCAGGATGCAGCCCCCGCCACGCACCTTCTCTCGAACGGCCGCTACACGGTCATGCTCACCGCGGCCGGCTCGGGCCAGAGCCTCTGGCGCGGCCGTGCCGTGACGCGGTGGCGCGAGGACGCGACCTGCGACGATCTCGGCTCCTACATCTTCATGCGCGACGTCGCGAGCAACGAGGTCTGGTCGGCGGGCTTCCAGCCATGCGGCGACGAGCCCGATGGCTACGACGTCGTGTTCCACGAGGACCGCGCCGAGTTCACCCGGCGGCAGGGTTCGCTCACCACGACGCTGGACGTGGTCGTCTCGGCCGAGGACGATGCCGAGGTCCGGCGCGTCGCGATCTTGAACACCGGCACCCGGATGCGGGAGATCGAGCTCACCTCCTATGCCGAGCTGGTGCTCGGCGGTCAGGCGGCCGACGTGGCGCATCCCGCGCTTTCGAAGCTGTTCGTCGAGACCGAGCACCTGGCCGACATCGGCGCCATCCTCGCGACGCGCCGGCGGCGCTCGCCGGCGGAGCCCGAGATCTGGGCCGCGCATCTGGCCGTCGTCGACGGCCAGGCCGTGGGCCGGCCGGAGATCGAGACCGACAGGGCCCGGTTCCTCGGCCGCGGCGCCAGCATCCGCAGGCCGATCGTGATGATGGATCGCCGGTCGCTCTCCAACACGGTCGGCACGGTGCTCGACCCGGTCTTCGCGCTGCGCAGGCGCGTGAGGATCCCGCCGGGTGCAGTCGCGCGCGTGACGTTCTGGACAATCGCCGCATCCTCGCGCGACACGCTTCTCGAACTCGTGGACAAGCACCAGGACGCCGCGGGCTTCGAGCGGGCCGCGACGCTGGCCTGGACCCAGGCGCAGGTGCAACTCCATCACCTCGGCATCGATTCCGCCGAGGCGGGACTGTTCCAGCGCCTTGCGGGCCACCTGATCTACGCCACGCCGATCCTGCGCCCGTCCTCGGAGACCATAAGGCGCGGCGGCGGCGGGCAGCCGGGGCTATGGCCGCTTGGGATTTCCGGGGACCTGCCGATTCTCCTGCTGCGCATCAACGAGATCGAGGACATCGGGATCGCCCGCCAATTGCTGCAGGCCCACGAGTACTGGCGGATGAAGCAGTTCGCGGTTGATCTCGTGATCCTGAACGAGCGCGCCTCCTCCTACGTCCAGGACCTTCAGGTCGCGCTCGAGACGCTGGCGCGGACGAGCGAATCGCGGACGCCGCCACGCGATGCCGGGCAGCCCGGACGTGTCTTCGTGGTGCGTGCGGACCTGATGTCGTCCGAGACCGCCGCGCTGCTCGCGGCGACGGCCCGCGTCGTGCTCGTGGGCCGTCGCGGGCAGCTTTCCGATCAGCTCAACCGTGCGCCGCAGCGCGGCATCGCGCTCCCGCCCGCGGCCAGGGCGGCGGCCGCGCCCGTCATGCCGGCTGGATCGCCGCCCCTGCCGGAACTGGAATACTTCAACGGGCTCGGCGGATTCGCGGCGGATGGACGGGAATACGTCACCATCCTGGGCTCCGGCCGGTCGACGCCGGCGCCGTGGCTCAACGTCGTCGCCAACCCCGCCTTCGGCTTCCAGGTGCCGACCGAGGGCGGCGGCTACAGCTGGTCGGTCAACAGCCGGGAGCACCAGCTGACCCCCTGGTCGAACGACCCCGTGGCCGACCGGCCGGGCGAGGCCTTCTACCTGCGGGACGAGGACACCGGCGCATTGTGGAGCCCGACCGCCTCGCCCATCCGCAACAACGGGGAAACCTTCGTCAGCCGCCACGGTCGCGGCTACAGCAGGTTCGGTCACGCCGGGCAGGGGATCGAGAGCGACCTCCTGCAGTACGTGCCGCTGGAAGATCCGATCAAGATTTCGCGCCTCGTGCTGCGCAATGTCTCCGGCCGGGCGCGCCGGATATCCGTGACAGCCTATGTCGAATGGGTCCTTGGCCCGTCACGGTCGGCAACCCTGCCCTTCGTGACCACGGAGATCGACGGCGGGACCGGTGCGATGTTCGCGCGCAATCCCTGGAACCCGGCCTTCGCGCAGCGCGTCGCCTTTGCCGATCTTCGCGGCCGGCAGACGGACTGGACGGGGGACCGGCGGGAGTTCATCGGCCGCAACGGGACGCTGGCCCGCCCGGCTGCGCTCGTCGGCACGGGGCCGCTGTCCAGGACCACCGGGGCTGGGCTCGATCCCTGCGGCGCGCTCAGGACCACGGTCGACCTGCCGCCAGGCGGCATCGTCGAGATCGCCTTCTTCCTCGGCGATGCCGCCAGCGCAGAGGAAGCGCGCAGCCTGGTCGCGCGCTACCGCAGCTGCGACCTCGACGCCGTGAAGGCGGACGTCGATCGTCACTGGGAGGATGTCCTCGGCGCGGTGCAGGTGCGCACGCCGGACCGCGCGATGGACATCATGCTGAATGGCTGGCTGCTGTATCAGACCCTGGCCTGCCGGGTCTGGGCGCGCTCCGGCTTCTATCAGGCGAGTGGCGCCTACGGCTTCCGGGACCAGCTGCAGGATGGCATGGCGCTCGCCGCGTCACGCCCGGCGCTGACGCGCGAACACCTCCTGCGTGCCGCCGCGCGGCAGTTTCCCGAGGGCGATGTGCAGCATTGGTGGCTGCCGCATTCCGGCCAGGGCGTGCGCACGCGGATCTCCGACGATCGGGTGTGGCTCGCCCTGGCCGTCGCGCATTACCTCGACGTCTCGGGCGACACGGGCTTGCTCGATGTCGAGGTGCCCTTCCTGGAGGGCCAGAGACTGACGGCAGGCGAGCACGACAGCTTCTTCCAGCCGACGGTGGCCGATGAGACGGCGACGCTGTTCGAGCACTGTGCCCGCGGCCTCGATGCGAGCCTCGCGATCGGCAGCCACGGGCTGCCGCTGATCGGCACCGGCGACTGGAACGATGGGATGAACTGCGTCGGCGAAGCGGGACAGGGCGAGAGCGTGTGGCTTGGCTGGCTGCTCGACGCCGCGCTGGCGGCATTCGCACCCATCGCCGAGGCGCGCGGCGAGACCGGCCGCGCGGAGCAGTGGCGCGCCTATGCCGCGACCCTGCGGGCATCGATGGAACGCGAGGCATGGGATGGGGACTGGTACCGGCGCGGCTATTTCGACGACGGCACGCCACTGGGTTCGGCCAGCAGCGAGGAATGCCGGGTCGATTCCATCGCGCAATCCTGGGCCGTCCTGTCGGGCGCGGCGGATCCGGCGCGCGCGGCGCGGGCCATGGCGGCGGTCAGGCGGGAGCTGATCCGCCCGCAGGACGGCCTGGCGCTGCTGTTCACCCCGCCCTTCGACAAGACGCCGCTCAATCCCGGCTACATCAAGGGCTATCCGCCAGGCATCCGCGAGAATGGCGGCCAGTACACCCACGCCGCCCTCTGGTCCGTCATGGCCTTCGCGGCGCTTGGCGAGGGCGACAGGGCGGTCGAGTTGTTCGCGATGCTGAATCCGATCAACCACGCCCGGACGCGGGCCGGGGTCCACCGCTACAAGGTGGAACCCTATGTCATCGCTGCCGACGTCTACGCCGCGCCGGCCCATCTCGGACGGGGCGGCTGGACCTGGTACACCGGCTCCGCGGGATGGATGCAGCGCGCCGGCATCGAGAGCATCCTCGGGCTGCGCATACGGGGCGGTGCCCTTCTCCTGGACCCCTGCATCCCCCGGGCATGGCCGCGTTACGAGCTGACCGTCGCGTGCGGCGCGGCGCGGTACGAGATCCACGTGGACAATCCCGACGGCGTCAATCGCGGCGTCGCCACCGCCACGTTGGATGGCGCGGTGATCACGGCGCGTCCGCTGCGCCTGCCGTTCGTTGACGATGGTGCACGTCATCGGATCCATCTGACGCTTGGATGATCTTCGCGATCGTTCAGCAATAGCCGTCGCCGGCGGCCGGCGCCGACGCGCCCTCGCGGGCCACCGCTCCGCCGACGACATCCCGTCCGACGCCCACGTCGACGAGCAGGACGGCTCTGGCGAGGCCCGTTCTCCGCGATGTGTGTTCGGCATGGCTGGATCCATCCCCAGGCCCCCTCCCTTCCCGATCGTCCAGGACCGGACTTCCGCTATCGGCTCCCAGGTTCCAGAAAGGACTTGAGGCGGGTCCGGGGGGAGACGTTCCCTTCTTCCCCCGCCCGGAGGTCCCAATGCCCGGCCAGATCGCCCTGCACCGCACCCATGCCGGCGCCGTCGCCCATGTCACCGTGGATCACGACGCCAAGCTCAACACGCTCAACCCCGAGCTGATGCACGACTTCGCCGCGACCTTCGCGACGCTGTCGGCCGACCGCGCGCTGCGCGCCGTCGTGCTGACCGGCGCCGGGGCGCGCGCGTTCATCGGCGGCGCCGACATCACCGTCATGGCCGGCATCGACAGCGAGGCGGGGGGCGAGGCCTTCATCCGGCTGGTGCATGCATGCTGCCGCGCGGTACGGGACTGCCCGGTGCCCGTGCTCGCGCGGATCAATGGCTGGTGCCTCGGCGCGGGGCTCGAGGTCGCGGCCGCCTGCGACCTGCGCATCGCGGCGGACAGCGCTCAGTTCGGCATGCCGGAAGTGCGCGTCGGCATCCCTTCGGTGGTGGAGGCCGCACTGCTCCCGGGCCTGATCGGCTGGGGCCGCACGCGCCGGCTGCTTCTGCTGGCCGAGACGATCGGCGCGGCCGAGGCGCTGGACTGGGGCCTGGTGGAACGCATCGTGCCTGCGGCGGCGCTCGACGACGCCGTCGATCAATGGCTCGCGCTGCTTCTGGACGCGGGGCCGGAGGCGATCCGCGCGCAGAAGGCGCTGATCCGGCGGTGGGAGGACCTACCCCTGTCCCAGGCGATCGCGGCGGGGATTGACGCCTTCGCGGCGTCGTGGCGCACGGAGGAACCGCGCAGGATGCTGGGCGGATTCCTCGACAAGAAGAAGAATGCGTCGGGGGAGTGAACTCCCCCGAATCCCCCTCCTTTTTCTGTCTTTTGGTGACTGACCTCCGAGGTCAGTTCCCAACAGACAAGAAAGGGAGGGGGGCGGGGGAGGTTCCCCTCCCCCGCACCTTCACCGCGGCGCCGCGAACCCCGCCATCGCCGCGTACCCACCTGCGATCGCGGCCAGCTCCTCCCGCGCGATCACATCCTCCAGCCGTGCGAAGCCCTCGGGGGCGCGTTCGGAGACGACATCCACCACGCGCTCCGGCCCGCCGCGGCGGTTGCTGCGCACGATCTCCGCCGTCTTGGGCAGGCGATCCGCCTCATAGGCCGCGAGCGCAGCCGGGCCGGGGGCGGCGGCGATGGCATCCGCCAGGCAGCGCGCATCGAGTACCGCCTGGGAGGCGCCGTTCGAGCCCACCGGGTACATCGGGTGCGCCGCGTCGCCCAGCAGCGTGACGCGCCCACGCGTCCAGAAGGGCAGCGGATCCCGGTCGCACATCGGGTATTCCCAGAATTCCGGCGTGGCGCGCACCAGCGCGGCCACGTCCAGGAACGGGATCCGGAAGCGCGCCACATGCGGCAGCACGTCCGCGAGCCGCCCGGGGCGCGACCAATCCTCCCGCCGCGGCGGCGGCTTCGTCGCATCCCCGATCTGCGCGCAGACCACCCAGTTGGTCAGACGCATGCCCGGGCGGGATCCGGCGGCGATCGGGTAGAGCACCAGCTTTTCACGCATGTCGCCGGCGACGATCATGGTGTCGCCGCCCTCGAATTCCGGCCAGTCGATCGCGCCGCGCCACATCTGGATGCCGTTCCAGCGGATGCCGCCATCTGCGGGGTGCAGCGCGGCGCGCACCACGGAATGGATGCCGTCGGCACCGACCAGCAGGTCGCCCGTCGCGCTGCGCCCATCGGCGAAGTCGAGCCGCACGCCGTCCGCGGTCTCGGCGAAGGCCGCGAGCCGCGCGCCGGTCATCAGCGCGGCATCGCCCAGCCTCTCCCGTGCCGCCGCCCACAGCACCTGGTGCAGGTGGCCGCGATGGATCGAGAATTGCGGCACGTCGTGCCCCGCCCAGGTGCCGCGCTTCTCGACCCAGATCTCCTGGCCGAAGCGGTTCAGGTAGCGCAGTTCGCGCGTGCGCACCGCGACGGCGTCGAGCGCCGGCAGCAGGCCAAGCCCCGCCAGCTCGCGGATCGCATGCGGCAGGGTGTTGATGCCCACCCCGAGCGGCTTCACCTCGGACGCCGCCTCGAAGACGGTGCAGCCGATGCCGCGCTCCCGCAGCATCAGGGCGAGCGTCAGGCCACCGACGCCGCCGCCCGCGATCAGCACATGCATGGCGGGTCAGGACTCCTCGTCGTCGGGCGGCGGGGGCGGGGCTTCCTCCGGCCAGGCGGCGCGCGCCTCGGCGCGGCGCTTCGCAGCGCAGGCGAGCAGCGCGAGGCCCGCGCCAGCGGCGACCAGCGCCGTCCCTGCGAGGGTGGCGCCGGCAAGCCCGACAGCGATTGCGCGAATGAACATTGGCACTCCCATTTCGCCTCAGGGTAGCATCGTCGCGTGGCATGCACCCGGACGCCGGGGCAGCGCCGCCAGTCTAGCCCGCCGCGACGGCGCCGTCGCGCCGGCGGCCAACGATACCGGAGGAGATCCACACATGAGCACCAGCCGTCGTGCCCTACTGGGCGCAGGCGTTGCCGCCGCAGCCCTGCCGTTCATGCCTGCCGAGGCGGCCGCGCCCTTCGTCGGCCGCGGCGCGCCCGCCTGGTACCGCTTCCGCTTCGGCGCCTATGAGGCGACGATCGTCTCCGACGGCGCGCTGCCGCTGGGCAAGGCGGAGGACGCCTTCACCGGCGCGCAGCCCGGGCAGATCGTCGACCTGATGCGCGCCAACTTCCTCGACCCGGCGAATGCGGTGCTCGAGCAGAACGCGCTGATCGTGAACACCGGCCGCCAGTTGATCCTGTTCGACACCGGCATGGGCGACAGCATGGGGGAGGCGAGCCGCATGTTCGGCCCGACCACCGGCCGGCTGCTGCGCAACATGCGCGCGGCGGGGATCGAGCCGTCGCAGATCGACCTCGTCGTGCTCTCCCACGCCCATTGCGACCATTGCTGGGCGCTGGTCGATGCGCAGGGCAACCGCAACTTCCCCAACGCGCAGGTGGCACTCGCCGAAGCCGACCTGAACTTCTGGACGGATGACGCGAACAAGCGCGGCCCGGCCTTCATGGTGCCCTTCATCGACGGGGCGAAGAAGAACCTCTCCGCCTATCGCGACCGGATGGTGATGGTGCGCAACGAGCAGGAGGTGGTGCCCGGCGTGATCGCGCTCTCCGCCCCCGGCCATACGGTGGGGCACACGGTCTATGCCGTGACCTCGGGGCAGGAGGCGATGGTCTATACCGGCGACCTCGCCCACCATCACATCCTGCTGCTGCGCCACCCGATGTGGGAATTCGCCTTCGACACCAACCCGCAGCAATCGGCGCAGACCCGCGCGCGGATGCTGGACCGCTTCGCGACCGACCGCACGACGGTCATGTCCTACCACTTCCCCTGGCCGGGCACGGGGCGGATGGTGAAGGAAGGCCAGGGCTTCGCCTGGCATCCCACGCCGATGGACGTGACAAGCCTCGGCTGAGCCGCCCCGGTCAGCCCTGCGGCGCGTCCTTGTCGGGCAGCGGCCGCAGGGCGCGGATGCGCTCGGCAAGGTCCGGGCGCCCCGCTTCCAGGGCGAGGAAGGCGGCCTCGTCCCGGGCGATCTCGTAGCCGAGGCGATACCCCTCCCCCGTCGCGCGGGAGAGGGTGCGGGCCAGGCCCCGTGCCACGCCGCGCGGCGCATCGGTCATGGAACGCCCTCCGAAGGGGTTAACGGACTGCCATGCCGGGATTTTCCGGTCCGCGGCGGACTTGCCGCACCGCCCGCCCCGGTGCAAGGTCCGCCCGCGCCGGCCGCCCCCAGGCGGGCCAGCACCACGAATGCGCCGCATGAGGACAGGCATGGCCAAGATCAAGGTGAAGACCCCCGTCGTCGAGATGGACGGGGACGAGATGACCCGCATCATCTGGGGGTTCATCAAGGACAAGCTGATCCTTCCCTATCTCGATATCGACCTGAAGTACTACGACCTCGGCATTCAGAAGCGCGACGAGACGGACGACCAGATCACCGTCGACGCCGCGAACGCCACGAAGCAGTTCGGCGTCGCGGTGAAGTGCGCGACCATCACGCCCGATGAGGCGCGCGTCGCCGAGTTCGGCCTGAAGAAGATGTGGCGCAGCCCGAACGGGACCATCCGCAACATCCTCGACGGCACGATCTTCCGCGAGCCGATCATCTGCAAGAACGTCCCGCGCCTGGTGCCGCACTGGTCGAAGCCGATCGTCGTCGGCCGCCATGCCTATGGCGACATCTACCGCGCCGCGGAGACCAAGATCCCCGGCGCCGGCAAGGCCACGCTGACCTGGACCCCGGCCGACGGCTCCGCGCCGGTCGAGCTTGAGGTGACCAACTTCCCCGCCGGCGGCGGCGTGCTGATGGGCATGCACAACACCCGCGCCTCGATCGAGGGCTTCGCCCGCGCGAGCCTCAACTACGGCCTGGCGCGCGGCTACTCGGTGTATTTCAGCCACAAGAACACGATCCTCAAGGCCTATGACGGCGAGTTCAAGGACATCTTCAAGAAGGTGTTCGACGCCGAGTTCGCCGACAAGTTCAAGGCCGCCGGCCTGACCTACGAGGACCGGCTGATCGATGACATGGTCGCCTGCGCGCTGAAGTGGGAAGGCGGCTATGTCTGGGCCTGCAAGAACTACGATGGCGACGTGCAGTCGGACATCGTGGCGCAGGGCTTCGGCAGCCTCGGCCTGATGACCAGCGTGCTGCTCAGCCCCGATGGCGCGACGGTGGAAAGCGAGGCGGCGCACGGCACCGTCACCCGCCACTACCGTGAGCACCAGAAGGGCCGCGAGACCAGCACCAACCCGATCGCGTCGATCTTCGCCTGGACGCGCGGGCTGGCCTATCGCGGCCGCTTCGACGGCACGCAGGACGTGGTCGACTTCGCCAATGCGCTCGAGGCGGTCTGCATCGAGACGGTGGAAAGCGGCCACATGACGAAGGACCTCGCGGTGCTGATCGGCAAGGACCAGCCCTGGCTCAACACCCAGGCCTTCCTCGCCAAGCTCGACGAGAACCTGAAGAAGAAGATGGGGTGACGCCCGCGGCCGTGGCGGGGCGCGACAGCGTTCCGCCACGGCGCCCCCTCGTGCCGAGACGGTCGCGCAAGCGTGCATTGCGCGGACCTCCCAAGCCGGTAAGCCGCATCCCGCGAAGACGTCCGTCTTGCCGAGGATCGCGAGGCTTCACCTTGCCGGGCTTGCCGCTTGCCGAGTTCACCCGCGACCATGCGACGCATGTGGTATCGTTCGGCGCCTATTGCGCGGCGGCGCACAACATCCGGCGCTTCTACGGGGTCGAGACGGCCTATTGCTTCGACTGGTGGGTGACGCCGCTCACGGGCCTGGCGAAATTCTTCGAGAACCCGGATGCGGACGCGCTCTACCGCAGCACCGATCTTCAGCCCGTGGTGAACGACGCCGGGATCCCGGTGATCATCAACAGGCATATCGGCATCGAGTATTTCCATGAGTTCAAGGTGACCGGCACCGAGGACGGCCCCCGGGTCGCCGCAAGTTTCGACGAGGACGTGCCGAAGGCGCGGGATCGGACGGCCGCCTTGATCAAGCGGCTGATGGCGCTGAATGCCGCCGGCAACCGAATCGCCTTCCTGCGGACCGCCTTTCCGCGCGATTTCGACGAGGACGCGCCGGCCCTGTGCGCGCGCCTCGCCGCCGCCCTCGATCGCTGCTTCGACCAGGCCACCTACACCGTGGTCATGGCCAGCACCCGTGCCGTGGCCTGGACGCTTCCACCCGGCTTCACGAGCCTCCGCTTCGTCGCGACGCAGGCCGCCGACTGGCGCGGGCATCCGCCGGACTGGGATGCCTTCCTGACATCCACGGGCATCGTCCTGCCCGCGGCACCAACTCCCGGCTGACGCCGCGCCCTTCGGCCAGGGGGCCATTCCGTCGGTGCGCCCCGGCACGATAGGCTTGCACCCATGCCGCCCTTCACGCTGCTCGACTGGATCGCGCTCGCCGTCTTCGTGGCCTGCTGGGTCGTCTATGCGCTGGTGGTGGACCGGGTGCCGTCCATCCGCGCACGCAGCGTCATCGCCGCGATGGACGTACACCGGCGCCGCTGGATGATCGCCGCCCTGCCGCGGGACAACCGCATCGCCGACATCGCGGCGATCGGCAACCTGATGTCCTCAGTCTCCTTCCTCGCCACCACCTCCATCCTGATCTTGGGCGGCCTGGTCGCGATGATGGCCGCCCCCGACCTCGGCCGGCGCGTCGTCGCGGCCTTCCCGTGGTCGAGCGTGCCGGACGACGCGATGTGGGAGATCAAGATCGGCCTGCTGCTGCTAATCTTCGTCAACGCCTTCTTCGAGCTGACCTGGGCGCTGCGCCAGTTCAACTACGTGAGCATCCTGGTGATGAGCATGCCGCAGGACAGCGCCGCGACCGGCACGGCGGAAGCGGCCGCGCGGCTGGCCAACCGGGCCGCGCGGCATTTCAATACCGGACTGCGGTCCTACTATTTCGGGCTCGCCGCGCTGGCCTGGATCGTCCATCCGCTGGCGCTCGTCGCGGCGAGCCTGCTCGTGCTGCGGGAACTGCACCGGCGGGAGTTCCGATCGGCCGCGCGTGACGCGCTGGCGAGCCAGGCGGTGCGCTGAGCTTATCGCAACTGGATCCGCTGCCCCGGCATCGCGCCGGACGCCAGTCCGCAGATCGCGCGCACCATTGCCGCCGGCGCCGCCGCGGCCATCGCCACGCCCTCGCAGACGCCGCGGCGCAAATCGTCCTCGTGCCGGTCCACGCCGAAGGCTTCCTCCAGCGCGCCATCCGCGTCGAAGCGATGGAAGACGAAGGAGAAGCCGCAGCAGCCGTTGCGCCCCATCGTCACCAGCCGGCCGGCCGCGTCGCGGGAAAAGCCGATGCCCGAGACCTCTCCGGCGCGGCGGAAGCGCCCGTTCGCCTCCTGCCGCCACAGGTCCCAGGCCGTGTTGGCGCCGCCGTCGATCACCGGCACCCAGAGATCCCCCGCACCGTCGCCATCCGCATCGGCGACGCGCGGCGCGCTGCGCGGCAGGTCGGAGGCGACGACGATCCGCTGCACCTCGCTGCCGGCCTCCAGCACGCGGATCGTCCAGCGGCCCTCGGCGAAGGCGGCGCTCAGGATCAGCGGCGGCGCGTTCTGGCGCGTGGCGCGCAGCGTGGCCTCGGCGGCCGCCGGTGCGGCGGCGAGCAGCAGGAGCAGCGCCGCCAGCGCCGCCCGCAT
>NZ_JACADQ010000160.1 GCF_016106015.1 Neoroseomonas rubea
GGGCCGCCGGCCTGGGCCATGTCCGGCCGCCCGCCGCCGCCCTTGCCGCCGACCGCCGCGGCCGCCGCGCGCACCAGCGCCACGGCATCCGCCTTGCCCTTCGCCGCATCGCCTGTCGCGACCACGATCGAAGCCTTGCCCTCGGCGGTGGAGACGAGGGCGACGACATCCGCCGTGCCGCCCTTGAGGATCGCTTCCGCCAGGCCCTTCAGGTCGCGGGCGGGCACCTCGCCCAGGTCGCGCAGCGCGAGGCGCAGCCCGGCCACCTGCTCGACCTCCGCCCCGCCGCCGCCGGTGGCGAGCTTCTTGCGCAGGTCGGAGACCTCGCGTTCCAGCTTGCGCCGGTCCTCGACCAGGGAGGAGATGCGCGACGCCAGTTCACCAGGCTGCACCTTCAGCACCGCGGCCGCGGCGGCCAGGCTCTCCTCCATCTCCGCGATGAAGGCGAGCGCGGCGTCGCCCGTCACGGCCTCCACGCGCCGCACGCCGGCGGAAACGGCGCCCTCGCTCACAAGCTTGAACAGGCCGATATCGCCCGTGCGCCGCACATGCGTGCCGCCGCAGAGCTCCAGCGAATAGACGCCGTGCTTCTCGACCGCCGCCGGGTCATGGCCCATGCCGACGACGCGGACCTCCTCGCCGTACTTCTCGCCGAACAGCGCCATCGCGCCCGCCTCGACCGCGGCCTCGGGCGTCATCAGGCGCGTGACCACCTCGGCATTCTCGCGGATCCGGGCATTCACCTCGGCCTCGACCCAGCGGAGATCCTCCTCGGTCATCGGCGTGGGCTGGGAGACGTCGAAGCGCAGCCGGTCGGGCGCGTTGAGCGAGCCCTTCTGCGCCACATGGGTGCCGAGCCGCCGGCGCAGCGCCTCATGCAGGAGATGCGTCGCGGAATGGTGGGCGCGGATCTTCGAGCGCCGTGCATGCTCGACCTCCGCCGTCACGGCGAGGCCGATCTTCGCCTCCCCGGCAACGACCGTGCCGATATGGACGTACAGCGCGCCGAGCTTCTTTTGCGTGTCCCGCACCTCGATCCGGCAGGCTGGGCCGGCCTGGATGATGCCGGTGTCGCCCACCTGGCCGCCGGATTCCGCGTAGAAGGGCGTCTGGTTCAGCAGCACGGCGACCTCGGAGCCGACCGGGGCGGCCTCGACCGGCTGGCCGTCCTTGACGATGGCGACGATCTCGCCTTCCGCGCTCTCGGTCGTGTAGCCGAGGAATTCCGACGCCCCGACCTTCTCCTTGAGGTCGAACCAGACCGTCTCGGTCGCGGCCTCGCCCGATCCGGCCCAGGCGGCCCGCGCGCGGCGCTTCTGCTCGGCCATGGCGGCGTTGAAGCCCTCGACATCGACCGGGCGGCCTTCGGCGCGCAGCGCGTCCTGCGTCAGGTCGAGCGGGAAGCCATAGGTATCGTACAGCCGGAAGGCGACGTCGCCCGGCAACGTCTGGCCCGAACCGAGCCGCGCCGTCTCCTCCGCCAGCAGCCCCAGGCCGCGTTCCAGCAGCGAGCGGAAGCGCGTCTCCTCCAGCCGCAGGGTCTCGCTGATCAGCGCCTCGGCGCGGACGAGTTCCGGATAGGCCGCGCCCATCTGGCGCACCAGGGCCGGCAGCAGCCGGTGCATCAGCGGATCGCGCGAGCCCATCATGTGCGCGTGGCGCATGGCGCGGCGCAGGATGCGGCGCAGCACGTAGCCGCGGCCCTCATTGGAGGGCAGCACGCCGTCGGCGATCAGGAAGGCGCCGGCGCGCAGATGGTCGGACACCACGCGGTGGCTCGCGCGGAAGGGCCCGTCCGGCTCCTGCCCCGTAGCTTCCGCGCTGGCGAGGATCAGCGCGCGCAGCGTGTCCGTGTCGTAGTTGTCGTGCTTGCCCTGGAGGATGGCCGCGAAGCGCTCCAGCCCCATGCCAGTGTCGATGGAAGGCTTGGGCAGCGGGTTGCGCGTGCCGGCCGGCTCCTCGAGGAACTGCATGAAGACCAGGTTCCAGATCTCGATGAACCGATCGCCATCCTGGTCCGGGCTGCCGGGCGGGCCGCCCGGGATCTTGTCGCCATGGTCGAAGAAGATTTCGCTGCACGGGCCACACGGCCCGGTGTCGCCCATCCGCCAGAAATTGTCGGAGGTCGGGATGCGGATGATGCGGCTCTCGGGCAGGCCCGCCACCTTCTTCCAGATTGCGGGGGCTTCCTCATCCTCGGAATAGACCGTGACCAGCAGCCGGTCCTTGGGCAGGCCGAAATCCTTGGTCAGAAGTTCCCAGGCGTAGGGGATCGCCTGTTCCTTGAAGTAGTCGCCGAAGGAGAAGTTCCCCAGCATCTCGAAGAAGGTGTGGTGGCGGGCGGTGTAGCCGACATTGTCGAGGTCGTTGTGCTTGCCGCCGGCGCGCACGCTCTTCTGCGCGGTGGTCGCGCGGGTGTAGGGGCGCTTTTCCTGGCCCGTGAAGACGTTCTTGAACTGGACCATGCCGGAGTTCGCGAACATCAGTGTCGGATCGTTGCGGGGGACGAGCGGGCTGCTCTCCACCACCTCATGGCCGTTGCGGCGGAAGTAGTCGAGGAAGGTGGCGCGGATGTCGTTGCTGCTCGTCATGTCCGATCCGTAGCGACCCCCGGAAAACCGGGCACCGGCAAGGTGTTGACCCAAGGGCGGGACAGGTAGCGCGCGGGCGGCGGGGCGTGAAGGGGTGGCGGGACACGGGCGGCGTCGCGAGGGCACGCCGCCCGCCCCAGGGTCAGGCGTAGGCGACGGCCTGCGGCGCCAGGGGATCGTCCCCCAGCATGTAGCTGCGGCAGAAGATGCAATGGAAGGTGCGCAGGCTCGGCATGTCCTTCTTGGCGGCCTTCACCGCCTCCTCCAGCGGCATGCCGAGGAAGACGTTCCAGCGGTTGCGCACGGTGAGGATGCTGCCGCCCCAGTCGGCCATCAGCTCGGCCAGCACCTGCTGCTGCGCGCCGGGGTCGGCGGAAATCAGGGAGCCGAACTTCGTCGTCCGCTGGTAGTCCCGCTGCTGGACGGCCCGCGCGACCTGTTCATAGGTCTCGACGGTGTCGGTCCCGCTCGCACCGGCATGGGCGCCCTGGTACTTGCTGAGCAGGTAGTTCGGGCAGCGGTCGCCGCTGGAGAAGCTCTCGACCGGCCGGGCCTTGGAGAGCTTCTTCGCGATGTCGTAGATGCCGGGGTCGAGCAGCGCCGCGCCGTGCTGCCCGTAGAAGACGATCTTCACCCCGTCCGGCACCTTGAAGCTGCGGTTTTCCCGCACGTAGCCGCCATGGGCGGAGATCAGGCAGTCGCTCGAATTCGTCGATGACTTGAACAGGTAGAAATAGCCGCCGCCGATCGGCGTGGCGCCGCCGGGTGTCGGTTTCGCCATGCGAATCACTCCTCCGCAATGCGACGCCGGCACGACGCAGATCCTTGCGTCGCGCCGGCGCCATCGATCACGAAGACAGGATACGCAATCCGGCGTCGCCGGCCAGATGCGGCCGGCGATGCCGGCTATTCGGCCGCGATCGCCTCGTCGTCCTCGCCGGCGCCCGAGAGCATCTGCTCGGACAGCAGCCCCGCCTGGCCGCGGATGCGCTGCTCGATCGACGCCGCCATGTCGGCGTGGTCGCGCAGGAACTGCTTGGCGTTCTCCCGCCCCTGGCCGATGCGCTGGCTGTCGCAGGAGAACCAGGCGCCGGACTTCTCGACGATGTTCGCCTTGACGCCGAGGTCGATCAGTTCGCCCACCTTGCTGATGCCTTCCCCATACATGATGTCGAACTCCACCTCCCGGAACGGAGGCGCCATCTTGTTCTTCACCACCTTGACGCGGGTGTGGTTGCCGGTGACCTCGTCGCGGTCCTTGATCGCACCGATCCGGCGGATCTCCATGCGGACGGAGGCATAGAACTTAAGCGCGTTGCCGCCCGTGGTCGTCTCCGGGTTGCCGAACATGACGCCGATCTTGAGCCGGATCTGGTTCAGGAAGATCAGCAGCGTGTTGGACTTGGAAACCGAGCCCGTCAGCTTGCGCAGCGCCTGGGACATCAGGCGGGCATGCAGGCCGACATGGCTGTCGCCCATCTCCCCTTCCAACTCCGCGCGGGGCACCAGCGCGGCGACGGAATCGACCACCAGCACGTCGACCGCGCCGGAGCGCACCAGCGTGTCGGCGATCTCGAGCGCCTGCTCGCCCGCATCGGGCTGGCTGATCAGCAGGTTGTCCACATCGACGCCGAGCTTCTTGGCGTAGCCCGGGTCGAGCGCGTGCTCGGCATCGACGAAGGCGCAGGTGCCGCCGTTCTTCTGCGCTTCCGCGATCACGTGAAGCGCGAGCGTCGTCTTGCCCGAGGATTCCGGGCCGTAGATCTCGACGATGCGCCCCTTGGGCAGCCCGCCGATCCCGAGCGCCAGATCAAGGCCGAGGGAGCCGGTGGAGACCACCTCGATCGCCCCGTCCTGTGCCTGGCGTGCGCCGAGGCGCATGATCGAGCCCTTGCCGAAGGCACGCTCGATCTGGCTGAGCGCGGCGTCGAGCGCCTTTCCCTTGTCCATGCCTGTCCCCCGCTGCGGCGGCTTCTCAACCATAGGGCGATAATCTCCGATAAGTCCATCGCCCAATCGAAACGATCCGACAGGTCGTCGGACCCGTCGGGCCGTCGAACCACCCGCGCATGACGGGACGATTCGGCGCAAGGGAATGATGCCCCCAGCCGCCCGGCACCGCAAGAACATATTAAGAACACTCGCGCGCCGAAGGCGCGCCCGGCGCTACTCCGGCGCTTCCCACCCATCGCCCACGGCGGCCACCAGCTCCGCCATGCGGAACGGCTTGCCGAGGAAGCGGAAGCCGCGGGCTGCGAGGTTCACGCCCACCGCCCGCTGCGCGTAGCCGGAGACGAGCACGATCGTCATCTCGGGGTACTTGGCCTTCACCGCCTCCCCCAGCGCGAGCCCGTCCATCTCGCCGGGCATCGTCACGTCGGAGACCATCACCTCCGGCACGAAGCCGTCCTCGAGGATGGCGAGCGCATCCTCGGCATCCTCCGCCTCCCGCACCTCGTGCCCGGCGGCGGTCAGGGCGCGCACGGCCAGCCGGCGCAGCGGCGTCTCGTCCTCGACCAGCAGCACGCGCCGCAGCCCCGACGGGGCGGCGGTCTCGGCCCGCTGCGGCGCCGCCTGCTCCACCTCCTCATGCACCAAGGGGAACCAGAGGTGAAACACGGTGCCCGAGCCGGGGCGCGATGCGACGCCGACATGCCCGCCCGACTGGCGCAGCACGCCGAGCACGGTCGACAGGCCGAGCCCCGTCCCGCCTTCCCCCCGCCGCGTCGTGTAGAAGGGCTCGAAGATGCGCGAGACCATCTCGCGCGGGATCCCCCGCCCCTGGTCCTCCACCGCGAGCACGGCCCATTCGCCGGGGGGCACGATGCTGCCCTGCACCGGCGTCTCCTCGGTCAGCCGCACGGCGGCGAGCGAGACGCGGATCGTCCCCCCGTTCGGCATGGCGTCGCGCGCATTGACGACCAGGTTCAGCAGCACCTGGTCGAGTTGCGTCGGATCCACGCGCACCCGCGGCCCCGGATCGGCGAGCGAGAGCTCGATCGGGTGCCGCCGCCCGAGCAGGCGCTGGAGCAGCGGCGCGATCTGCTGCACCGCCTGGCGCAGCGCGACGACGCGGGGAGCAAGCGATTGCTGGCTCGCGAAGGCGAGCAGCTGGCGCACCAGCCGCGCCCCGCGCGCCGCGCTGTCGAGGATCTGGCGCAGGTCCTCGACCGTCGCCGGATCCGGCTGGCGGGCGAGCGAGGCCTCCGCCGCGCCGGAAATCGCGGCGAGCAGGTTGTTGAAGTCGTGCGCCAAGCCGCCGGCGAGCTGGCCCACCGATTGCAGCCGCGCGCCCTGCTCGAGCTGCGCCTCGATCCGCCGCCGCGCGGTCACGTCGGCGATGCGCAGCAGCGCCCCGGGCTCGCCGCGCAGCGGCCGGCAGAACACCTCCACCATCGAATCGGGCGGCAGGGCCGGGTCGGCAAGCCGCGCCGTGACGACCGGGGCCGCCTGGCCGCCCAGCGCGGTCGCGATGGCCCCGGCGATGGCGGCGGAGGTCTCGGCGCTGAACAGGGGCGCGGCCAGTTCGCCCGCTTCCGGCTGCGGCCCGGCGCCGCAGAGCCGCGCCAATGCCTGGTTCGCGAAGCGGATGCGCCCATCCGTGCCGAGCACGGCGAGGCCCACGGACTCCTCCGACTGGAACAGGCGCTGGAAGGCCGCCTCCTCCCCCTCGCCCTCGCGACGTCCTGTCACCCCGCCTGCCCCCTTCCGCCGAGCCGCCAGACATAGGCGATGATCTCGGCGACGGCCTGATAATGCTCCGGAGGTATCTCGGTCTCCAACTCCAGCCGGAACAGCGCCCGGGCGAGCGGCGGGTTGGAGACGATGGGCACGCCCGATTCGGTGGCCACCGCCCTGATCCGGGCCGCGACCGCGTCGGCACCCTTGGCGACAATGCGTGGCGCCGCCGACCCGCCCTGGTCGTAGGCCAGGGCGACGGCGAAGTGGGTCGGGTTGGTGATGACGACCGCCGCCTTCGGCACCGCGGCCATCATGCGGCCGCGCGCGCGCTTTTCCCGGATCTGGCGGACCCGCGCCTTGATGTGCGGGTCGCCTTCCGATTCGCGCATTTCCTCCTTCAGGTCCTGCCGGCTCATCCGCAATTGCCGCAGGTGCCGGAAGCGCACCCAGAGATAGTCGAGCGCCGCGATCGCCGCGAAGGCGGCGAGCGCCGCCAGCGCCAGGTCGAGCGCCGCCTGGCCCGAGCGCGCCAGCAGCGCGCCCGCCGGCAGGTGCAGGAGCGCCGGCAGCACAGCGACGTCCCCCACCGCCCACCACAGCGCCGCGCCGACCAGCCCGAGCTTGATCAGCGTGCGCAGGAACTCGATCGCGCCTTCCACCCCGAACAGCCGCTTCAGCGCGGCAAGCGGGTTGATGCGCGACAGCTGCGGCTTGAGCCCCTTGGCCGAGACCAGCAACCGGGTCTGCCCGAAGGTCGCCGCGACCGCGCCGGCGGCGGCAAGGAGCGCCGCGGGCAGCGCCGCCATCAGCCCCAGCCGCGCCATCTCGATCGCCGCGTCGAGGGGGATCAGTTCATGCGACCGCGCCATCGCCCCGCGCAGGCCGCGCATCATCTCGGCGCCGAGCGGCGGCAGGGCGATCATCAGCCCCAGCACGCCCCCGGCCAGCGCGCCGAGCCCCGCCAGTTCGCGCGAGACGGCGACCTGGCCTTCCTCCCGCGCCTTCTCGATCCGCCGTGGTGTTGCGGCTTCTGTCTTGTCCTCGGCCTCGTTCTCCTGGCCGCCGCCACCCTGCGCCATGGCTCAGCGCAGCCCGGGGAGGATGAGGAAGGCGTCGCGCGCGGCCTCGGCGAACACGCCGAGCAGCGGCGGCATGATGACGGCGAGCAGGGCCACGCCCGCCAGCACCTGCCCCGGCACCGCGACGAAATAGACCTGCACCTGCGGCGCGATGCGCGCGAGCAGGCCGAGCGCCACGTTGATGACAATCGCCGCCAGCACGAAGGGGGCCGCGAGCCGCAGCGACAAGGCGAGGCTTTCCCCCGCCGCGACGGCGAAGACCTCCGCCCCCGCCCCGGCCGGGAAAGGATCGCCCGCCGGCAGCACCGTGTAGGATTCGACCAGCGCGCGCAGCGGGATCACGTAGAGCCCGGTGCCGAGCACGACCACCACGGCGGCGAGCGAGAGCAGCCGGCCCGTCGCCGTGCCCATCGCACCCAGCGCCGGGTCCGGCACCATCGCCTGGGCGAGGCCGAGCAGCAGCGCGATCGCCTGCCCCGCCACCGCCATGGCGATGACGACGAGCCGCGCGAGGCCGCCGATCCACAAGCCGACGATAACCTCGATCAGAATCAGCCGCACCGCCTCCCCCGCCGCGTCGGGCGGCGCGGGCAGCGCCGGCGCGAGCAGCGGGAACATCAGCAGCACAAGCCCGAGCCCGAGGCCCAGGCGGATGCTGGCAGGCACCTCCTCCTCCCCCAGCCCGGGCAGGACCATCGCGGCAGCACCCAGGCGCGCGAAGAGCAGCGCGGCCTGGAAGGCCAGCAGCGGCAGTTGGGCGAGGAGTTCGGCGGGCTCCATCTCAGCCCTTCAGGCCGACCTCGACCACCGCCTGGAACAGGCTGCCGGCGTAGCCGCGCAGCACACCCGACATGAAGGGGCCGAGCAGCAGCAGCGCGGCGGCCAGCACCGCGACCTTGGGCAGGAAGCCGAGCGTCGCCTCGTTCACCTGCGTCAACGCCTGCACCACGGCGACGACCAGGCCCACCACGAGCATCAGGATCAGGATGGGACCGCCAATCTGCAGCGTGACCCAAAGCGCCTCCCGCGAGGCGAGCGCGACCTCGTTCACAGGCGCGGCTTTCGGGCGGTCGGACGATGGAACATGGCGGGGCCCTCAAGTTTTCCGGGGCGGCGTCAGGGCCCCTTCTGGGCCCGTCAGGCGAAGGCGTGGCGGATCAGATCGGCATCCGCATCACGTCCTGATAGGCGGCGACGACGCGGTCCCGGACGGCGACCGCCGTCTGCAAGGTGAGTTCGGCGCGGCCGACGGCGAGCACCACGTCGGTCACGCTGCCCTGGCCGGTCAGCGCGCGGGTGGTGGTGGCGTCGGCCTCCCGGCCCACCTCGACGGCCTGTTCCATGGCGCGGGTCAGCGCGGCGCCGAAGCCGGCACCCCCCGTCCCGCCCGTGGCGGCGCCGGGCAGCGCGTCGGCGGCGCGATAGGCGGCGGC
>NZ_JACADQ010000161.1 GCF_016106015.1 Neoroseomonas rubea
GGCCAGCCAGCCGCGCAGGAAGCCATCGCGGGCGACGGGGAAGACGCGGCGGTCGAGCGCGGCGACCGCCTCGAAGGGCACATCGGCGGCCGCGACGACCCCCGGCCCGTCGGCGATCGCAGGCGGGCGGGGCGCCGGGGCGCCGTAGCGGACGTTGCGGTGTGCCAGCGCGAAGCCCGATCGCCGGTAGTTCGCCTGCTGGGCGACGACGCCGTCGAGCCCGACCGTCCGGCCCGCAAGCCGCGCCATGGCCGCGCGCCAGAGCGCGATGCCATGGCCCGCGCCGCGATGGGCCGGGCGGACGATGTAGAAGCCGATGAAGCCGAAATCCTCCCCGGTGCGCACGGCCGAAACGCAGCCGACCGGAACGCCATCCAACTCCGCGACGAGGAAGCCTTCCGGGTCGGCGGCGTTGAAGCAATCGGCGTCGGCCAGGCCCGGGTTCCAGCCCTCGGCCGCCGCCCAGTCGAGCGCGAGGGGGATCTCCCCGCGCCGCATCGGCCGGATCGTCGCGGTGCTCAATGCATCACGTCCCCGCCATTGGGCGACAGGCAGGCGCCGATATAGAAATCACCGCCCGGGCCGGCGAGCAGCAGGGCGGTCTCGGCGATCTCCTCCGGCCGGCCAAGCCGCCCGGATGGGAGGGACGCCTCGATCGCCGCGCGCCATTCGGCGCCGCGCGCGCGCGTCAGGTCGGTATCGACCGGCCCCGGCGCGATGCTGTTCACCCGCACCCCGTGTGGCGCGGCTTCCAGGGCCAGCGCGCGGGTCAGCGACAGGATCGCCCCCTTCGCCGCGCAATAGGGGACGATGTTGGGCGAACCCTTGAAGGCGAGTTGGGAGGAGACGGTGATGATGCGCCCCCGGCCGCGCGCCTTCATCCCCGGCAGCACAGCCTGGGCCGCGACGACGGTGTGGAAGAAATGCACGTCCATAAGGCGCCGGAAGGTCGCTTCGGGCAGAGTCTCGAAGGGGCCGCGGATGTTCATGCCGGCATTCGTGACGAGGATGTCGGTCGGGCCGAGCGCGGCCTCGGATGCTGCGATGAAGGCGGCCAGGCGCGCGCTGTCGGCCACGTCGAGCGATTCGGCATGGCCGCGCCGCCCAGCCGCGGCGATCGCGGCGAGCGTTTCCGCGGCACCGACCGCGTCGTCGAGATGGCAGAAGGCGACATCGGCGCCGGCGCGGGCGAAGGCAAGGCAGATCGCCGCGCCGATGCCGCGGCTGCCGCCGGTCACGATCGCGACGCGTCCTGTCAGGTCGGTCATGGGGTCTTCTCCTTCGCAGATCGGGGGCGCGGCGTGGCGCGTGCGCCGCGGGTCGGGCAGCATTCGCGGGGATGATCGTGGAGCATGACCGCATGGACGTCGACCCGCCGGCCCCCGCCGAGATCCAGGCGATCGTCCATGCCGGCGTGCCGCTGGCCGCCGCCTGGGGCATCGAGGTGATCGCCGCCGCGGACGGGGCGGCAACCTGCCGCCTGCCCTGGCAGGAGGCGCTGTTGCGCCCGGGCGGCACCGTCTCGGGCCCTGCGCTGATGGGCCTCGCGGATGTCGCGATGTGGGCGGCGCTGCTCGGCGTGACGGGCGGACGCGACGAAAGCCTGACGACGAGCCTGACAATCCACTTCCTGCGCCGCCTTCCGCCCGGCGCCGTGCTGGCCGAGGCACGGCTGCTCAAGCGCGGGAGGCTCATCTATGGGGAGGTGCTGATCCGCTCGGAGGGGTAGGAGGAGATCGCCGCGCATGTGACGACCTCCTGGGCCGCGGTCACGCTGCGGGCGGCGCCCCCCACGCGATGAAGGGACCGTTGCGCCAGCCTTCCTTGCCGTAGGCGAAGGGGCCGCCTTCCGGCGCCAGGACGCTGCCGCCCGCCGCTTCCAGCACCGCGTGGCCAGCGGCCGTGTCCCATTCCATGGTCGGGCCGAAGCGCGGATAGACATCCGCCTCCCCCTCCGCGACCAGGCAGAATTTGAGCGAGGAGCCCACGGCGCGCAGGCCGGCGATGCTGTGGCCGGCGAGGAAGGCATCGGTGGCGGCATCGCGGTGGGACCGGCTCGCGACGGCGATGATGCCGGCCGGGACCGGTCGGCGAATGCCGATCGGGCACCAGCCCGCCGCGTCGGGGCCACGCTTGCGGGCGCCAGCGCCGACCACGCCGAGCCAGGTACAGCCCAGGGCGGGCGCGAGGACGACGCCCGCGACCGGCCGCCCTTGCTCGACCAGCGCGATGTTCACCGTGAACTCCCCGTTGCGGGAGAGGAATTCGCGCGTGCCGTCCAGCGGATCGACCAGGATGAATGGCGCGCCGGGAGGCACGGCCGCCTGGGTCGCGTCCTCCTCCGAGACGACCGCGATGCCGGGGCAGCGGCGCGCGAGCACGGCCAGGATCGCGTCATGGGCGGCGAGATCGGCCTCGGTCAGCGGGCTGCCGTCGGCCTTCTCGGTCGCCGCGGCGACGCCATATATGGCCAGGATGCGTGCGCCCGCATCCTCGGCCGCCGAGAGGAAGTGTTCGGCGAGCGCGGCGCGTTCCTCGATCGTGAAAGTCATGGAAGCGGCGATTCCATTCGATACGGTCCTGAAACTTGCGCGCGGCCGGGCGACATGGGAAGAGGCGCGCGCCATCCGAACCGGACCATCCAGGCAGGGCCAGGACCGCACGTGACGAGCATTGAGCGCAAGAGCCGCCTCACCCCGCACCTCGCGCGGCTCGAGGCGGAATCGATCGGCATCATCCGCGAGGTCGCCGCCTCCTTCCGCAGGCCTGTCATGCTCTACAGCATCGGCAAGGATTCGGGCGTGATGCTGCATCTCGCGCTGAAGGCCTTCGCGCCGGGCAAGCCGCCCTTCCCGCTGATGCACATCGACACGACCTGGAAGTTCCGGGAGATGATCGCCTTCCGCGACGCCATGGCGAAGCACGTAGGGATGGAACTGCTCGTCCACACCAATCCCGAAGGCATCGCCCGTGGGATCAATCCGATCGATTCCGGCTCCGCGCTCCATACGCAGGTGATGAAGACCGAGGCTCTGAAGCAGGCGCTCGACAAATGGGGGTTCGACGCGGCCTTCGGCGGCGCGCGGCGGGACGAGGAGAAGTCCCGCGCCAAGGAACGCATCTTCTCCTTCCGCGGGCCCGGCCATTCCTGGGACCCGCGCGCGCAGCGGCCGGAATTGTGGAACCTGTTCAACACGCGCATCCGGGAAGGAGAGAGCATCCGCGTCTTCCCGCTCTCCAACTGGACCGAATACGACGTGTGGGACTACGTGCTGGCCGAGGACATCCCGGTCGTCCCGCTCTATTTCGCGAAGCGGCGGCCGGTCGTGAAGCGCTCCGGCACCTGGATCATGGTGGACGACGACCGGTTGCCGCTGAACCCCGGCGAGACGCCCGAGATGCGCATGGTCCGCTTCCGCACCCTCGGCTGCTACCCGCTCTCGGGCGCCGTCGAAAGCGAGGCCGCGACGCTGCCCGACATCATCGCCGAGATGCGCGCCGCGAAGACGAGCGAGCGCCAGGGCCGCCTGATCGACACGGACGAGGAAGCGTCCATGGAGAAGAAGAAGCGCGAGGGGTATTTCTGAGATGGACGGCGCGCGCGAGCTTCTCCGCTTCCTCACCTGCGGATCGGTTGACGACGGCAAGTCCACGTTGATCGGCCGCCTGCTGTACGACAGCCAGCTGATCTTCGAGGACACGCTGGCCACGCTCGCCAAGGACAGCCGCAAGCACGGCACGACGGGGGAGGAGATCGACCTCGCTTTGCTCGTCGACGGGCTGGAGGCCGAGCGCCAGCAGGGCATCACCATCGACGTCGCCTACCGCTTCTTCGCCACGCCGCGGCGGTCCTTCATCGTCGCCGACACGCCGGGCCATGAGCAGTACACGCGCAACATGGCGACCGGGGCGTCGAGTGCCTCGCTCGCCGTCATACTGATCGACGCGCGCAAGGGCGTGCTCACGCAGACCCGCAGGCATTCCTACATCTGCTCGCTGATGGGCATCCGCGACATCGTCGTCGCGGTAAACAAGATCGACCTGGTCGGCTTCGACGAGGGCAGTTTCGACCGCATCGTCGGCGACTACGCGACCTTCGCCGCGGGCCTCGGCTTCCGCTCCATCGTGCCGATCCCGATCAGCGCGCGCTTCGGCGACAACGTCACGTCGCGGTCGGGCAACACGCCCTGGTACCACGGCCCGGCGCTGATCGAGCACCTTGAGACGGTCGATGTCAGCCAGGACCTCTCGGCACGGCCCTTCCGCTTCCCGGTGCAATGGGTGAACCGACCGAACCTCGACTTCCGCGGCTTCGCCGGCACCGTCGCGAGCGGCCGCATCGCGCCGGGCGACCAGGTGGTGGTCGCGGCCTCCGGCAAGTCGACCCGCGTTGCGCGCATCGTGACCGCCGATGGCGACCTCGCCGCGGCGGAGGCCGGCCAGGCCGTGACGCTGACGCTCGACGACGAAGTCGACGTCGCGCGCGGGGACGTGCTCTCGACCTCCGCCGACCGCCCGCAAGTCGCCGACCAGTTCGCCGGCCACCTGCTGTGGATGGACGAGGAGGCGATGCTCCCCGGCCGCTCCTACATGATGCGGATCGGCAATGTCTGGACGCCCTGTTCCGTCACCTCCATCCGCCACCGGGTGGATGTGAACACGCTCGAGGAACATGCGGCACGGCGGCTGTCGCTGAACGAGATCGGCTTCTGCAACTTCTCGGCCGGGCAGCCGGTGCCGCTCGACCCCTATGCCGACAACCGCGCGACCGGCGCCTTCATCCTGGTGGACCGCTTCACCAACCGCACCGCCGGGGCGGGCATGGTCGCCTTCCCGCTGCGGCGCGCGTCGAACATCCACCATGAGCACTTCACGGTCGACAAGGCCGCCCGGGCGGCGCTGCTCGGCAACGCGCCGCTGGTCCTGTGGTTCACGGGCCTTTCGGGCTCGGGCAAGTCGACCATCGCCAACATCGTCGAGCAGGCGCTGCACCGCGCCGGGCGACCGACCTACACGCTCGACGGCGACAATGTCCGCCACGGGCTGTGCCGCGACCTCGGCTTCACCGCCGAGGACCGTGTGGAAAACATCCGTCGCGTCGGCGAGGTGGCGAAGCTGTTCGTCGATGCCGGGATGATCGTGCTCTGCTCCTTCATCTCGCCCTTCCGGGCGGAGCGGCGGATGGTGCGCGACCTGCTCGGCCCCGGCGAATTCGTGGAAGTCTTCGTCGACACCACGATCGAGGCCTGCATGGCGCGCGACCCGAAGGGGCTCTACGCCAAGGCGCAGGCAGGCCAGATCAAGAACTTCACCGGCATCGACAGCCCCTATGAGGCACCCGAGGCGCCGGAACTGCGGATCGGCACAGAAGGCCGCACGCCCGGCGAATGCGCGGAGGAGATCCTGGCCGCGCTCCGCGCGCGCGGGATCGCCTGCTGAGGAGGCACGTCGCCACTCGGGGCGCCGCCCGGCCCGTCGCGCAACGGCATGGCACGCGCGGCGCGCAGCAGAGAACGCGCGTCGATCGCGCGCGGATCGTCCTGGCCTGAGCTCGACCGGCGACACGAGGCCTGGACCCGCGCCAGGGCTCGAAAGGCGGCCGGGCGAAGGCGCAGCAAGCGAGAGCCGAGCGCCTGGCGCCCAAGGGCCCGCGGACTCGATGCCGCTGGCCGAACGATGCGGCCTCAGCCGCCGGTCGGCCAGGCGAAGGGCGAGGCGGGGTCGGTCGCGAAGATCGCCGGGCCATCGGCGAGTGCGAGGGCGAGCGCGCATTCCGCGGCCCTTGCCAGCCGGGCGAGGTCGCGTCGCCACGCAGCGAGCAGCGCCGCATCCGGTGCCGCACCGCGCATCGCGACATCGAGCCAGCCGGCATAGGCCGCCGGCAGCGCGGCGAGGAACCGCGCGAGCAGCAACGAATCGCGCTGCGCCAGGGCGCTGGGCAGCACGAGCGGTCCCGCCCCGCGCAGCGTCGCGGCCAACGCCGCCCGTCCGGGCGCGCCGAGGCGCACATGCAGCGCATCGCCATCCGTGCGCAGGTGGATCGAGAGCTCCGGCACGGGCGTCAGCCCCAGGCGCGCGCCTTCCGCCACGGCCTCGATCGCCCGTCCGCCCTCGGTCGCGCGGAAGGCGAGGCGCAACCGCCCCGGCGCGACGGACAGCACCTCCCGCAGGAAGCGTTCGCCGGCGATGCGCGCGACCGCGTCCGCCGCCGTCGTCGGGCCGATTCCCACGCCTTCGAGGCTGAGCGCGCAAAGACGGAATCCGACAGCCCGCATGCCGCCGCCCGGCGCCGGGACCTGCTCCATCCGATCAGCCAGGAACCAGAATTCGGCCAGGCCCGGCTCCGGCATCGCGTCCTCGTCCCAGGCGAAGTCCAGCACCGCGCAAGGGCCGACGCGGCGCGACGCCGCGTCCAGCGCATGGCCGTTCAGAAACAGCGCCGGCGCCGGAAGCGGCTCGTCGGGCAGGAGGAGCAGTTGCGCCTCCCCTTGCCCGCTTCCGGCCGGCAGCGCGACGCGAAGGATCGACAGGCGCCCGGGGCCGCTGCGGCGGAAGCCGATACCATCGCGCAGCTCGGGCTGATGCCAGCCGCTGCCGTCGATGCCGAACAACATGTCATGCACGAAGCGTCGGCGCGGTGCCGCGATGTCCATGGTGCGTCAGTCCAATCTCAGCGTCTTGCGCTGGGCCGCGCGCACGATCTCGAGCCCGAAGCGCGTGCCGGCCCGTTCGAGGAGGTCGGACAGGCCGTAGCCTTCATCCTCCGCGTCCGACAGCGCGAGCAGCATCGCCCCCGTTGCCGCCGCGACCGGGCCGAGGCCGAGCGGGGCGAGCGCCTCCCGCCGCCGCGCGATCCGTGCCGTGACCTCGCGCAAGGCCGCAAGCCACGCATCGCGGCGCCAAGCCGTGCCATGCGTCAGGTGCCGCACGCCGGGGCATTCGACGACCGAGACCTCGATCCCCTCCAGCATTGCATCGAGCAGGATCCAGTAGTCCCACCAGGGGACGCCGAAGGCGAAGTCACCGAGATCGAGCCGGGTCACGATGGCGGCCGGCATCAGCACAAGGTCGAAGCCGTAGCGGTAGAAGGGGCCTTCCGCCTGGGCGGCGTGCGCCACCTCCATCCGATGGCAGGCGACAAGGCTGTCGCGTGCCAGCCCCGCCAGTGCCGTGCGCCGCGCGGGGCAGAGATCGAGGCGGATATCGGCGTTGACGATGCCGACCACCTCCGCCCCCGTACCCGCAGCCCGCGCCAGGGCGTCGGCCAGCCAAACCCCGGGCCGGCCATAACGGGCCGCAACGCCGGGCGCGGCCTCCATGGCTTCCACCAGCGTGGGCAGCGCGCACGCCTCCTTCGCTTCCTCGGGCGGGGTCAGGGCCAGGACGCGCCAGCCCGGCGCCGGCCAGGAGGCAAGGCACGCATCGCGCCAAGCGGGCCCGGCATCCTCCCCACCCGGGCCGGGCCGGCGCATCGCCGGCGGGACCGAGGTCGCGAGCGCGACCTCAGTCACGCGCGTCGAGCCGCCGCATCTTCGCGACGTTCCACGCGATGCCGACGGAGCGGAAGGCGTGCCCGGGTATCGTGCGCAGGCGGGTCTCGACCGGGGCTGCGATGTCGCGCAGCGCGGTGCCATTCGATGCCTTGGCGAGTTCGCGCCCAAGTGCCACGCCGAGCGCCACGCCGCGCCCGTTGCAGCCGGTCCAGGAGAGCACGCCCGGCGCGAGCTCGTAGACATGCGGCATGCGGTCCGCCGTGCCAGCGACATAGCCCCACCAGATATAGTCGAAGCGAACCTCGCCGATCTGCGGGAAGACGCGGCGCACGCGCTCGGTGATCCGCGCGCGGATGCGCCCTTCCCAGCCGAAGGGCACGATCAGCCCGCCGCCGGTCACGAGCCGCCCATTCGCGTCGAAGCGATAGAAATACAGGTCGCCGCGCGTGTCGGACAGCGCATGGCCTTCCGGCAGGATGGTCTTGCGGATGTTGTCTGACAGGACCGAGGTCGCCATCTGGTAGGATCGCACGGGCACGATGGTGCGCTTGAGCCCGGGCCAGAAATCGCCGGTATAGGCGTGCGTGGCGACGACGACGCGCTCGGCTTCGAGCGTGCCGCGCGGCGTCGTCACGATCCAACCGCCGGGGCCCTTCTCGATCGCGGTGACAGGGCTGCCAGTGTGCAGCGTCGCCCCGGCCCGGATCGCCGCCGCGGCGAGCCCGCGCGCGAGGCCGAGCGGATTGATCCGCCCGCCCGTCGCATTGCCCCATCCCCCGAACCAATGGTCGGTGCCGGTCAGCGAAGCCATCTCGGCGCGGGAATACAGGCGCACCGGCGCGCCGCGGCGGCCCCATTGCTCGGCCCGCGCTTCCGAAAGCCGCAGCCGAGCTTCGCGGTGCGCGGGCTGGATCCAGCCATTCTGCACCGCCTCGGCCGCGACGCCGTGGCGGCGGATCAGGTCGAAGGTCAGCGCCGCGCTGTCGCGGATCAGCGCGACCAGTTCCTCGCCCTTGTCGCGCCCGCCATGCTCGGGTGCCACGGCGGCGACGATCTGGTCGGGGTCGAGCCGCGAGAGCGTCGGGATCACCTGGCCGTTGTTGCGGCCCGAGGCGCCCCAGCCGATCTCGGCCGCCTCGAGCAGCGTCACGGGCACGCCGGCCTCGGCCAGGTGCAGCGCGGTCGAAAGCCCGGTGAAGCCGCCGCCCACCACGGCGACGCCGGTGCGCGCCGCACCCTGCAGCGGCGCGGTCGGCGGCGCGGGCGGCGCCGTCG
>NZ_JACADQ010000162.1 GCF_016106015.1 Neoroseomonas rubea
ACGCCCAGCGCTTCCGCCGCGATGCGCGCCCCGCCGCGCCGCGCGGGATCGGCCGCGCGCGCCAGCCAGTCCGCAGCCCAGAGCGCGCCCACCATCGGCAGCAGGTAGGCCTGGATCAGCGCGGCTGCCGCCATCAGCGCGCCCCAGGCGGCGGCACGGCGCCAGCCCTCCCCGCGCGTGACGCACAGCCACAAACCCATCAGCAGCAGGAACTGCCCGCCCAGGGCGAAATGCCCGCCAAGCCGCGCGAGCAGCAGCGGCTGCATCACGAACAGCCCCGCTGTGGCGAGCCGCGCCAGCGGATCGGGCGTCGCGAGCCCCATCAGCCGCCACGCCATGAACGCCTGCAGCACGCCGCAGGCGTAGATCCACAGGCCCCAGTACTGGCCGACCTCGACCAGCGGGCGCAGCGCCTTGAACAGGAAGGCGACCAGCGGGATCGAGTCCGAATAGAAGACCGAGGAAGCGAGTTCCATCCCCCAGCCGGGGTTCGCACCGAGCGGCCAGCGCCAGGCGTCGCGCGCGAAGGCGGTCCAGCCGAGCCAGTACTGCACCGGGTCGGGACCGATGCGGCCGGAGAGCATCCAGCCGGTGTCGGCGACGGGAAGGATGAAGCCGCCGAAGGCGGTGTGGATGACGAAGGCGCCGAGGAAGCAGGCCGCCAGGGCGCCAAGCAACGAAGGTCGGGGGAGGGGAACCTCCCCCGAGCCCCCTCCCTTCTCTGCCGGTTGGGAATTGATGGCCAAGGTCACAAAGAAGGTTGAGGGGGGTCCAGGGGGAAGAAGTTCCCTTCTCCCCCCTGTCTTCTTCAGCCGGGCGCGCCCCGCTCGCCCCGCAGCCTGAGCGGAACGAAGCGCTGCCCGCCGGACCCTTCGACGGCCAGGAGCGCGACGCCACGGTTCTGCTGGCGCAGCGCGGCGATGCGGTCCTGCACCTCCCGCGGCGTGTTCACGCGCTGCTGCTGCACTTCCACGATCACGTCGCCGGGGCGCAGCTCACGCTCGGCGGCCGGGCTGTTCGGCGCGACCTCCACGATCACCACGCCGCGCTGCTCGGCGCGCAGGTTGAAGCGCTGGCGCAACTCGTCGGTGATGGGGGCCACGCGCATGCCCAGGCCCGCGACCTCGACCGGGCCCTGCTGCGGGGCGGGCGTGGGCGCAGCGCCGGCCTGCTGCGGCTCGGCGGGCAGTTCGCCAAGGGTGACGGTGACCGTCTCCTCCTTCCCGTCGCGCCAGACCACCACGGGCACCTCGGCGCCCACCATGTTGTCGGCCACGATGCGCGGCAGGGTGCGCATGTCCCGCACATCCACGCCGTTGAAACGCAGGATGATGTCACCGTTGCGAATGCCGCCGGTCGCGGCGGGGCCGCCTTCCTGCGCGCGGGCGACGAGCGCGCCGCGCGCGCCGCCGGGCAGGCGCAGGGCTTCGGCGATCTCGTCCGTCACCTGCTGGATGTTCACGCCGAGCCAGCCACGCCGCACCCGGCCGCCGTCGCGCAGCTGCGCCACGATGCGTTGGGCCAGGTTGGAGGGGATGGCGAAGCCGATGCCGATCGACCCGCCGGAGGGCGAGTAGATCGCCGTGTTGATGCCGATCACCCGGCCCTGCATGTCGAACAGCGGGCCGCCGGAATTGCCGCGGTTGATGGCGGCATCGGTCTGGATGAAGTCGTCATAGGCGCCCTGCCGGATGTCGCGCCCGCGTGCCGAGACGATGCCCGCCGTGACCGACCCGCCGAGGCCGAAGGGGTTGCCGATCGCGATCACCCAGTCGCCGACCTGCGCCTCATCGGAATTGCCGAAGGGCACGGCGGTCAGCGGCTTGTCGGTGCGGATGCGCAGCACCGCGATGTCGGTGCGCGGGTCCGTGCCGAGCAGTTCCGCGCGGATCGAGGTGTTGTCCTGCAGGATGACGTTGATCTCGTCAGCCCCGTCGATGACGTGGTTGTTCGTCACGACGATGCCCTGCGCCGCGTCGATGATGAAGCCGGAGCCGAGCGACTGCCCGCGCCGCTGCGGGCGCTGCGGCTGGCCTGGCTGCTGCTGGCCTTCCTGGCCGGGCCGGCCGCGGTTGAAGAAGTCCCGGAAGAATTCCTCGAAGGGGCTGCCGGGCGGGGCCTGGGGCACGTCCGGCGCGTCCGGCCGGCCGGGGCGGGCCTGCACCGCCTGGCTGGTCGAGATGTTGACGACCGCGGGCAGCAGCTGGCGGGCCAGCGGCGCGAAGGTGTCCGGCGCGCGCTGCGCCATGGCGGGCGGCGCGAGCGGGGCGAGCGGCGCCGCCGAGACGAGGGCGGCGATGGCGAGGACGGCAAAGCGCACGGGCTGTGACCTCATCGATGGGCGGCAAGGGGCCGGGACAGGATGTGGCATCTTCCGCAGCCGGCGGAAGCGGCCATCATGCAACGAAACGCGACGCGCCGCAGCACCGGCCTCACGCCGCGAGCATCCAGGCGAGACCGATGCCGAGCGTGGCGGCGACCAGGCCCGCGATGCGCAGCGCGTCCTCGGGCGCGGCCGCCATGGCCGCAAGCCCCCGGCGCATCAGGCCGGGAGCGAGCGCATAGGCGATGCCTTCCAGGGCGAGCACGACCGCGACCCCCTGGAGGAGGCCGGCCAGCGTCACTGCGCCGGCGCCGGCCCGGGCAGCGGCCGCAGCCGCCCGCCGCTCTCCCGGAAGTAGCGGAAGAACTCGCTGTCGGGCGTCATGACCATGCGCGTGTTGCCTTCCGCGAAGGCCTCGCGATAGGCCTGCATGGACCGCCAGAACTGGAAGAAGTCGAGGTCGCGCTGGAAGGCGTCGGCCACCAGCCGCAGCGCTTCCTGCTCGCCCTGGCCGCGCAGCACGTCGGATTGCGCCTGGGCTTCCGCCAGCAGCACCGTCCGCTCGCGCTCGGCCCCGGCGCGCACGCGCTGGGCCACTTCCGCACCCTCGGCGCGTGCCTCGCGTGCGACGCGCTCGCGCTCGGACTGCATGCGCTGGAGGATCGCCTGGGTGTTTTCCTGCGGCAGGTCGGCGCGGCGGATGCGGACATCCACCACCTCGATGCCGAACTGGCGCGCCTCGACATTCACCTGGCGCTGGATCTCGCCCATAATCCGCGTGCGGTCAGCCGACAGGACCGACAGCAGCGGCTCATTGCCCATCACGCGGCGGAGCGAGGCAGAGACGATCGAGTTCAGGCGGGCCCGGATGCCGCCCTCGGTCGCGCCGACCGTCTGGTAGAACACCAGCGGGTCGGTGATGCGATAGCGCGTGAAGCTGTCCACGATCAGCCGGCGCTGGTCGCCCAGGATGACTTCCTCGCCCGGCGCGTCGAAGTCGAGCAGGCGCTGGTCGAAGCTGATCACCGACTGGATGAAGGGGATCTTCGCCTGCAGCCCCGGCTCGCGGATGACGCGGATCGGCTGGCCGAACTGCGTGATCAGCACCTGCTGGGTCTGGTGCACGGTGAACAGGGTGGAGGTGGCCGTCACCACGATGACGGCGAGCGCGGCGAGCGCGATCACGGAGCGGTTCATCGCGGCACCCCCTGGCTACGGCTTTGCACGACGCCCGGGCCCTGCGGCACGGCGGGCAGCGGAGGCGGCCGGTTCTGCGGCACCCCACCCTGCGGGCGCGGGACGGCCGCCCCCTCGCCGAGCGGCAGGAAGGGCACGACGCCCTGCAGCCGGTCATCGACGATGATCATCGGGTTACGCCGCAGGATTTCCTCCATGGTCTCAAGGTAGATGCGCCGCGTGGTCACGTCCGGCGCCGCCTGGTAGGCGGTGAGAACGCTGACGAAGCGCGCCGCCTCGCCTCGGGCGCGGGCAATCTGGCTTTCGCGGGCGCCCTGCGCCTCCTGGACCAGGCGCTCGGCCTCGCCGCGGGCGCGGGGGATGATGTCGTTGCGGAAAGATTCCGCCTCGTTGCGCAGGCGCTCGCGGTCCGCATTGGCGCGCTGCACGTCGCGGAAGGCCTCGATCACCTCGGCGGGCGGATCGACCTTCTGCAGCTGCACCTGCACGATCTCGATGCCCGCGCGGTACTGGTCCATGATCGCCTGGGCGCCGCGGCGCACTTCCTGTTCGATCTGGGCGCGCGCTTCCGTCAGCGCGGGCTGGATCGGCGTGCGGCCGATCACCTCCCGCATCACGGATTCGGCAGCCGACTTCACGGTGCTTTCCGGGTTGCGCGTGTTGAACAGGAAGTCGCCGGCATCGCGGATGCGCCAGAAGACGGCGACGTCGATGTCGATGATGTTCTCGTCCCCGGTCAGCATCAGGCTTTCGGCGAGAACGTCGCGCGCGGGCTGCACGCGGCCCGTCACCACGGGGGCGTCCTGCGCGCCGACGAAGCCGATGTCGACGCGGTTGATGCGCGTCACGCGCGGCGTGGTCACGCTCTCGACCGGCCAGGGGATGTGGTAGTTCAGGCCCGGCGGGGCGGTGCGGTCGAAGGCGCCGAAGCGCATCACCACGCCCTGTTCGTCCGGCTGCACCCGGTAGAAGCCCGAGCCGGCCCAGACCGCGACCAGCACCAAGCCGAGCAGCGCGATGCCCTTGCCCCCGCCGCGCGGCAGGAAGCGGCGGACCGCGTCCTGCGCCTGGCGGATCATCTCATCGAGGTCCGGCCCGCGCCCGCTGCCGGGCGGCCCGCCCTGCCCGCCGCCCGGGGGCGGCGGAGCGCCCCACGGCCCACCGGGCCGTGGGTTCCCCCAGGGACTCTGACCGCCGCTGTTGTTCCAGGGCATGCTCTGCCGGGCCTCCGTCAAACCAGTTCGATCACGTCGCGTCTCGCCCGGCGCCCACCCGCAGGGGATGCAGGGCGGGCGACGCCCGACCATATGGACGCGGGCCGGGCGCCGGGCGAGAAGCGTCGTTGAAGTGCGAGCCTTGCCCGGCGGCGCGGATATTGTCCAGGAACGGGGGCTTTTCAAGCGATGGCGGAGACTCTGGCGGAAGCGGTCACGGTGGCGCTCCGCGCGGTGAAGGACCCGGCGACGGGGCAGGACGTGGTCGCGACGGGCATGGTCCAGGGCCTGACCGCGCGCGACGGGATGGTGCAATTCTCCCTGGAAGTGCCGCGGGAGCGCGCCCCCCAGATGGAACCGCTGCGCGCCGCGGCCGAGCGCGCGGCCGCCGCCGTGCCCGGTGTGCTGAGCGCGACCGTCGTGCTGACCGCCCATCGCCCCGCCGCCCCCCAGCCCGCCACCCCCCGCCAGGCGGCCAAGGCACCGTCCGGCCAGGGGCCGATGCTGCTGCCCGAGGTCGGGGCCATCGTCGCCGTCGCCTCCGGCAAGGGCGGCGTCGGCAAGTCCACCACCGCCGTGAACCTCGCCGTGGCACTGGCCGCGCAGGGGCTGCGGGTCGGGCTGCTGGACGCCGACATCTACGGCCCGTCCCTGCCCCAGATGTTGGGGACGCGGGAACGGCCGCGCTCGAGCGGCAACCGCATCACGCCGCTGTCCCGCTGGGGCCTCAAGGCCATGTCGATCGGCTTCCTGGTCGAGGAGGAGACGCCGATGATCTGGCGCGGCCCGATGGTGATGGGCGCGCTCGAGCAGATGATGGGCCAGGTCGAGTGGGGTGCCCTCGACATCATGATCGTGGACATGCCGCCCGGCACCGGCGACGCGCAGCTCACCATGTCCCAGCGCGTGCCGCTGGCGGGTGCCGTCATCGTGAGCACACCGCAGGATGTCGCGCTGCTCGACGCCCGCCGCGGCGTGCGGATGTTCGAGAAGGTGAACGTTCCCGTCCTCGGCGTGATCGAGAACATGTCGTTCTTCTGCTGCCCCGAATGCGGCCACCGGTCGGACATCTTCGGCCATGGCGGCGCGCGGCGGGAGGCGGAGCGGCTCGGCGTCGAGTTCCTGGGCGAATTGCCCCTCAAGCTCGCCATCCGGGAACTGGCCGATGCGGGGACGCCGATCGTCACCGCCCGGCCGGAGACCGAGGAAGCGGCCGCCTACCGGGCCATCGCCGCGCGGGTGTGGGAGAAGGTGAAGGCCCCCGCGGCGGCGGGCCCGGCCATCCTGGTCGACTGACCGGGCGGGTTTGGCGCCGGGCCGCAATCCGCGCTACCTCGGCACGGATGCGCCCGGCGGAAGGGTCCGGGCGCCCGCCATGAGGACGCGCCCGATGCCGCAATACCGTTCCCGCACCACCACCCATGGGCGCAACATGGCCGGGGCGCGCGGCCTGTGGCGCGCCACCGGCATGAAGGACGGCGATTTTGGCAAGCCGATCATCGCCATCGCCAATTCCTTCACCCAGTTCGTCCCCGGCCATGTCCACCTGAAGGACCTTGGCCAGCTGGTCGCGCGGGAAATCGAGAAGGCCGGCGGCGTCGCCAAGGAATTCAACACCATCGCGGTGGATGACGGCATCGCCATGGGCCATGACGGCATGCTCTACAGCCTGCCTTCGCGCGAGCTGATCGCCGACGCGGTCGAGTACATGGTCAACGCGCATTGCGCCGACGCGATCGTCTGCATCTCCAACTGCGACAAGATCACCCCGGGCATGCTGATGGCCGCGATGCGGCTCAACATCCCGACCATCTTCGTCTCCGGCGGGCCGATGGAGGCGGGCAAGGTCGTCCATCGCGGCGTGAAGCGCTCGGTCGACCTGATCGATGCCATGATCGTCGCGGCCGATGCCTCGGTGACGGATGAGGAAGTGGCGGTGATCGAGCGGTCCGCCTGCCCGACCTGCGGGTCCTGCTCGGGGATGTTCACGGCCAATTCCATGAACTGCCTGACCGAGGCGCTGGGCCTGGCACTTCCGGGCAACGGCACCGTCGTCGCGACGCATGCGGACCGCGAAAGGCTGTTCCTCGAGGCCGGGCGGCGGATCGTCGAGATCACGCGCCGGCACTACGAGACCGACGACATGAGCGTCCTGCCGCGCAACGTCGCGACCTTCACCGCCTTCGAGAACGCCATGACGCTCGACATCGCCATGGGCGGGTCGACCAACACCGTGCTGCACCTGCTGGCCGCGGCGCAGGAAGGCAACGTGCCCTTCACCATGGCGGATATCGACCGGCTGTCGCGCCGCGTGCCGGTGCTCTGCAAGGTCGCGCCCTCCGTCCAGAACGTGCATGTCGAGGACGTGCACCGCGCCGGCGGCATCATGGGCATCCTGGGCGAGCTCGATCGCGGCGGGCTGATCGACACCTCCGTCTCCCGCATCGACGCGCCGAGCCTGGCCGAGGCGCTGGCGGAATGGGACGTGCGCCGCGGCGCGAAGGAGGCGGTCGAGACGTTCTACCGCGCCGCCCCCGGCGGCATCCCGACGACCGTCGCCTTCAGCCAGGCGGCGCGGTGGGAGAGCCTCGACACCGATCGCGAAGGCGGCGTGATCCGCGACGTGGAGCACGCCTTCTCGAAGGATGGCGGCCTTGCCGTGCTGTTCGGCAACATCGCGGAGGAAGGCTGCATCGTGAAGACGGCGGGCGTCGATGCCTCGATCCTCACCTTCACCGGCCCGGCGCGCGTCTTCGAAAGCCAGGACGCGGCGGTGGACGGCATCCTCGGCGGCGCGGTGATGCCTGGCGACATCGTGCTGGTGCGCTACGAGGGCCCGCGCGGCGGCCCCGGGATGCAGGAGATGCTGTATCCGACGAGCTACCTGAAGTCGAAAGGCCTGGGGAAGGCCTGCGCGCTGGTGACGGATGGGCGGTTCTCCGGCGGGTCCTCGGGCCTTTCGATCGGGCATTGCTCGCCCGAGGCGGCGGAGGGCGGCACGATCGGGCTCGTCGAGGATGGCGACACCATCGAGATCGACATCCCCGCGCGCCGCATCCACCTGGCGGTGGCCGATGAGGAACTTGCCCGCCGCCGCGCGGCGATGGAGGCGAAGGGCGAGGCGGCCTGGCAGCCCGCCGCGCCGCGCAAGCGGCATGTCAGCACGGCGCTGAAGGCCTATGCGGCGCTGACGACCAGCGCATCCCGCGGCGCGGTGCGCGACGTCACGGGGCTGCGGCGGCGCTGAGCCGCCGCGTCAGCCCGCGCGCGGCGCCGGCACCTTCAGGCCGAGCCGCGCGGCCAGCGCGATGATCTCCTGCCGGTTCGCGAAGGCCAGGAAGGCGCCGGCGAACCAGGTGACGATCGCTTCCTTGAACAACTTCCCGCCATCGCCGTAGGGGTCGATGCCAATCGGGCCGATCGCGTGGAAGAAGATCGCGCCGCTCATGATCCCCATCGTCAGCAGCCCGCCCCAGGCGCGGGTCAGCGGAATGAGCACGAGGATGGTGGCGAGGATCTCCATCGAGGCGACGGACAGGCGCAGCGGCTTCTCATGCGCCGGAATGCCGAACCAGTCGGCGAGCGGCTGGAAGATGAAGTCCACCGAGCCGGAATGCCCCGTCAGCTTGTATTGCTGGTAGAAGGTGAACTCCCAGGCGATCCAGATCGCCGGCAGCCAGGCGGCCAGGCGAAGGATGCGGTCGGTGCGGGTCATGGCGGCGTTCCTTCGCGGCTGACCCTCGTTTCGCCGGGCTACGCCGCGCGGTTACGCTCAGCGCCCCGCCGTCATCCGCCCCAGCACGAAGCCCAGCGCGAAGGTGCCGAGCAGGATCGCCCCCACATCGCCCAGCAGCGCATGCGCGACGGGCAGCCCGACCAGCAGCGCGAGCGTGAAGCCGCCGAAGAACACCCAGCGCCGCGCGCCGGGGCCGAGCGGGCGCAGCGCGAAGCGGCGCCCGGCCTTGCGCGTGCGCGCGCCCTTGGCGGCGGCACG
>NZ_JACADQ010000163.1 GCF_016106015.1 Neoroseomonas rubea
CGCGCAGGGCTGACGAAGCGCCGCGGGGAGGCTGGCGGGGTCGCGAGGGAGGCCGCCGGCCGGGCCGGGACGCCCTCGGCCGGGTAGCGGTGATCTGCCCCCGCCGGGCGCGCGGGCGAAATGCCCGCGCCGCCGCCTACCCGAAGCGCGCGGCCCAGTGCCCAGCAATGTCGCGCCGCGGTGCCACCCAGGCGACATCACCCGCACGCGCGACATGTTCGAGCACCTGCTCGAGCCCCGCGATCCGCGATGGCCGGCCGATCGTGCGCAGATGCAGCCCGATCGACATCATCCGCCCGCCCTCCTTCACCAGCCGGTCGAAGGCGGCGATGCAGGTGCGGGAGAAATCCTCGGGGTGGATGAAGCCTGCGCCCGGGCGGAAGCGCATGTCGTTGGTGTCGAAGGCGTAGGGCAGGACGACGTGCGGGCGACCGTCCGGGCGGCGGAGGATGCGCGGCAGGTCGTCGTCGTAGCAGTCGGAATCGTAGAGGAAGCCGCCGTTTTCCATCAGCAGCCGCCGCGTATGGACCGAGGAGGCGGACTTGGTGTGCCAGCCGACCGGCCGGGCACCGGCATGCTCGGCGAGTGTCGCGACGGTCTTCGCGATCACGGCGCGCTCGGTCGCCTCGGCCATGCCGGCATGCATCTCCCACCGCCAGCCATGGGCGCTGACCTCATGCCCCCCGGCGGCAGGCGCCGCCGCCAGCACCGGCGTGTGCGCGACGGCGCGGCCGCAGCAGGAAAAGGTCGCCTTCACCCCGAAGGCGTCGAGCATGTCCATCACCCGCCACAGCCCGACGCGCGCGCCATAGGCGTAGTGGCTTTCCATGCAGGGGTCGGGCGCGCCCTCGATCAGCTGGCCGGATTCCGGGATGGCCTCGTTCCGCTCATCGCCGGAGGCGAGGGAGAGTTCCGCCCCTTCCTCGACATTGACGACGAAGGAGACAGCGACCCGTGCGCCCCCCGGCCAGGCCGGGTCGGGTGGCGTGCGGCCATAGCCAGACAGGTCGCGCGCCGGGTCGGGCATGCCGCCCGGCAGGCGCGCCTCAGCCATAGGTCTTGAGGATCGCCCGCATCGCCGGCGCCAGGTCCGGCCGGCGCAGCGCGAAGGCGACCTGCGCTTCCAGGAAGCCCGCCTTGTCGCCGCAGTCGAAGCGCTTGCCCTCATACCGCAGCCCATGGAACGGTTGGCTGCCGATCAGCTTGGCCATGGAATCGGTCAGCTGCACCTCTCCGCCCGCGCCCTTCTCGAGCTTGGCGAGGTGGCCCATCACCTCGGGCATCAGCACGTAGCGGCCGATGATGGTGAGGTTCGACGGGGCGACCTCCGGCGCCGGCTTCTCGACCAGGCCCTTCACGGACACCAGCCGGCCCTTGTCCTCCGCCACGTCGAGCACGCCGTAGCGGTTCACCTTCTCGCGCGGCACTTCCTCGATGGCGACGACGTTGCCCTCGGTCTCCTTGTAGGCGGCGGCGAGTTGGGCGGTGCAGGAGGTGTCGCACAGCATCAGGTCGTCGGGCAGCAGGATGGCGAAGGGGTCGTCGCCCACGAAGGCGCGGGCGCACCAGATGGCATGGCCGAGGCCCATCGGCACCTGCTGGCGAACCGTCACGATCGAGCCGGGGACCATGGATTGCGCCCGCAGCGCCTCCAGCTCGGCGGTCTTGTTGCGGTCGGCGAGCGTGCGTTCCAGCTCGTAGGCCACGTCGAAATGTTCGACGATCGCGGTCTTGCCGCGGCCGGTGATGAAGCAGAACTGCTCGATGCCAGCGGCGCGCGCTTCCTCCACCGCGTACTGGATCAGCGGCTTGTCGACGACGGGCAGCATTTCCTTCGCCATCGCCTTGGTGGCGGGCAGGAAGCGGGTGCCGAGGCCGGCGACGGGCAGGACGGCCTTCTTCAGGGGCTTCAAGGGCACGTGGGGCGATTCCTCGCAGGACGGACGTTGGCACAACGGACCATGCCAAGGCGGCATGAACAAGGCGTGGCGCCGAAACGGGCGTGCCCCGCGCCGCCGGGGTGGCGCGACGGGGCCGGTGGCACTAGGTTCCGCCCGCCATGGACATGCCCCTTCCCGCGGATCCCCGCGTGGCCGCCGAGGCCGCGCGGCGCCGCTCCTTCGCCATCATCGCCCACCCGGACGCCGGCAAGACGACGCTGACGGAGAAACTCCTCCTCAAGGGCGGGGCCATCCAGCTCGCCGGCCAGGTGCGCGCCAAGGGCAATGCCCGGCGGACGCGGTCGGACTGGATGAAGATCGAGCAGGAGCGCGGCATCTCCGTCGCCACCTCGGTCATGACCTTCGAGCGGGAGGGCATCGTCTTCAACCTGCTCGACACGCCGGGCCACGAGGATTTCTCCGAGGACACCTACCGCACCCTGACCGCCGTGGACGCCGCCGTGATGGTGCTGGATGCCGCCAAGGGCATCGAGAGCCAGACGCGCAAGCTGTTCGAGGTGTGCCGGATGCGCGACATCCCGATCATCACCTTCGTCAACAAGATGGACCGGGAGGGGCGGGACCCCTTCGACCTGCTGGACGAGATCGAGAAGACGCTCGCCCTCGAAGCCTCCCCCGTCGCCTGGCCGGTGGGGCAGGGGGCGGATCTGCGCGGCGTCTACGACATGCTGCACCCGTCGCTGCGGCTGGTGGACAGCGAGGAGGTCATCCCGCTCACCGGCCTCGACGACCCGACGATCGAGGCGCGCGTGCCCGGCGACCGCGCGGCGACGCTGCGGGAACAGGCGGAACTGGCAGCCGGCGCCTGCGCCACCTTCGATGAGGCGAAGTTCCTGGAAGGCTCGCTCACGCCGGTCTATTTCGGCTCTGCACTGCGGGATTTCGGCGTGGCGCACCTGCTGGAAGGGCTCGCGCGCTTTGCGCCGCCGCCGCGCCCGCGCGCGGCCGATCTGCGGCCGGTACGGCCAGAGGAGCCGAAGCTCGCCGGCTTCGTCTTCAAGATCCAGGCGAACATGGACCCGCAGCATCGCGACCGCGTCGCCTTCCTGCGCATCTGCTCTGGCCGGCTCGAGAAGGGCATGCGGCTGAAGCAGGTCCGCACCGGCAAGCAGGTGCCGGTCAACGCGCCGCTGTTCTTCTTCGCCAAGGACCGCCAGGTGGCCGAAGAAGCTTGGCCGGGCGACGTGGTCGGCATCGCGACCCATGGCGGCATCCGCATCGGGGACACGCTGACGGAGGGCGATGCGCTGAACTTCCAGGGCGTGCCGTCCTTTGCGCCGGAGCATCTGCGCCGGGTGCGGCTCGACGACCCGATGCTGGCCAAGAAGCTGCGCAAGGCGCTGGACGAGCTGGCGGACGAGGGCGTGGTGCAGCTGTTCCGTCCGCTCGACGGCTCCCAGCCCATCGTCGGCGTGGTGGGTCTGCTGCAGCTGGATGTGCTCGCCTCGCGGCTGCGCGCGGAATACGGCGTGCCGGCCTCCTTCGAGGCCGCGCCCTGGACCATGATGCGCTGGATGGCGAGCGAGGACCGCGCCGCGATCGAGCGCTTCGCCGCCCAGAACCGCATGGACATGGCCGAGGACCACGATGCGGAGCAGGTCGCCTTCTTCACCTCCGACTGGCGCCGCCGCCGGGCGGAGGAGGAATGGCCGATGATCCGCTTCCTTCCGGTGCGCGAACAGCACGGGCTGGCGGCGGCGTAGTCAGCCTTTATTTCGCCGCCGCGGCGAGGGTGAGCAGGCCGGACTCCGCCGCGGCCGCCTGCACTTCCCGCGCAACGAGCGTGCGCACCCACGCATGGCCCGCATCGCGCCGTCGTCCCTCATGCCAGACGAGCCAGATCGGGATGCGGATCTGCGGCCCGGGCACGTCGGTGACGATCATGCCGAACTCCTCCTCCGCGATCCGGGCCATGCTGCGCGGCAGCACGCCAAGGCAGTCGGTTCGGGAAACGGTGAAGGGCACCTCCAGGTACTCGCTGACGATCAGGCGGCTCTCGGCCATCAGGTCCCACAGCTTGCCCTGCAGCACCTTCGGGCGGCGTTCCGGTGCGCGGCGATGGCTGCGCACGAACTCCTCCTTCGCCAAATCCCGCCAGCCCATGCCCTTGAACGCGCGGGGATGCCCGCGGCGGGCGACGATCACGAGCCCGTCCTCGAACAGCTTCCTGTTGACGAAGCGGTCCTCGCTCGCCGCGATCCAGTCGACCGCGAGGTCGAGCACGCCGTCGCGCATCAGCCCCGGCGCGTCGTCGGCGAGCGTCCTTGTATCGAAGCGCAGCAGCACGCCGGGCGCCTCGGCCGCTGCCGCGTCGCGGATGCGCATGGCATAGGCCGGCCCGAGCGGGTGGGGGATCGCGACCTCGAACCGCCGCGTGCTGCTGGCGGGATCGAAGCCGCGTGCCTCCTCGACCGACTGGCGGAGGCTGTCGAGCGCCGCATGCACGTCGGGGAAGATGCGGTTTGCGACGGGCGTCGGCACCATGGCCGACGGCGTGCGCAGGAACAACTCGTCCCGGCACGCCTCCCGCAGCCGGGCGAGCGCGTGGCTGGTCGCCGACTGGCTGAGGCCGAGCCTCTCCCCCGCGCGGGAGACGGAGCGCGTCTCGTGCAGCGCCTCGAAGACGAGGAGCAGGTTCAGGTCGAGCCCGCGCAGCGATGTCATCGCGCCTCCCCGGCGGCCTGGGTCACGCCTTGGCCCGGAGGGGCGCCGCGCACCGTTTCGAGAGCGAGTGTGCGGCCTGGACCGGGTGCGTATCAAGCGCCCGATGGCGCAAGGCAGGGCGGAGCCCGAACGCGCGCCGGCGGCGCGCCGGTCAATCGCCGCCTCGGCGCCGGACCACCGTGACGCTGCACGGCGCCTCGGCCGCCACCTTGCCGGAGACGCTGCCGAGCACGCGGCGCTGCAGCGTGCTGGCCCGCGCGCCCAGTACCAGGTGATCCACCAGATTCGCCCGCGCGTAGTCCAGGATGGCGTCCGCGACGTCCGCCGCCTCCAGCACGTGGAAGGTCGCCCGCCCCTCCGCCAGGCCGAGCGGCCGCGCCCAGTGTTGCAATTCGACCAGCCGCTGCACATGGCGGTTGCGGCCATGCTCGTCGAGCGTCGTGTCGAGCGACAGCAGCGCGGTCTTGAGGACATTGAGGCAGGCGAGCCGCGCACCCGGGCGACTCGCCAGCATCTTCTGCACCTGGTTGCGCAACGCGCCGGCGAGGTCGTCGCTCATCTCGGCGAAGTCGACTGCGACGGCCAGGATCGGCGCCGCGGCGATCTGCGTGCGCGTGCCGAGCCGCCGCGCCACCGGTTCCTGCTGGCGGAAGCGGCGGTGCAGCACGGTCAGCCACCCGTCGCGCCGCGTCTTCTCCGCCCGCGGGCCGAGCGCGACCTGCTCCGGGTGGCGCAGGTCGAAGGCGAGTTGCGCCGCGGTCGGGTAGCGGTTCTCGGGCAGCACCTCGAGGCATCGCAGGATCACCTCCTGCAGCCAGGGCGGGATGGCGGGGCGGCGCCGGCGCGGCGGCACCGGGTCCCGCCACAGCCGCTCCTTGACGCCCTTGAGGTGCTGCGGCTCCCCGAAGGGAAGGTCGGCGGTCGCGAACTGGTACAGCAGCGCGCCGAGGGCGAAGATGTCGCTCCGCGATTCGCTGCGGATGCCGAGCGCCTGCTCGGGCGCCATGTAGGGCACGGTGCCGTAGGGCAGGCGGAATTCCTCCGCCATCAGGTCGGGCAGGGTTTCGTGGTGCGCGAGGCCGTAATCGATCAACACCGCCTGGCCGTTGTCCCGGAACAGGATGTTCGCCGGCTTCACGTCGAGATGGATGACGTTCTGGTGGTGCAGGTCGTCCAGCGCGTCGGCGACGGCCGCGCCGATCGCGGCGACCTCCGGCGGCGGCAGCGGCAGCGCGCGCAGCCGGTGCGACAGGGGTTCGCCGCCGATCCGCTCCATCACGATGTAGGGCTCGGCGTCGAAGCCGCCCTGCGCGATGAAGCGCGGCACATGCGGCCCGGTCAGGCGCGGCATGATCATCTGCTCCATCTCGAAGGAGACGATCGCGGCGGGGTCCTCCCCCTCCCGCAGGCGGGGAACCTTCATCAGCATGGGCAGGTCGTGGTCGGGATGCGTCACGTCGTAGAGCACCGCCATGCCGCCCTCATGGCGGATGCCGGCGACGGTGAAGCCGTCGATGACGCGGCCCGGCACGGCGTCTAGCGGCCGACGAGCAGGCGTTCGGCGAGGCCGAGCGGCAGGCCCGCCGCCCGGATCTTCGCCGCCGCGGCCGCGACGTCATAGGGCACGCGGTGCCAGGTCGCGACGAGCGGCACCGTCTCCAGCATCATGTAGCAGGCGGCGGGGTCGGCATCGCGCGGCTGGCCGACCGCGCCGAGCACGGCGAGCCAGCGGCGGTGGCGCGCCAGCGGCACCGGCGCCCCGGCCACCGGGCGGAAGGGCGTCACCTTGCCCGTCTCCCCCAGCGCGTAGAGCGCGGGGCGGTGGACATGGCCGCAGAAGGTCGCCTGGGCTGTCGTCGCCTCCAGGCTGCGACGCGCGGCTTCGGCATCCGACACGTAGCGCCACAACGCCGGCGCCGAGCCCTCGGAATGGACGTAGAGCCGCCCTTCCTCCTCCTCCGTCAGCGGCAGGGCGCCGAGGAACCTCCGATGCGACTCCGTCAGGCGTGTCCGCGTCCAGGCCATGGCGGTCGCGGCCATGTCGTTCATGCCGGTCGAACCGCCCCCGAGCGCAGCCTCGTCATGGTTGCCGAGCAGCGCGAGCGCGCCGCCGGCGACGAGGTCGATTGCGAGGTCGAGCACCGTCTCGGGGTCCGCGCCATAGCCCACAAGGTCGCCCAGCAGCAGGATGCGGTCCGCCCCACGGTCGCGCGCATGGTCGAGGCAGGCGCGGAACGCCTCCAGATTGGCGTGGATGTCGGCGAGCAGGGCAAGTCGCATCGCGGCGAGCCTAGATCAGCGCCCGATCCAGGGGAACCGCGCGGCGCTTCGCCCCGTCCGGCCGGGCGCCCGCCGCCGCGCTAGAGGAAGACGCGGGCGGCGAGCGCGATCTGAAACAGCGCCGTGACCAGGTCCCGCCCGAACAGGAAGTATTTCGGGTCGAGATAGGGCAGGGCGATCAGCTCATCCCCCGGCCGCGGCGCCTCCCTCGGCTCGAGGATCGCCTGGCCGGAGGGGCGGCGCACCATCAGCGTGCTGCGCGCCCCGCGCGCGGTCAGCCCGCCGGCGGCCTCGATGTACTGGTCGACCGACCAGCCTTCGCGCCAGACCACGGCCTGGGGAAAGTTGACCTCGCCCTGCACCATCACCGTCTGCGCGCGTTCGGGGATGACGATGATGTCGCCTTCCTCGAGCCGGAGCGGCGCGCAGCGCCCATCCGCGCCCATGACGACGAGCCGGCCTTCCGGCTGGATGCGCCGCGCGCGCGCGATGTACTGGGAGACGAGGTTGGCTTCCGCCGTGCGGGCTTCGGCCACGCTGCCGGTCGGCGCCGGGGAGAGGAACAACTGGCGTTCCAGCCGGTCGAGCGCCTCGTCGATCGAGCGCTTCTGCGCGAGTGCGAGTGAGGGCCGCATGATGAACACGCCCTCGGTGTTCGCGAGGCCCGCATCGACCGCGATGTGGTCGAGCACCTGGCACAGCGTCATGTCGCGGTCGGCCACCAGCACCGAGGGATAGAGCCGGCTGCCTTCGACGGTCACCCGGATGGTGCGCGTGGCGACGTCGGCGACGAAGGTCACCGTGTCCTGGTCGAGCAGGGTCTGCTGCGCGAGTTCCGCGACGGTCATGTAGCGGGAGAAGGGTTGCGCGTTGCGCACGCCGCGCACCACCGCGTTGGTTGCGGCGGGCAGGGGGCGCGCGAACTCGATCAGGTCGCGGCCCGACAGCGTGCTGCGCGCGGGGCTTTCGAACAGGTAGTTGTTGCGCACCGCCCCGTCGGCGCCGACGAGCGCGCGCTGGCGTCCGACCACGAGCGTGTCGCCTTCCTGCAGCCGGATCGCCGGCAGCCGGCCTTCGAGCAGGAAGCGATAGAGGTCGATGGAGGCGAGCGTCGCGCCGCCGCGCGTCACCGTGACCTCCCGGAAGGACCCCCGGCCGGGATCGATGCCGCCGGCGCGCACCAGGAAGTCGAGCACGCTGTCCGACGCCGTGCCGGCGTAGCGGCCGGGGGAACGCACGAAGCCGGTGACGAAGACGCCGATGCGCTGCGTCGACATCACCGAGGCGTAGACCTGCACCTGCGTCGTATAGACCTTGCGGATCTCGGCCTCGACCACCGATTGCAGGTCGCCCACCCGCACGCCCGCGACCGGAATCGGCCCGATGTTCGGCAGGAACAGGTTGCCCGCGGGGTCGATCGCGCCGACGAGTTCGGATTCGACGGCACCCCAGGCGCGGACCGAGACCCGGTCCCCCGGCGCCAGCACGTAGTTCGGGTTGGGCGCGTCGGAGGAAGCCTGCGGCGTCTGGGTGAAGAGCGCGGCGCCGAACACCGCGGTGGCGGGGCCGGACAGCCGCTGCTGGTCGCCCAGCGGGGCAACCAGGGTCGGGCCGCCTTCCGCCTGGGTCGCGCTGCCTCGCCGCTCCATGCCGCGCTGCTGGCCGGGCACATCGGCAAGGCTGCGCTGGTCGAAGACCGGGGGCGGCAGGCCGGCGGCGGGGTCGCCTGTGGCCGCCCCCTGCGCGCCCATCTGCCCCGGGCTCAGCGTCGGCATGCCGGGCAGCGCGCCGGGCACGCCGCCGACCCCGGCCGGAC
>NZ_JACADQ010000164.1 GCF_016106015.1 Neoroseomonas rubea
CGGGCGGCGGGACAGCGCGCGGGGATGGCAGCAGCGCGGGCGCGCCGCCGGCCGAGGGCGCCGGCTCGGACAGCGCCCAGTGCTGCTGATCCCGGTCGCGCAGCACGGGTACGAGGTCGCGCGTCGAACCCGGCGCCAGCGTCCAGCCGGCGAGGGTCGGCCGCCAGCCAGGACCCGTCGCGGCGAGCGTCTCGCCCTCGCAGGCGCCGGTGCCGAACAGCGTCTCGCAGGCGGCGATGGTGGTGAAGCGCGGGCGCGTCGTGGCGTGCTCGCCGGCGATCGCGCTTTCGATCCGGTCGCAGCGCGCCGGGTCCTCGCCGAGCCGCACATGCGCCGCGCGGCAGGAATCGAGCCTCGCCTGGGTCTGGCCCGGCAGGTCCGGCGCCGGATCGTCGCAGCCCGCAGCACCCAGGCCGACCGTGACCAGCGCCACCGCGCGCACGGTCGCGGAGCGGCGGCGGGAAGGCGGCGGGCGCGCGGCGTCGCAGGCCATGGCGGCGGCTCAGCCCGACATGACGGCGTTGTTGAGGATGCCCGCGCCCACCTGCATGAAGGCGACGAAGACGGCGCCGCCGCCGATCTGGTCGGCCTCGATCTCCTCCTTCAGCCGGCCCGGCAGCAGCATCGACAGGATCAGGTGCACGACGAGCTGCACCGCCACGGCGACGACGCACCAGATGATCTGGTCGAGCGGCCCGGCGGCGGAGCGCGCGACGGCGGCGATCGGCAGCACCATCCCCAGCGCCTTGCCGCCGAAGGCCACCGCCGTCGGCAGGTTGCCCGCGCGCAGCAGCGCCAGTTCCGCATGCGGCGTGGCCAGCGACACGATGACGAGCCCCGCCACCCAGAAGACGGCGCCGAGGCCGAAGGCGATCAGGAAGTTCAGGAAGGTGGATGGGAACAGGGCGAGGATGTCGGCGGCGGTCATCGGTGGCTCCCCGGCTCGCGCGTCAGCCGCGCAAGATGTGTGGCACGAAGCGCGCATCGGCCCCGGTGACGGGCCCGCGCGATTCACGGAAGGACAGGCCGGCGGGCTCCCCGCCCACCATCCAGACGGAGGCGGCGGCGTGCACTGGCCCGCGCCCGGAGTCGAAGACCGGCAGAGGGCAATGGGCCTGGTAGAGCAGCGGGCCGACCTCCTCGACCGGCATGGCGCCGGGCTGCTGGCCCGGAAGCGTCACATGCTCTCCGTCCCAGCCACGGCAGGGCTTCGCCACGAAGGCGCCCGTCGCGGGCCGCTCGAGGAAGGTCGGCAGCAGATGCGGCGCGCCCGGGGCCCTTTCCCACAGCAGCGTCATCATCGCCTTGTCGGCGAGCAGCCGCGTCCAGGCGCCGGGATAGATGCGGGTGCGGCTCATCGGCAGGAAAGCCGCGTTCGGCTCGCGCTCCATCCAGTCCCAGGGGTAAATCTTGATGAGCGCGTCGAGCGCCTCGTCGCGATCGTTGGTGAAGCGCTCCGCATCGAGGTCCCAGCCCACCTGGCCGATGGCGCAGATGCGCGCAGACAGGCCCGCGGCTTCCGCGATCTCGACGAGGAAGTCCGCGTCGAAGCGCTCGCTCGTATCGGCCGGCGCGCCGCTGCCGCCCGTCGCCCCGCCGCAGGCGATGGCGAAGCGCTTCGGCAGGCCCATGCGCGGGATGTGCGCCGAGAGCTTCTCGAAGACGAGGTTCTCCTGCGAATCCGACGCCTGGCCGGAGGCCGCCTGCCAGCCCTCGAACCAGCCCCATTGCACATGGGAGGCCTCGGCGAGGCCGTAGGGCGAGTCCGCCTCGTAGTCGAGCAGCATGGGCGTGCCGTCGGGGGCGAAGGAGAAATCCATCCGCCCGTGCAGCGGCGCGTCCTTCGCGCGCCAGGATTGCGCGATGGCGGCCTGCATCTGGGGTCGCGCGATGCCGAAGCGCGCATAGTCGCCTGTCGAGACCACATGCTCGACGGCGTTCATGTACAACGCCTCGATCCGCGACGCGGCGTCGAGCAGCGCGCCCGCGGCCTTGGCGTCGATCACATAGGCGCCGTCCGTCACCCAATAGGGCAGCCCATCCGGCCCCTGTTCCATCAGGCCGAATTCCTCCAGCCGCTGGATCGCGGCGGGAGGCGAGCGGAGCGGGATGCGCTGGAAGGGCGGGCTCGCCATGGCGCTACAGCACGACGTGGGGCACGAAGCGGTCCTCGAGCGTCGTCACCAGATCGTCCCCCTCCCGGATGCCGAGGCCGCAGGGCTCCTCGCCCGCCATCCACACGCCCATGACGGGATAGGCGAGTCCGGCATCCGGCATCGCGTGTCCCGGCAGGGGTGCCCATTGTTGCCAGATCACGGGCGAGGGAGGCAAACCTTCCGCCACCTCGGTCGAGACATCCCGCTCCGCCCCTTCCACGCGCATCCCGTGTCCTTCCAGGCCCAGCGCCGGCTTGCCGATCGCCGGCCCGTCGATGGCCGCGCGATCGAGCGAGGCCGGCAGCAGCAGAGGATGCCCGGGGAACATCTCCCACAATGTGACGAGGATCGCCTTGTTCGCCTGCAGCATGCGCCGCGCCGGCTCGATCCAGCGCGTGCGGCCGAGCGGCAGCAGCCGGCCGCCTTCCTCCGCATCCAGCCAGTCCCAGGGGTAGAGCTTGAAGCAGGCCTGGAGCGGGATGCCCCCGGGGTCGGTGAAGCCCGTCCCCTCCTGCCAGGAGATGTCGTCCACCGGCAGGAAGGCGGCGTCATGCCCCGCCGCCTGCGCCGTCGCCATCAGGTAGGCAACCTGGGCGATCTCGTCCTCGCGCTCGCGCTCCGCGGCGAAGTGGACCAGGCGCGGCAGGCCGAGCGCGGGCCAGCGCGCAACCAGCGCGTCGTCGATCCGGTTCCACTGGTCGCTGCCCGGGCGCGTGTCCGGGCCGGGCGGCGTTTCCTCGAACCAGGCGAGTTGCACCACGGCGGCTTCGAGCAGCGCGGCCGGCGTCTCGGCGTTGAACTCGAACATCTTGATGCCGCCATCGGGGTCGAGGCGGAAGTCGAAGCGGCCATAGAGGGATGGCTCGCCCGCGCGGTGCGAGGCTTCGACGAGCGCGGCGAGGCGGTCGGTAAAGCCGAAGGCGCCATAGTCGCCACGCCGCACCACCGCATCCGCCGCGGCGTCGAGCATCGGGGCGAGTTCCCGCGCCGCGCGCTCCAGCGCCTCGGCGGCCTCGGGTGCGAGCGCGTAGCAGGCATCCCGCGCCCAGTATTCGCGCCCCTCCGGCGAGTGGAAGCCGAAGCCGAGCGCCTCGGCGCGCGGCAGGAAGGCGTCATTGCGCAGCAGCGCGCGGCGCTCGATGGCGGGGCGCGCCATCGCCCGTTCAGCGCGCGGCGCGCAGCCGCGCGGTGGCGACGAGGTCGGGCTCGCCCCCGGCGGTGAGCACGACGCCGTAGTCGGCTTCCGCCGCCTCGGGATCGATCAGCCCGTAGCGCACATCCCGCGCGACCAGTGCCGGGTCGCGCGCGAAGGGGTCGCCATAGCCGCCGCCGCCGGGCATCTCCACGATCAGCCGGTCGCCCGCGGGGATGATCTGCAGCCCCTTGATCGCGAGGCCGCCGCCGGAGCCGAGCGAGAGCCGCCCGGTCGCCCCCGCCCCGCCGCCCGAGCGCCCGCGCGCCGGATAGACGCCGCGTTCGAAGCGCGCCTGGATGCCGAAGGCGGCGTCCTCGCGGCTGCCGATTTCCATCCGCTGGCCGAGCCCGCCGCGCTGCCGCCCCGGCCCGCCCGAGCCGCGGCGCAATTCCTTCCGCCAGACGACGAGCGGCGTGATCGCTTCGGTGATCTCGACCGGCACGTTGCGCACGCCCGATGGGAAGGGCGTGGCCGACAGCCCGTCCTGCCGCGGCCGGGCGCCGGCGCCGCCCGAGTGGAAGGTGGTGACGTTGAAGGCGCGCGTCGCGGACCCTTCCGTGCCCGTCAGCCCGTGCCCGGCGAGCAGGCTCAGGTTCCACAGGCTGGACGTGCCTTCCGCCGGCACCGTCTCGGGCAGCGCCTGGTCGAGGCAGCCATAGACGATGTCGGGCAGCATGTGGCCGATGACGGAGCGCGCGTAGACGGCCGCGGGATGCGGCGCGTTGACGATGGTGTTCTCGGGCGCGGTGACGATGACGGCATCGAGCGTGCCGGTGTTGTTCGGGATCCAGGGCGCGAGCGCCGCCTTCACGCCGAAGGAGGTATAGGCCTCCGTGTAGCAGATCGGGCAGTTGATGGCGTAGCGCGACAGGCCCGAGGTGCCGGCGTAGTCCACCTGCACGCGGTCGCCGGCGATGGTCAGCGTCGCGGCGAGGGTGACCGGCGCCTCGAAGCCGTCGATCGTCATGCGGGCGGACCAGCTGCCCTGCGGCAGTTTCGCGATGACATCGGCCATGGCGCGGCGGCTGCGGGAGATGATCTCCTCCCCCAGCGTTTCGAGATCGCTGAGCGTGAATTCGCGCATCATCTCGCGCAGCCGGTGGCCGCCGGTCTCGTTGCAGGCCACCAGGGCGTAGATGTCGCCCACCACCTGCACCGGCTCGCGGACGTTGGCGCGCACCATGCCGAGCAGGTCGTCGTTCATCGTGCCCTGGCGGGCGAGATGCATCAGCGGGATGTAGAGACCCTCGTGGTAGATCTGGCGGCCTTCCGCGCTGACGCCGAGGCCGCCGATATCGACCACATGCGTCGTGCAGGCGAAGAGCGCGACCGCGCTGCCGTCGAGGAAGATCGGCGTGACGACCGTCAGGTCGAACAAATGCCCCGTGCCCTTCCACGGGTCGTTGGTGATGAGGATGTCGCCATCCTTCAGCGTCTCCGCCGGGAAGGCGTCGAGGAAATGCACGACGGACCGGGCCATGGAGTTGATGTGCCCCGGCGTGCCGGTGACCGCCTGGGCGAGCATCCGCCCCTTCATGTCGAAGACGCCGGCGGAGATGTCCCCCGCTTCCCGCGCCGCGGTGCTGAAGGCGGTGCGCACCAGCGTCTGCGCCTGTTCCTCCACCACCGAGAGCAGGCGGTTCCAGAGGATCTGGACCTCGATCTCGTTGATCGTCCGGCTCATCGCGCGATCCTCTCGATCAGGATGTGGCCGGCGGCGTTGGGGCCGGCGCGGAAGCCGGCGGGGACCAGGGTGGAGGTCTCGGCCTCTACGATCACCGCGGGGCCCGTGATGCGCGCGCCGGGGGGCAGCGTGGCGCGGTCGTGGATCGCGGCCTCCACCACGCCGCCCGTGCCGGGGTCGACGATGCGGCGCATCCCCGTGGGTGGTGGCGCGGGCGCGTCGGGCGGGTCGGCGATGCGCGCGGGCAGCGGCTTGGTTTCCGCCAGCGCCAGCGTCCAGGTCAGCGCCTCGATCTCCAGGCGCGGGATCGTGCGGCCATAGAGCGCGTGGTAGGTCGCCTCGAAGGCCGCGCGGAAGGCAGGCAGGCTGTCCGCCGTGTAGGGGCCGGGCGGCAGCGCGACCGGCACCTCATGCCCCTGGCCGCGATAGCGCATGAAGCCGGTGCGGGTTTCGGTCAGCGCGGCGGCGGGCGCGCCGAGCCGTACCACCGCTTCCGCCTCCGCGCGCATCGCCTCGAACAGGCCGTTCACCAGCGCGGCGTCGAAGGCGGCGAGCGGCACCAGCCGCGTGCGCACCACCTCGTAGCCGATCGGCGCGCCGAGGAAGCCATGCGCCGAACCCACCCCCGCGCCCACCGGCACCAGCACGCGGTCCATGCCGAGCTTCTGCGCCATGCGCGCGGCATGCAGCGGCGCAGCACCACCGAAGGCGATCATGGTGCGCCCGGCCGTCTCCTTGCCGTTCTCCACGGCATGCACGCGGGCGGCACTCGCCATGGTCTCGGTGACGATCTCGGTGATGCCCAGCGCCGCGGCCCGCACGTCCATCGCCAGCGGCGCGGCGACCGAGGCCGTGCAGGCCTCCACGGCCGCCGAGGGCGTCAGCGCGATATGCCCGCCGGCGAAGCGCGCCGGGTCGATCCAGTCGAGCACCAGGTCGGCATCGGTGACCGTCGGCAGCGTGCCGCCGCGCCCGTAGCAGGCCGGGCCCGGCATCGACCCCGCGCTGTCCGGCCCCACCGTGATGCGGCCGAGGCCATCGACGCGCGCGATCGACCCGCCGCCCGCGCCGATCTCCACCATGTCGATGACCGGGATGCGCACGGGAATGCCGCTGCCCTTCACGAAGCGCGCCGCGCGGGCGATCTCGAAATGCCGGGCCTGCTGCGGCTTCATGTCGTCGATCAGCGTGATCTTCGCGGTGGTGCCGCCCATGTCGAAGGCGAGCGCGCGGTCGATGCCGTTCTCGGAGGCGAGGATCTGCGCGAGGATCGCGCCCCCCGCCGGCCCACTTTCCACCAGCCGGATCGGGAAGCGCCGCGCCGTGCCGACCGTGGTGATGCCCCCGGAGGACATCATCAGAAGCAACGGCGCGGCCGCGCCCAACGCGCGCAGCCCGTCCTCGAGCCGGCCGAGATAGCGCTCCATCAGCGGCAGGACATAGGCGTTGGCGACGGTGGTCGAGGTGCGCTCGTATTCGCGGATCTCGGGGCACACCTCGGAGGACAGGCAGATCGCCTCGGGCGGCAGGTGGCGGGCGAGGATCTCCCGCGCGCGCGCTTCATGCGCCGGGTTCTGGTAGGCGTGGAGGAAGGAGATGGCGAGCGCCTCGACCCCCGCCGCCTTGGCCGCTGCGCCGATGCGGTCGACCGCCTCCTCGTCCATCGGCAGCAGCACCGTGCCATCGGCGGCGACGCGCTCGGGCACCTCGAAGCGCCAAGGGCGGGGGACCAGCGGCTCGGGCCGCTCCATATACAAATCGTACTGCTCGAAGCGGTGCTCGTAGGCCATCTCGAGCGAATCGCGGAAGCCGTCGGTGGTCACCAGCGCGGTGCGCGCGCCCTTGCGCTCGATCAGCGCATTGGTCGCGAGCGTCGTGCCGTGGATCACCAAAGCGAGGTCGGACGGCGCGATGCCGGCCTCGCGCAGGATATCGGCGACACCGTCGAGCACCGCGCGCTCGGGCGCATCGTGCGTGGTGAGAAGCTTGGCCGAGAGGCTGCGTCCGGGCAGCGCGAGGACAAGGTCGGTGAAGGTGCCGCCGATATCGACGGCGAGGCGCGCGCTTGCTGTCATGCTGGTCCTTCGGCGCCGTCAGTCGGCGCGGATGTTGGCGGCCTGGACGACGGCGCGCCAGGTCTCGAGCTCGGCGCGGACGAAGGCCGCGAAGGCGTCGGGGGCCATCGGCGCGGGGTCGAAGCCGATGCGGCCGAGCACGGTCGCGACCTCCGCGCGCGCGAGGATGGTTGCGAGTTCGGCGGAAAGCCGCTCGCGGATCGGCGCCGGCGTGCCGGGGGGAGCCACCAGCCCGTACCAGTTCGAGATGTCGAACTCCGGCACCGCGGAGCCCACCGGCGGCGTGGTGGGCGACGACGCCCAGGCCGCGGCGGAACTGACCGCGAGCAGCCGGACCTGCCCCTGCCGCACCATCGGCCAGGCGGAGGTGTCGCTGAAGAAGATGTCGACATTGCCGGCGACGAGGTCGGTCAAGGCGGGCGCCGTGCCGCGATAGGGCACGTGCACCATGCGCACGCCAAGGCGCAGGTTCATCAATTCGGCGGCGAGATGCGTGCCCGTGCCCACGCCGCCCGAGGCGAAGCGGATCGCATCGGGCTGCCGGCGCAGCAGCGCGACGAAGGCGGGAAGGTCCTGGGCCGGCAGCGAATTGCGGCAGACGAGCAGCAGCGGGCTGCGCGCGAGCATGGAGACGAAGCCGAGGGACAGCGGATCATAGGGCGTGGGCCGCACGACCGGGCCGGCGGTCATGTTCCCCGGGCTGACCATGGACAGCGCATGCCCGTCGGGGGCCGCCTTCGCCACGCTGTCCACGCCGATCGCCCCGCCCGCGCCGGCGCGGTTCTCGATGACGATGGGCTGGCCGAGCGCGGTGCCGAGCGGCTCGGCCAGGATGCGCGCGACGGCATCGACGCCGCCGCCCGGCGGGAAGGGCACGACAAGCCGCACGGGGCGCGACGGATAGCCCTGCGCCGCCACGGGCCCGGCCGCGACCAGGCCGCCGAGCAACCCCTGCGCCGCCGCGCGGCGCCCGATGGGGAAGGACATGGCTGCGCACCCCGTTCCGGCGCGGCGGCGGCACGTTCCGCGGATGCGGCGGCCGGCGCGCCTTCGGGGGAAGCCTAGGGGCGGATCGCGGCGCGCGTAAACCCGCGCGCCTCGCGTCACGTCACGTCACGGCATCGACCGTGCCGTCCAGGTTCATGATGCCGGTGTCCACGCGCAGCGACGGCTGGCGGCGCGCGACCTCGGCGCGGAAGGCGCGCAGGGCCGTCGCATGCGCCTCGCTCTCCGCCGCGCGCGTCGCGACCGCCGCTTCGCCGAAGGCGAGCTTCGCCGCGCCGCAGTCGCGATGCGTCATCGCGCTCACGCGCCGGATGCTGTGCAGTTGGACCGAGACGGCAAGGTTCTCCCAGAAGGCGGCGTGCCATCCTTCGAAGCGCGGATGCACCGCGCCGATCGGCCCGCCCGCGATGACGAAGTGGCTGTAGCGGTCGCGCAGCCCGTGGGAGGACATCCAGAGGAAGCTGCCGGTGGTGAAGCGCGGGTCGATGCAGTTGACCAGCATCGCCTCGTACTGGCCACTGCCGGCCAGCGCGCCGCGCGGCGCGAGGGCGGCGAAGCCCGCCGCGGCGGCCAGGCCGAGCAGGCCGCGCCGCCC
>NZ_JACADQ010000165.1 GCF_016106015.1 Neoroseomonas rubea
CGCGGCGCGGCGCCGCGGCTTCCTCCGCCTGGTCGGCGGCGGCGATCAGACGGCGCTGCACCTCGACGCGCGCGGCGCGGTGGCCGGCCTCGTCCAGCCGGCCGACTTCTCGCTCACGGTCGAGCTCGGCGAGCTGTGCGCGGAACAGCGCGATGTCGGCCTCGCGGCGGCCCAGCGCTGCCCGCGGTCGCAGCACCGCGGCGGCGAGCGGAAGCAACGCCGCGAGGGCGAGAAGGATCAGCGGAATCCAGGCTGTCATGCGCCGCCGCCACGCTCCAGTTCCGCGAGCCGTCGCCGCTCGGCCTCGCTCAGCGGCGCGACCTCTGCCACTGCGCGCCGGCGGCGCGTGATGATCACGAAAAGGCCCCCGCCCAGCGCGATGAAGGGCATGGCCCACAAGGCCGCCGTCACCGGATTGAGCGGCGGGCGCAGCAGCACGAAGTCGCCATAGCGATCATGGACGAAGCGCATCACTGCGGTCCGGTCCTCGCCCGCCGCGACACGCTCCCGCACGATGCGCCGCAGATCGCGCGCCAACTCCGCATCGCTGTCCTCGATCGACTGGTTCTGGCAGACCATGCAGCGCAATTCGCGCCCGATCTCCTGCGCGCGGGATTCGAGCAGCGGATCGGCCAGGCGATCCTCGGGCCGGCCCACGGCGGCGAGCGCGGGCACGGCCAGGGCCAGTAGCAGCGGTAGCATTGCGAGCATGTGTCGCGCGCGGCGTGGGGAGGGCGCCGCCCTCCCCGGAACCCCTCCCGCCGAGGGCCGAAAGGCCCTCGGAACACGATACATGGGCGGTTGGAGGGAGGGGCGCCGCGCCACCTTCGGGCCCGGCGGGCATGCCATGCCCCTCCCTCGAGCCGCCCATCGAACGGTGTCCAGAGGCCTTTCGGCCTCTGGCGGGGAGAGGTCCGGAGAGGGGCCGCGCCCCTCTCGGGGCCGCGCGACACACGCGCTCACGCATGCCTCCGCAGCAGCGGCCTGAGGTCGCGTTCGAGGATTTCGGGCGTGATCGGTCCGGCGAAGCGCCAGCGGATCAGGCCCTGTCGGTCGAGCAGGTAGGTTTCCGGCACGCCGTAGACCCCCCAGTCGATGGCGACGCGGCCAGGTTCGTCCCGGCCGAGCTTCGCGAAGGGGTTGCCGTGGCGTTGCAGGAAGGCGGCGCCATCGGCCGGCCGGTCCTTGTAGTTCACGCCGAAGACGGGGACGCCTTCGCGCGAGAGGCGCATCAGCTGTGGGTGTTCGACGATGCAGGGCACGCACCAGGACGCCCAGAAGTTCACCACGATGGGCGAGGGCAGGGGGCCGCGCAGGTCGGCGCTGGACAGCGCCGGCAGGTTCGCGGGTTCGACCGGCGGCAGGCTGAACTCCGGCGGGGCCCGGCCGAGCAGGGCTGACGGCACGCCGCGCGGGTCGTACTCCCCGGTCTGCAGCCCCCGTAGCATCACCCAGAAGCCAGCGCCGGCCGCGGCGGCAAGGCCAAGCGGCGCGTAGAGCATCCAGCGCCGGCGGCGCGGCGGGGGGGCGGCGGTGTCGCTCATGCCGGGGCCGTCGCGCCCTTGGGCGCGGGTGCGGCGACGCGCATGCGCCGGTCGGACAGCGACAGCCCTCCGCCGAGCGCCATGATGATCGAGCCGAACCAGATCCAGGGCGCCAGCGGATTGTTGTGCAGGCGGAGTACGCCGGCGCCGTCGCGTTCTTCGCCGAGCACGGCATAGAGGTCGCGCATCGCGTTGGTGTGGATGGCGGCTTCCGTCGTCGTCTGCCGGTCCACCTGGAAGGTCCGGCGTTCGGGGGAGAGCACGGTCACGGTCGCGCCGTCGCGCATGACGGTCACGACGGCGCGGCGGGCGGTGAAGTTCGGCCCCTGCACGTCCGTTATGTGTTCGAGCCGCCATTCGTAGCCGGCGAGCCGCGCGCTTTCCCCGGGCTTGAGCGCGACGAGCGTATCGGTTGCCACGCCCATGCCGGCGACGCCCGCGATCGTCACGCCCATCCCCGCATGCGCGACGGCGGCACCCCAGGCGGCGCGCGGCAGGCCCTTCGCCCGCTGCCAGGCCTGCGCCGGGCGGCGGAACAGCGCGACCCGGTCGGCGATGTCCGCCGCCGCGCCGATGATCAGCCAGGCGGCGAGCGCCATCCCGATCGCCGGCCACACCGGGTAGCCGAGCGCGGCGAGATAGAGGAACCCGATGCCGAGTGAGAGGCAGGCGGCCCACCAGAGTCGCTGCATCGCCCCCCACACGTCGCCGCGCTTCCAGGGCAGCATGGCGCCGATCGGCATCGCGAGAACGAGCGGGATGGCGAGCGGCGCCGTCGCCATGTTGAAGAAGGGCGGCCCGACGGAGATCTTCGCCCCCGTCAGGATGTCCGCGAACATCGGCCACAGCGTGCCGGCCAGCACCACCGCCGCGATCGAGCACAGCAGCAGGTTGTTCACCACCAGCGCCCCTTCGCGCGAGACCGGCGCGAAGATGCCCGTGGGTGCGAGCCGCGGCGCGCGCCAGGCGAACAAGGCGAAGGCCCCGGCCACGTAGATCATCAGCAGCGCGAGGATGACGGCCCCGCGCGTCGGGTCGTTGGCGAAGGCGTGCACGCTGTTCAGCACGCCCGAGCGGACGAGGAAGGTGCCGAGCAGGCTCATCGCGAAGGCCATGATCGCCAGCAGCACGGTCCAGATCTTCAGCGCGTCGCGCTTTTCGACGACGATCGCCGAATGCAGCAGCGCCGTACCCACCAGCCAGGGCAGCAGCGAGGCATTCTCGACCGGATCCCAGAACCAGTAGCCGCCCCAGCCGAGCTCGTAATAGGCCCACCAGGAGCCAAGCGAGATGCCGAGTGTCAGGAACGACCAGGCAACCAGCGACCAGGGCCGCACCCAGCGCCCCCAGGCTGCGTCCACGCGGCCTTCGAGCAGCGCCGCGACCGCGAAGGCGAAGGTCACCGCATAGCCGACATAGCCGAGGTAGAGCATGGGCGGATGCAGCGCGAGGCCGATGTCCTGCAGCACCGGGTTCAGCCCCTGCCCGTCCGGCGGCGGCGGCCAAATCCGGTCGAAGGGGTTGGAGGTGAAGATGATGAACAGCAGGAAGCCCGCCGCGACCCAGCCCAGCACGCCGATCACCCGCGCCTTCAGTGCCGTTGGCAGGTCACGGCCGAAGGCCGCCACCGAGCCGCCGCACAGCGCGAGGATCAGGACCCAGAGGACCATCGAGCCCTCATGGTTCCCCCAGGCGCCACTCAGCTTGTAGATCATCGGCTTGGCCGAATGGCTGTTGGCGACAACGTTCGAGACCGTCGTGTCGTTGACCGCGAAGGCCCACAGCAGGCAGCCGAAGGCGACAGCGACCGCGACGAGTTGCCCCGCGGCGAGCGGCCCCGCCGTGCCCATCCAGCGCACATCCCGCCGTGCGGCGCCGACGACCGGCACCACCGACTGCACCAGCGCCAGGACACAGGCCAGCGCGAGCGCGAAATGGCCGAGTTCGGGGATCATGCGGGGTGGCTCCCTGGGCTGCGGGTGGACGGGGGGCCAGCCCCCCGGACCCCCCGCCGGGAGGCAGAAGCCTCCCGGACCCTCAATTTCATGGGGGTGTGGCGAGGGAGGGGCTCACGCGCGTGACCGGCCCACATGGCGTGCCATGCCGCTCCCTCGCCCCACCCGAAACGACGCAGGGTCCGGGGAGGCCGTAGCCTCCCCGGCTGGGGTCCAGGGGGCAGCGCCCCCTGGTCGAACCCACCGCCGGAGACCACCCGCATCATCCCCCGCTCCGTCCTTCGCGTGCGCGAGGGGCGGTATTCCAGGTCTCGGCGGGTGGCGGGGCGCCCTGGGCCGGGTTCCAGTGGCCGGCGCGGCGCAGCGCGTCGGCGACTTCGGGCGGCATGTAGGTTTCGTCGTGGCGCGCGAGGACTTCGGTCGCGCGGAACTTCCCGTCCGGCAGCAGGCGGCCGAGGGTGACGACGCCCTGTCCTTCGCGGAACAGGTCGGGCAGCACGCCGGAATAGGTGACGGGGATGGCGTTGGCGCCGTCCGTCACGCGGAAGGTCGCGGCGGGCCGGCCATCCGCGCCGGTGCCGCGTTCGACCGAACCGGCTTCGACGAGCCCCCCGAGGCGGAAGGCGCGGTCCGATGTCGGTGGGTTCGCCAGCACGTCGGATGGCGAGAAGAAGAACACCAGGTTGTCCTGGAAGGCGGTCAGCGTAAGCGCCGTCGCGGTGCCGAGGCCGAGTCCGGCCAGAAGCAGCACCATCAGGCGGCGTTTCTTGCGGGTCATTTCTTTGTGCCCTCAGACGGCGGGCGGTGGCCATCCGGCCGCCTTGCCTTCGCGCCGTGCGCTGGTGCGCCGGGGGCGGCTGACGGTCCGGGCGCGGTCGCGCTTTGCGCTCCCGGCGCGCAGCTGGGCCGCGCGCCGATGGTGATGGCGGCGGCGGAGGCGTGTTCGATCCTCATGGCCGTTCGGCCCGCGGGTCGAGTTGCGCCAGCAGCCGCTTCGCCTCGCGGTGGCGCAGAGCGGCGCCGACGGCGAGCGCCCCGAACACGACCAGCGTCAGCCCGTAGGATGCCGTGATGTGCCACCAGTGCAGGGTCATGCCGGTGCCCCTTCCTCCCGCCTTGCGCGGGCGAGCTGCAGGGCGCGCACACGCCGTTCCATCACCGCGGCGCGGGTCCGCGCCAGCACCACCGCGCCGAACAGCAGCGAGAAGCCGAGCGCACAGGTCAGCAGCGGATAAAGGATGTCCACATGCATCCCGGGCGTGTCGAAGCGCGTCACGCTCGCCGGCTGGTGCAGCGTGTTCCACCAGTCGACGCTGAACTTAACGATCGGCACGTTGACGATGCCGATCAGCGCGAGGATCGCGCCCGCCTTCGCGCCGCGCTCCGGGTCGTCGAAGGCGCGGATCAGCGCGGCATGGCCGATCCAGAGGAAGAACAGCACCAGGACCGAGGTCAGCCGCGCATCCCACACCCACCAGGTGCCCCACATGGGCTTGCCCCAGAGGCTGCCGGTGGCAAGGCAAAGCGCGGTCGCCGCGGCGCCGACGGGCGACAGCTCCTTCGCCGTGAGGTCCGCAAGCGGGTGCCGCCAGATCAGCGACATCACCGACAGCACCGCGAGGCCCGTGTATCCGCCCATGGCGAGCCAGGCCATCGGGACATGGACGTACATGATCCGGACCGTCTCGCCCTGCTGCCAGTCGGCCGGGGAGAGGACCAGCCCCCAGACGAGCCCGGCGCCCAGCACGAGCAGCGCGGCGGCCCATAGGAGCGGCATGAGCCGCCCGGTCGCCCGCAGGAAGCGGCCGGGGTTGGCGAAACGGTGGAGGCTCCGCCCTCCGGCGTTCGGCCGGTCGGCGGTGGCTCCGGGGCCGGCGGTCAGGCGTCCATCCACGCCGCCAACCTAGGATAACACTCGCCATTGTTGAAGCGGGCGGACAGGCACCGTTGCGTTCCGTCACACGAACCTTCCTGGCTTGACGCGGCGTGGCATCGCTTTCACGGTCGGGGAAGGGAAGCGCCGGCCGCCAAGCCAGGGGTAACCGATGCGAATGATCTCCCGCCGCGCCTTGCTCGGCGCCGCTGCCGCCACGCTTGTCGCGCGTCCCGCGCTTGCCTTTCCGGAACGGACGGTCCGGATCATCTCCGGCTATGCGCCGGGTGGCCTGAACGACATTGTCAGCCGTGCCATGGCGCAGGCGCTGACGCCGCTGCTCGGCCAGCCTGTGGTGGTCGAGAACCGGCCCGGCGCCGGGGGCGGGGTGGGCGCCGCGGCGGCCGCCCGCGCGCCGGCGGATGGGCACACGCTGTGGATGGGCATCGTCGACACCCAGGCGATCATCCCCACCGCCTACCGCACGCAATTGTACGATCCGGACCGGGATTTCGCGCCGATCAGCCTGATCGCGCATTTCCCCTTTGCCGTCGCGGTCGGCCCGTCCAAGCCGGGCATCCGGGATTTCGAGGGGCTGATCGCCGCGGCGCGCGCCGCGCCGGGCGGGCTGAGCTTCGGCTCCTGGGGCGTGGCCAGCACGTCGCACCTGGCGATGGAGCGCATCCTCCGCGCCCGTGGGGTGGAGATGCTGCACGTGCCCTTCACCAGCCAGGCGCCCGCGATGCAGGCGATCATGGCGAGCCAGCTCGACTGCATGGCGCTGCCGGCCGGGGGTGCCGAGTCGCTCACGCGCGACGGGCGGACGCGGGTGGTGGCGGTGATCGCGCAGCGGCCGCTCGACATCATTCCCGGCGCGCCGATGGTCAAGGACATGGGCGTGGACCTGACCTCCGGCCTGTGGAAAGCGATCTACGCCCCTGCGCGGACGCCGCCCGCGGTCGTCGAGCGTCTCAACGCCGCGGTGCGGGAGGCGATGCGGGCCCCCGCCTTCGTCGAGGTGGTCCGCCAGCAGGGCGCGGTGCCCGAGCCGACCACGCCCGATGAACTGGCCGCGCTGCAGCGGCGGGAACGCCAGGCCTGGGGCGACGTCGTGCGCGCGACCGGCGCCTACATCCAGTAGTCTCCCACGGCATGTACGAGCTGATCAGCGCGACCCCATCCCCCTATGCCCGCAAGGTGCGGATCGCGCTGATCGAGAAGGGCATCCCCTTCACCCTGCGAACGGAGGTGCCCTGGCACGGCACCACTGCGACGCCGGCCTACAATCCACTCGAGAAGCTGCCGGTGCTGGTCCTGCCGGACGGCAGCGGCATCTACGAAAGCCGCTTCATCCTGGAATGGCTGGAGGTGAAGCACCCCGCGCCCCGCCTCCTGCCCGACACGGCGGAGGAGGTGCTGGAGGCGCGCCAGGCGGAGGTGATCGCGGACGGCATCTGCGACGCCGTGGTGCTGTTGTTCTTCGAGCGGATGCGCGAAGCCCCCAGCGCCGAATGGATGGCCCGCCAGCGCCGCAAGGTGGAAGGTGGTGTGCGCGCGCTGGCGGAACGGGCGACGGACGGGTTCATGGTGGGCGGGCGGTTCGGCCTGGCCGACATCGCGGCCGGCACGGCGCTGCGCTACCTGGCGGTGCGCTTCGCGGAGTTCGACTGGCCGGCGCTGTATCCCGGCCTCGCGGCGATGAGCGCGCGGCTCGAGGCCCGGCCCTCCTTCGCCGCCACCGTCCCGGTGCCGCAGACCATCGTCGAGAAGGTGGTCTAGGCCCGCTGCCGCCCCATTGATGGCGCGGCCGCCCGGCGTTACCTGCAAGGCGGGGAACGCCAGGGGGGACCGGCATGCTCTTCGCCGTCACGATCGAGGACCGGCCCGGCATGGCCGCGACGCGCCGGGCCGTGCGCGCGGCGCATCTCGACTGGCTGGAGCAACACCGGGATATGCTGGTGATCGCCGGCCCGATCATGGATGCGGATGGCAATTCGATCGGCTCGGTGCGCGTGATCGAGGCGCCGGACCGCGCGGCCGTGGACGCGCTGACCGAGGGCGACCCCTTCGCCAAGGCCGGCTGCTTCGCCCGCGTGTCCATCCACCCCTACCGCATCGTGTTCAAGGACGGAGCGAAGGCCGAATGACGGGGAAGCCTTCCTTCTGGCTGGTGAAGTCCGAGCCCGACGCCTTTTCCTGGGACCAGCAGGTGGCGAACGGGGTCGAGCCCTGGACCGGCGTGCGCAACCACATGGCTAAGGCCAACCTGATGGCCATGAAGAAGGGCGACCGCGCCTTCTTCTACCATTCGAACATCGGCAAGGAGGTGGTCGGCGTGGTGGAGGTGGCGCGGGAAGCCTATCCCGACCCCTCCGCCGAACCCGGCACGCCCTGGGTCTGCGTCGACATGAAGGCGGTCGGGCCGATGCCGAAGCCGGTCACGCTCGCCGCCATCAAGGCGGAGCCGGCACTGGCCGAGATCGCCCTGGTCCGCATGTCGCGGCTGTCCGTGATGCCGGTCTCGGCCGAGCATTGGCGCCTGATCGCGAAGATGGGCGGGTGGAAGGGCAAGTGAGGACCACGGCCGCCGAACGCGTGCTCTGCGCGCTGGACGACATCCCGGATGGCGGTTCGAAGGGCTTTTCCGGCGCGCCGGGTGCCTTCACCGGGCTGTTCGCCGTGCGCCGCGGCGCGCGGGTTTGGGTCTATGTGAATTCCTGCCCGCATATCGGCGTGCCGCTGGACCCGGTGCCCGACCGCTTCCTGGACGCGAAGAAGCAGATGATCCTGTGCTCGACGCATGGCGCGCGCTTCCGGATCGAGGACGGGTTCTGCACCTCCGGCCCCTGCTACGGCGAATCGCTCGAAGCGGTGCCGGCACGGGTGGACGAGCAGGGGCGCGTGCTGGTGCCGGAGGATGCGGGGCTGTAGCGCCCGCCTTCGTTCCGCCCCGCGCGCCACGCCGCCGCCACGCCCGCCACGGCCTCGCCACGCCTGCCGCCGCTTCGACGCGATCGCCGCGAAAGGACCTCGGCGGCGCCCTTCGGCCGCCAGGGCCGGTGGGCAATCTTCCTCCTGCGCTCGGACCAACACAGGAGGACCAGATGCGCCAGATCTCCCGCACCGCCTTTCTCGCCGCCGGCATCGCCTTGATCGCCGTTCCCGGCTTCGCCCAGGGCACCGCCGCCGGCGGCAGCCAGGCCAGCCCCGCCGCCACCAGCGGCGCGACGACCCAGGCGCAGCCCGCGCGCCCGGCGGTGACGCCCGCCCCGCAGGCG
>NZ_JACADQ010000166.1 GCF_016106015.1 Neoroseomonas rubea
GCGGCGAAGCTGGCCTCGAGGTCGACCGGCACGTCGCGCGGACGCGCCTTGCCCTTGGTCAGCGCGGCCGCGGCGCCGGAGCCGTCCCAGGCGGCGCGCCGACCCGCGACGATCAGGCCGAGTCCCGCCAGGTCGGCCGCCGCTGCGGCATCGTCCTGCGCCCCGTCGCGGAAGCGGCTCCCGGCGATGTCGAGCGCGGGAAGGATGGCGGCGAAGCGTGGCGCGCCCGTGCCGAGCGGTTCCGCCAGCACGCCGATCGCGGCGGTGCTGAGGCGCGGATGGCGCAGCGTGCCGAGGGCCACGCGCGCGCCGGAGGCGAGCAGTCGCGCATCAAGCATCGGCCCGGCGAGCATCGCGCCGTGCGGCCCGGGTGAGATGCGAAGGCCGCTGGGCGGCAGGCCGAGCGCGTCGAGCACGTCCTCGGCGATCGCTTCGCCCGCCGCGATGTCCGGCGGGCGGAGATCGGCAGAGAGCGGCACGATCGGATTGCCGGTCTCGAAGGCTTCCACCAGCGCGGCGGCGAGGACGCGCCGCGCGGCGTGCTCCATGGTCCCGGACATCAGTTGAGCGACGGGAGCTGCGGCTCCTCGTCCACCTGGAAGCCGCCGGCTGGCGCCTCGAGCACGTTGGAGGTGCCGCCGGTCGGCGCGACGTCGTAGAGCGCGCTCGGCAGCCAGGTGACGATGCCGGGGAAGATGTACACGCAGGCCATGGTGAAGACGACGATGTAGATGAAGGGCATGCAGCCCTTGAAGATGTCCTCGAGCCGCACGTGCTTCGGCGCCACGCCCTTCAGGTAGAAGGCGGCCATCGCGACCGGGGGCGAGAGGAAGGAGGTCTGCAGGTTCAGCGCGACCAGCACGCCGAAGAACAGCGGATCCACGCCGAAATCATCCAGCAGCGGCAGGAAGATCGGCACGAAGATCACGATGATCTCGGTCCATTCCAGGGGCCAGCCGAGCACGAAGATCAGCGCCTGCGCGAGCAGCATGAAGGTCAGCGTGTTGAGCGGCAGCGACTTGAAGAACTGCTCCACCAGCTCCTGCCCGCCGAGATAGCCGAAGACCGAGGAGAAGATCGCCGAGCCGACGAACAGCCAGCAGACCATGGCCGAGGTGCGGGCGGTGAGGAACACGCTTTCCTTCAGCTTGTCGAAGCTGAAGGACCTGTAGACGATGGCGAGGATGATCGAGCCGAGGCTGCCCATCGCCGCCGCTTCGGACGGCGTGGCGAGGCCGAGGAGAATGGCGCCGAGCACCATCGCGATCAGCGCGGCGAGCGGGATGAACGAGGTGAGCAGCGCGACCAGGATGCGACCGAAGGGGATGTTCACCTCCTCCGGCGGCAGGCGCGGCGCGACGGACGGCTTCACGATCGCGATGCCCATCGCGTAGAGGATGTACAGGCCGGCCAGCATCACGCCCGGGATGAAGGCCGCGGCGTAGAGCTGCACGACCGACACACCCGCCGTCGCGCCATAGAGGATGAGCATGATGGAGGGCGGGATCAGGATGCCGAGGCAGCCGCCCGCGCAGACCACGCCGGCTGCGAGCTTCACGTCGTAGCCCGCGCGCAGCATGGCCGGGAAGGCGAGCAGGCCCATCAGCGTGACCACCGCGCCGACGATGCCGGTCGCCGTCGCGAACAGCGCGCAGGTGGCGAGCGTGGCCACCGCGAGCGATCCGGGGATGTTGCCCGAGGCCATCTGCAGGGATCGGAACAGCCGGTCGAGGATGTTCGCCCGCTCGATGATGTAGCCCATGAAGACGAAGAGCGGGACGCTGATCAGGACGTCGTTCGACATGACCGAGTAGGTGCGCTGCACCAGCAGGTCGAAGACGCGATCCCCCATGCCGAGGTAGCCGAACAGCAGGCCCATCGCCATCAGCGTGAAGGCGATCGGGAAGCCCAGCATGATGAAGAACAGGAACAGGAAGAGCTGCGTGAGCCCCAGCGCGCCGTCGCTCATCGGAAGAACGCCCTACCGTCCGGTGTGTTCGTCGCCGGCGCGCTCGCCGGGAATGTGGCCGGTCGCGGCGATCTCGCGCGCCAGCTGCTCGGGGTCCCTTTCGGCGGCCGCGGCGAGGATCTTCTGCTCGAGTTCCTCAACATCGGACAGGCGGTCGGGCCAGGCGCCGGTGCGGATGCAGCGGATGCAGCGAACCACCTCGACCACGCCCTGGAGCAGCAGCAGCACGCCCACGACGGGGATGAGGAACTTGAACGGCCAGATGACAGGCCCCGTCGGGCTGAACATCGAGCGTTCGTTCTGCAGGAAGGAGATATGTGCGAAGGACCAGCCCGAGATCATGAAGGCGAAGATCGCGGGGAAGAAGAACGCGACATAGAGCACGAGGTCGAACTTCGCCTGCGTCGTGGGCTTGAAGTTCCGGTACAGGAAATCACCGCGCACATGCCCGTTGCGCGACAGGGCATAGGCGCCCGCCATCATGAACAGCGTGCCGTACAGCATGTAGGAGACGTCGTAGGCCCAGCTCGTTGGCGCGCGGAAGGCGTAACGCATGACGATCTCGTAGACGACGGCGAAGGTCAGCACGAGGATCGACCAGGCGAAGGTCTTGCCCACGAATGTGCTCAGCCGGTCGATCCCCAGCAGCGCGGATTGAAGCTGCATCCGAAGGCTTCCCTTCTTGCGCGAACGCCCGCCCCGGTGTCCCGGGACGGGCGCCCTTGCCGCCGCGGCGTGTCAGCCGCGGGCGAAGAAGTGGTTGTAGGCCAGCGCCGGGCTTGCCTGGTAGCGCAAGTAGAAGGCGCTGACGCGGCGGCACCATTCGCGCTGGCTGTCGGTCACCTTCTTGAAGAAGGGATCGCTTTCCAGGTTGCGGATCACGCCGTCCCAGGCGCGCAGCTGGGCTTCCAGCACCGGGCGCGGCGTGACCTGCACGTTCACGCCCTGCGTCGCGGCCATCTGCTGAAGGTCGTTGGGATAGCGCAGCTGCTGCTTCCACGACATGTCGGCCGAAGCCGCTTCCGCGGAGTGGCGGATGACGGCCTTCAGCTCGGCCGGCAGCCCGTCGAACTTCGCCTTGTTGAACAGGACCTCGAAGGTTTCGGTGTTCTGGTGGTAGGACTGGATCATGTAGTTCTTGGCCACGTCCGGGAAGCCGAGGACGCGGTCCGAGGACGGGTTGTTGAATTCCGCCCCGTCGATCACGCCGCGCTCCAGCGCGGGCACGATCTCGCCGCCCGGCAGCGCCGTGACGGCCGCGCCCAGCGCGTTGAAGAGGTCCGTCGCGAGGCCGACCGTGCGGTACTTGAGGCCGCGCAGCTGCTCGGCGTTCTGCACCGGGTTCTTGAACCAGCCGAGCGGCTGGGTCGGCATCGGCCCGGTCTGGAAGCCGACGACGTTGACGCGCAGCACCTGGCTGATGAGCTCGTTGTACAGGGCCTCGCCCCCGCCGTAGTAGAACCAGGCGAGGTAGGAATTGGCGTCGTAGAACCAGGCCGGCGGCGTGCCGAACAGGCTGAAGGCCTTGTTCTTGCCGAACCAATAGGCCGAGACGCCGTGCCCGCCATCGAGCGTGCCCGCCGAGACGGCGTCGATCAGCTGGAAGGCGCCGACGACCGCGCCGGCGGCCAGCAGTTCCATGCGCAGCCGGCCGCCCGCCATGGCGTTCACGCGGCTGACGAAGTCGCCCGCGAATTCATGGAAGATGTCGCGCTGCGGCCAGGTGGACTGGAAGCGCCAGGTCACGGTCTGCGCACGGCTGACATTCGGCGTGGCGAGCACCGCCGCGCCGACGCCGCCCACCGCGGCGGCCTTCAGGAATCCGCGGCGCGCCGGAGCGGGCGCATTCTGGTCTGTCATTCACATCCTCCCTGAGGCCGGCCGAATTCTTGTTTACCGGCGCGTCCAGTTATCGATCCGATATGGGATCGGATCGCGGGAGACAATGGGCTGGCTGAAAGGTTTCGCCATGCGTGACATGCATGACGGAGCGCTTATCACTATTTCGTGACGAAGGCTTTTTCCACCACATAGGTCCCGGGCGCGTTGTTCGCACCTTCCTCGAAGCCGCGGGCCTCGAGCATCGCCTTGCAGTCGCGGTTCATCGCCTCCGACCCGCAGAGCATGACGCGGTCATGCTCGGGCGACAGCACGGGCAGGCCGAGATCGGCGAAGATCCGCCCGTTCTCGATCAGCGTTGTGATGCGGCCCTGCGTCGCGAAGGGCTCGCGCGTGACGGAGGGATAGTAGCGCAGCTTGCCCGCGACCATCTCGCCGAGGAACTCGTGCTGCGGCAGGTCGCGCTCGAACAATTCGCGATGCGCGAGTTCCGCCACCTGGCGGACCGTATGCGCGACCACCACCGTCTCGAAGCGGTCATAGACATCGGGCTCGCGGGCGAGGCTCAGGAAGGGGGCGAGGCCCGTCCCCGTCGCCAGCAGCCACAGCGTCCGCCCGGGCCGGAGGTTGTCCGTCACCAGCGTGCCGGTCGGCTTCTTCCCGATCAGCACCGTGTCGCCGACGGCGATGTGCTGCAGGCGGGAGGTCAGCGGCCCGTCCTGCACCTTGATCGAGAGGAATTCGAGTTCCTCGTCCCAGGTCGGGCTCGCCATGGAATAGGCACGCACGAGCGGCTTGCCGTTCACCATCAGCCCGATCATCGCGAATTCCCCCGCGCGGAAGCGGAAATGCGCGTCCCGCGTGCAGCGGAAGGAAAACAGCCGGTCGGTCCAATGGTGCACCCAGGTGACGCGCTCGCCGAAATAGGCGGCGGGGATCACGGGCGGGGCGGGGCTGGTGGCGTCGTTCATGGCCGGGTCTTGTGCTGCGCTGCCGCACGCTGTGCAACAGGGAATCCCCTTCGGTCCTTGCGCGCGCGCAAACCCGGCGCTTCCCTGGCGGCATGACCGACCTGCCCGAAGGCGTCCCCTTCGACCCCGTCACCGACCCGCCCGTGGGGCCGCTGCTGCCCGACACCTCGCCACGCCCGCTGCCCGCGCGCATCCCGCATCGCGGCCAGTCCGTCGATCTCGAGCCGCTGCATCTGCGCCACACGCAGGAGCTCTGGCAGGCGATGCAGACCGACCGTGGCGGCGCCTCCTGGGCCTATATGGGCTACGGACCGTTTGCCGACGAAGCGGCGCTGCGCGGCTTCCTGGGCGGCTTCGCCACGACGCATGACCCGATCGCCTGGGCCGTGCGCCCGCACGCGACCGGCACGGCGGATGGCTGGCTGACGCTGATGGAGATCTTCCCCGCCCACGCGCATATCGAGATCGGCAACATCTGGTTCAGCCCGCGCATGCAGCGCACCCGCGCGGCGACCGAGGCGATGTTCCTGCTGATGCGCCACGCGATGGACGACCTCGGCTACCGGCGGCTCACATGGAAGTGCAACGCGCTGAACATGCCATCGCGCCGGGCCGCCGCACGTCTCGGCTTCACCTATGAAGGCACGCTGAGGAACCTGCTGGTGGTCAAGGGGCGGCGGCGGGACACGGCCTGGTTCTCGATCCTCGCCGAGGAATGGCCCGCCTGCCGGGACGCGATCGCCGGCTGGCTCGATGCCGCGAACTGGGATGCCGGGGGGCGGCCGAAGCGGAGCCTGGCGGCCTTCCGGCGCTGAGGCGGGGAGGGCTTGCGACGGGCAGGCCGCCCACACCATCTCCCGCGCATGCATCACCCGCGACGGGAGGCGGATCATGCTGGAACCCTCGATTGCCGAGATCGCCGGCTGGGCGGTCATCCTCGCCGGCCTCGCCTATGCCGGCCTGCACAGGCGAGGGGAGGGGCCGGCCATCGCTGCCGCGGTGCTGGTCGGCGCCATGACGAAGGTCGCCCTCCTGCACGCGACGTGACGCTTTCGTCCGGCTGCCGCGATCCTGTCACCGCGGCGCAACATCGCCGGTCTAGAGCCGCCCCGTTCCAAGCCGAACGGGGGTCCCATGCGCCGCTTCCTTCTCGCCACCGCACTCATCGCCGCCGGCCCGGCGCTGGCCGACCAGCGATTCGAGGCGACGCTCGCCGGCCATGCCGTGCTGCCCGCCTTCACCATGGTGCTGCCGCCCGCCGACGCGCCGCGCGACGCGCTGCTGTCCGGCAAGTTCGCCGGCCCGGGCAACCTGCGCATCGACCGCCCCGGCGCGGTGATGGGCGACACCGGCGCGATGCATGGCAACCGCCCGACCGGCATCGCCTTCCCCTTTATCGGCCAGCCGGTGCAGGGCTTCTCCGGCATCAAGCCGGTGGCGAACGAGCCCGGCGCCTACTGGGTGCTGACCGACAACGGCTTCGGCAACCGCCGCAACAGCCCCGACGCGCTGCTGATGTTCCACAAGGTCCGCCCGGATTTCCGCACCGGCGAGGTCGCGCTGCTCCAGACGACCTTCCTGCGCGACCCGCTGCGCCGCATCCCCGTCCGAATCGCGCATGAGGGTACCGAGGCGCGCTACCTGACCGGCGCCGATTTCGACCTCGAGAGCATCCAGCCGCTGCCCGACGGGTCCTTCATGATCGGCGAGGAGTTCGGGCCCTTCCTGATCCACATCGCCGCCGACGGCGTGGTGCAGCGCGTGATCGAGACGCGCATGGACGGCCAGGTGCTGATGTCGCCCGACCATCCGGCGCTTCAGGTGGCGGCGAGCCCGTCCGCCGGCGTGCCGTATCGCGTGCGCCGCTCCGGCGGGTATGAGGGCATGGCACTGACGCCCGATGCGCAGACGCTCTGGGCGATGCTCGAGCAGCCGCTCTTCGCGCCGAATTCCGACCAGCCGGAAGGCCAGTTCCTGCGCGTGCTGGAATTCAGCGTTCCCCGCATGGACTGGACGGGCCGCTCCGTGCGCTACCGGCTGGAACCCGGGGCGACCGCGATCGGCGACTTCAACTTCATCGACGCGACGCGCGCCCTGGTGATCGAGCGCGACAACGGGGAAGGCGACCCGGGCCTCGCCTGCGCGCAGGGCGCGCGGCCCACCGCCCAGGCGCCCTGCTTCCCGCTGCCGGCGCGCTTCAAGCGCGTCTACCTCGTCGACTTCGCGCAGGTCGATGCCGAAGGCTTCGTGCGCAAGATCGGCCATATCGACCTGATGGCGATCCGCGACACGGAAGGGCTCGCGCGCATCCGCGGCGACCTGCCGGCGAACGCGCCGCGCGACCGCTTCACCTTCCCCTTCTTCACCATCGAGAACGTCGCGGCGGTCGATGCCGAGCACATCATCGTCGGCAACGACAACAACCTGCCCTTCAGTGCCGGCCGGCACTTCTTCCAGGCCGATGCGAACGAGATGATCCTGCTGCGCGTGCCTGAGTTCCTGCGCGCCCGCTGATGCTTGCGGGCACGGAGGGGCGCCGACTCCGTCCCCCGTTGCAACCCTGGCCGCGCTGCCGCAATTTCGCGCCTGCAAGGCAAGGAGCGGCGAGCATGGCCGAGGACAGCGTGGGCGCCTTCGTGCCCGGGCCGCGCACGGAACGTGCCGGTGCCGCCGAAGGCCCGCTCGCGGGGCTGACCTTCGCGGTGAAGGACCTCTACGACACCGCGGGCGATGTCACCGGCTACGGCAATCCCGACTGGGCGCGCACGCACGCGCCGGCGACGCGGGATGCCGCGGTCGTCGCGGCGCTGCTCGGCGCGGGCGCTCGCCTCGTCGGCAAGACGAAGACGGTCGAACTCGCCTATGGGTTGACGGGCGAGAATGTCTGGCATGGCACGCCGGTCAATCCCGGCGCGCCGGACCGCTTCCCTGGCGGGTCTTCCTGCGGCTCGGCGGCGGCGGTCGCGGCCGGGCTGTGCGACATCGCGATGGGCTCGGACACGGGCGGGTCGGTGCGCATCCCGGCCTCCTATTGCGGCGTCTTCGGCATCCGGCCGAGCTGGGGGGCTGTGAGCCTCGTCGGCGCCTGCCCGCTCGGTCCCACCTTCGACACGGCAGGGTGGTTCGCCGCGCGCGCCTCCGTGCTGCGCCGCGCGGGCGATGTGCTGCTGCCCCCGGGCGGGGATGCGCCGCTCGGCCCGCTGCTCAAGGTCAAGGAAGCCTGGGTGAATGCCGAGCCCGCGACCGCGGCCTGCCTGTCCAACGGCCAGGGGCTGGAGGCGGCGGAGAAGGTCCTCGGCCCTGCGCTGACCATCTCCATCGCGCCGGAGGGACTCGACGCCTTCTACGAGAATTTCCGCTGCGCCCAGGCGGAGGAAGCCTGGACCAGCCTCGGCCCCTGGGTGGAGGCGACGGACCCCGCCTTCGGCCCCGGCGTGAAGGAGCGCTTCGCGGCGGCAAAGGCCATGGACCCGGCCAAGGCGGCCGCTGGGCGTGCCTTCCGCCGCATCGTCCAGGCGCGGCTGCATGCGCTGCTCGGCGGCGGCGCGGTGCTGGTCTATCCGACCTCACCCTCGCCGGCGCCGCGGCTGACCGCGACGCAGGCCGAGCAGAACGCGGTGCGGGAGAGGACCATGGGTGTCACCGCCATCGCGGGCCTCGCCGGCCTGCCGGAGGTCTCCCTGCCGGTCGCGCGCATCGCCGGCGCGCCGGTCGGGCTTTCGCTCGTCGCGGGGCCCGGCCGCGACCGGGCGCTGCTCGCGCTGGCCGAGAAGGTGGCCGCGGCCGCCGGGCTGCCGGGCTGA
>NZ_JACADQ010000167.1 GCF_016106015.1 Neoroseomonas rubea
CTCGGCCTGCCCGCCGCCGCGCCCTTCGCGCTGGTGGCGCTGGGCCAGGCGCGCGGGCTGCCGGACCCGGACCGCGCGATGCCGCGCCCGCGCAACAACCATCTCGGCTATGCCATCACCTGGTACGGCCTCGCCGCCGCGCTCGCCGGGGTGTTCCTGGTCTGGGCGCGGCGCCGGCTGAAGGAATGAGAGGGCCATGCACAACGCCGCCTATAACCGCCTGAAGGCCCGCTTCGCGCGCATCGCCGCGCTGGGGGAAGCGGCATCCATGCTGCATTGGGACGCCGCCACCATGATGCCGCCGGGCGGCGGGGAATCGCGCGGGGAGCAGCTCGCCGCGCTCGCCGGCCTCGCGCATGAGCTCCTCACCGCGCCCGTGGTCCGGGAGGATCTGGAGATCGCCCGCGGCGAAGGCGCGTGGGAGGAAGCGAACCTCGCCCTGATGGCCCGCGCCCATGCCCGCGCCACCGCGCTGCCGACATCGCTGGTGGAAGCGACCGCGCGCGCCAATTCGGCCTGCGAGAAGATCTGGCGGGAAGCCAAGGCGACGGCCGATTTCGCGCGGGTGGCACCGGCGCTGACCGAGGTGGTGCGCCTGCAGCGGGAAACCGCGCAGGCGCTGGCCGCCGCGCTGGGCATGGACCCCTATGACGCGCTGATGGATGGCTACCAGCGCGGCATCACGGCCGCCGATGTCGAGCCGGTCTTCACCGCCTACGAGGCCTTCCTCGCCGACGCCCTGCCGCGCGCCGAGGCGATCGAGGCCGCGCGCCCCGCCCCCGTGCCGCTGCCCGGCCCCTTTCCGGTCGATGCGCAGCGGGCGCTGTGCCGGCGGCTGTCCGAGCGCATCGGACTCGACTACGCGCATGCGCGCCTCGACGAATCGCTCCATCCCTTCTGCGGCGGCACGCCGCGCGACCAGCGGCTGACGACCTTCTACGACGAGGACGACGCGGCGAAGGCCGTGCTCGGCGTGCTGCACGAGACCGGCCACGCGCTGTACGAACAGGGCCTGCCCGCCGCCTTCGCCCGCCAGCCGGTGGGCGAGGCCGCGGGGATGGCCGCGCATGAAAGCCAGTCCCTGATCGTCGAGATGCAGGCCTGCCGCTCCGACGCCTTCCTGGGCTTCCTCGGGCGCGAACTGCGCCAGGCCTTCGGCGGCGATGCCGGCCCCTATGCCGCGACCAACCTGGCGCGCCACTGGCGGCGGGTGGAGCGCGGCTTCATCCGCGTCGATGCCGATGAGATCACCTACCCCGCCCATGTCATCCTCCGCTTCCGGCTGGAGCGCGCGATGATCGGCGGCGCGCTCGAGGTCGCGGACCTGCCCGGCGCGTGGAACGAGGGGCTGAAGCGCATCCTCGGCATCGTCCCGCCGGACGATGCGAAGGGCTGCCTGCAGGACATCCACTGGCATGACGGCGCCTTCGGCTATTTCCCCTCCTACACCCTCGGCGCCATGGCCGCGGCGCAGCTGATGAAGGCGGCGCGCGCGGCGGCACCCGGGCTGGATGCGGCGCTGGCGGAAGGCGACCTCTCGCCGCTGCTGGGCTGGCTGCGCACGCATGTGCACGGCCGCGGCTCGCTGCTCGGCTTCCAGGACCTGCTGCGCGCGGCGACGGGCAAGCCGCTCGATCCGTCCGACTTCACCGAACACCTGACGCGACGCTACCTCGCCGCGTGATCAGCCCGGCAGCGGCCCGACCGCGTCGTAGAAGCGGTAGAAGGCCTCGGTGACCGACAGCCGGTCGTAGATCGCCCGGCCCTGATACGTCACGCCTTCCGGCCCGACGCGGCCGAGGCGCACGCCGAGGAAGCGCGTCCCCGGCTCGACCGGCAACCGGTAGCGTCGGCGGATCGCCGGATAGGTCGGCATGTCGATCAGGTCGAGCGCGCCCGCCAGCGGCGCGGCGCGCGCCGGGTCGAAGCCGATCCCCGCCACCCGCGCGATGCGCATGGCGAAATGCAGCAGCAGCAGGTTCGATGGGTGCCCCGGCGTGTGGAACTGCCGCCCGGCGCGGGCGTGGCGCGCCACCACGTCGCTGAACACCACGTCGGTCTCGGCCTCCCGCGCCGCGAAATCGGCGAGCGATGCGGCGAAGGGGTCGGGCTCGCGCGCCAGCAGCGCCTCCCCGTCCAGCAGCGACGCCGCCTCCGCCGCCGGCCGCCCGGCGCGCCAGGCATCGACGATCTGCCCGACATGGTAGTTGCCGAGCGGCCCGCCGAGCGCGTTCATCCGCCCATCCATCAGGTGCCGGACATCCGGCGCATGACCCTTGAAGTGCAGCGCGGGAAAGGACAGCACCCGGGCTGTCGCGCGCGCCTTCAGCGCGGCGGTGGACAGGCGCGGTATGCCGCGCGGCCGCGTGTAGCCGTCGCCCGTGCGCTGGCTCAGCACCAGGTCACTTCCGTCCATGACGGCGAGTACGCCTGCCTCGTCTTCCGGCCGGACCTCATGGATTTCCCAGGTCCCGGCGATGCGAACATCGGGATTGGCGCGGCGCAGGGCCTCGGCGATCAGGCGAACCTGGCAATTGCCCATCAGGGCGATGCGCATCGGGCGAATTGGTCCTTCCGGATTCGCAAGGATATGCGCCAGGCCCGCCCGGCGGCAATCCGATGCGCCCCGCAAGGGGCGGCGCGTCACCGCGCCTGGCCTGGGACGGCAGCGCACGTCGCGCCGCCGCCGGCGGCATGGCGCCCCTCGCCGCCGGCGGCCCGAGCCGGTAAAGACCGCCCATGCGCTACGTCTCCACCCGCGGCCAGGTGCCGGCCCGCGACTTCGATTCCGTCCTGCTCGCCGGCCTCGCCGAGGATGGCGGCCTGTTCGTGCCGGAAGCCTGGCCCAGCCTGACCACCGCCGAATGGCGGGCGCTGCGCGGCCTGCCCTATCCGGCGCTCGCCGCCCGGCTGCTCGGCCTGTTCGGCGCGGGGCACCTGCCGCTGGAGCGGATGTGCGCGGAAGCCTATGCGGGCTTCGGCCACCCGGCGACGGTCCCGCTGGTGCAGCTCGACACCCGCGTCTTCGCGCTCGAGCTCTTCCACGGCCCGACGCTCGCCTTCAAGGACATGGCGCTGCAGCTGCTCGGGCGGATGTTCGACCATGTGCTGGCGGCGCGCGGCGAGCGCGTGACCATCGTCGGCGCCACATCGGGCGACACGGGCTCGGCCGCCATCGAGGCCTGCCGCGACCGCGCCGCGGTGGACATCGTCATCCTCCATCCGCGCGGCCGCACCAGCGAGGTGCAGCGGCGGCAGATGACGACGGTGATGGCGCCCAATGTCGCCAACATCGCCGTGGAAGGCGACTTCGACGCCTGCCAGGACCTGGTCAAGGCGATGTTCAACGACGCGCCCTTCCGGCAGGAGATGCGGCTGTCGGCCGTCAACTCCATCAACTGGGCGCGCATCGCCGCGCAGATCCCCTACTACGCCGCGGCCGCGCTCGCGCTCGGCGCGCCGGACCGGGAGGTCGCCATCGCCGTGCCCACCGGCAATTTCGGCAATGTGCTGGCCGCCTGGGCAGCGCGGCGGATGGGGCTGCCGATCTCCCGCCTCATCGTGGGGTCCAACCGCAACGACATCCTGGCGCGCTTCCTCGCCGCGAACGACATGTCCATGCGCGCGGTCGAGCCCTCGCTCTCCCCGTCCATGGACATCCAGGTGAGCAGCAACTTCGAGCGGCTGCTGTTCGAGATGCTCGGCCGCGACGGCGCGGCCACGCGCGACGCCATGGGCCGCTTCCGCGCCGAAGGCCGCATGCCGGTGCCCGACGCGGCCTGGCGCGAGGCGACGTCGCTGTTCCGCGGCTTCGCCCTGGACGACGAAGGCACGCTGGCCGAGATCGGCCGCCTGCATCGCGACGCCGGCTACCTGGCCGACCCGCACACCGCGGTCGGCACCGCCGCCGCCCGCGTCCTCGCCCCCGAGGACCCCGCCATCCCCGTCATCGTGGCCGCCACCGCGCATCCGGCGAAGTTCCCCGATGCGGTGGAACGCGCGACGGGCCTGCGCCCCCCCCTGCCGGCGCGCATGGCCGACCTATATGAACGGGAGGAACGCTACGGCATCCTGCCGAACGACCTCGCCGCCATCGAGGCGGCGGTCCGCGCCCACGCCCTTCGCAACGCCGCCTGAAGGAAGCCCCGCCCGCACATGTCCGATGCCGTCCGCGTCACCCGCCTGCCCAATGGCCTGACCGTCGTTTCCGAGACCATGCCGCGCGTCGAGACCGTCTCGGTCGGCGCCTATATCGGCGCCGGCACGCGCCACGAGGCGCCGGAGGTCAACGGCGTCTCCCACTTCCTCGAACACATGGCCTTCAAGGGCACCGCGCGGCGCGACGCCGCGGCCATCGCGCGGGAGATCGAGAATGTCGGCGGGCATCTCAACGCCTACACCGCGCGCGAGCAGACCGCCTTCTACGCCAAGGTGCTGAAGGAGGACACGGGCCTCGCCGTGGACATCATCGGCGACATCCTCACGCATTCCACCTTCATCCCCGAGGAGCTGGAGCGCGAGCGCGGCGTCATCCTGCAGGAGATCGGCCAGGCGAACGACACGCCGGACGACATCGTCTTCGACCATTTCCAGGAAACCGCCTTCCCCGCCCAGGCGATGGGCCGCCCCGTGCTCGGCACGGAAGCGACCATCAAGACGATGAGCCGCGACGCGCTGACCGGCTACATGCGCACCCATTACGGGCCGGAGGCGATGGTCGTCGCCGCCGCCGGCGCCATCGAGCACGACGCGCTGCTGGAGATGGTCCGCACCCATTTCGCCGACCTGCCCACGACCGGCGCCGCCGCGCCCGAGCCCGCGCGCTACACCGGCGGGGAGTTCCGCGAGACGCGCGAGCTCGACCAGGTGCACATCGTGCTCGGCTTCCCCTCGGCGAAGCATGGCGACCCGCTGCACTACCCGACGCAGCTGCTCTCGACGCTGCTCGGCGGCGGCATGTCCTCCCGCCTGTTCCAGGAGATCCGGGAAAAGCGCGGGCTGGTCTATTCGATCTACTCCTTCGCCTCCCCCTTCCGCGATGGCGGCCTGTTCCAGATCTATGCCGGGACGGGGGAGAACGAGGCGAAGGAACTCGTGCCCGTGACGATCGAGGCGCTGCGCGCCGTGCAGCGCGACGTGACGGAGGACGAACTGGCGCGCGCCAAGGCGCAGCTGCGCGCCTCGCTGCTCATGTCGCTCGAGAGCACCGGCAGCCGCTGCGAGCAACTCGCCCGCCAACTCCAGGTGCATGGCCGCGTTATCCCAGTCGAGGAAACCAAGGCGAAGATCGCGGCGGTGACGGTGGAGCAGGTGCAGCAGGCGGCGGCGGCGATGTTCCGCGCACGGCCGACGCCGCCGACGCCGTGCTGCTGCAGAACGCCTCGCTGGCGGTGAAGCGCCGCATGGGCGCGATCGAGCAGTTGGAACGCTCCGAGGGCTTCGACATCGGCCTGCGCGTTTTCCTCGGCCGGCGCATCGCCATCGTCTCCTCCACCGATCCCGACCCGAAGGGCTTCGTCGCGCTGGCCGACCGCGCGGTCGCCATGGCGCGCGTGGTGCCGGAGGACCCCTTCGCCGGCCTGCCCGACCTCGTCACGGTGCCGCCGGCGGATCTCGACCTGGATGACCCGACCGAGCCGACGGCGGAGGAGCTGCTCGCCCGCGCCGCGGCGGCGGAGGAAGCCGCGCTCGCCGTCCAGGGTGTGACGAACAGCGAGGGGGCGGATGCCGGCTGGTCGCGCACGGCGATCGCGCTCGCGGCCTCGACCGGCTTCGCGGGGGAATTCGCCCGTACCTCCCATTCCATCTCGGCGGTCGCGCTGGCGGGCAGCGGGACGGGGATGGAGCGGGACTACGACTGGTCCTCGACCGTGCATCTCGCCGACCTCGACGACCCCGTCGCGATCGGGCGGCGGGCGGGGGAACGCGCGATCCGCCGGCTGAACCCGACGCGGCCGAAGACCGCGCGCATCCCGGTGGTCTATGCGCCGCGCGTCTCGGGCAGCCTGCTCGGGCACCTGGTGGGGGCGATCAACGGCGCGTCGGTGGCGCGCGGCACGTCCTTCCTGAAGGATTCGATGGGCAGCCAGGTGCTGGCGGCCGGGCTGACGGTGCGGGACGACCCGTTGCGGCGGCGCGGCCTGCGATCCCGCCCCTTCGACGGGGAAGGGATGCCGGGGCAGGCGCGCGCCATCGTGGCCGATGGCGTGCTGACCACCTGGCTGATGGACTGGCGCAGCGCGCGGCAGCTGGGGATGGCCTCGACCGGCCATGCCAGCCGCGGCACCAGCGGCCCGCCCGGGCCGGCGCCGACCAATCTCTGGCTGGAGCCGGGGGCGATGGCCCCCGAGGCGCTGATCGCCGACATCAGGGAAGGGCTCTACGTCACCGAGATGATCGGCATGGGCGTGAACGGCATCACCGGCGACTACAGCCGGGGCGCGGCCGGCTTCATGATCCGCGACGGGCAGCTGGCCGAACCGGTCAGCGAAGTGACCGTGGCCGGCAACCTCAAGGACATGTTCCGGGCCATGGTTCCGGCCAACGACCTGGAATTCCGCCGCGGCACGGATGCGCCCACCATCCGCGTGGATGGCATGACGATGGCCGGCGCGTGACGGCCGGGGCGATGCTCGCCTTGCGCTGCCCGCGCCGGGCGGGTTAGGGCTGGCCCATGCAAGGCCCCGCGCCCGACGCCGACCGCCCCCTGGCCGAGGTCTCCCTCGCCGAGTTGACGGACGCGATCCGCGCCTTCCGGCGTGCCTCGGTGCTGGTGGTGGGCGACGCCATGCTCGACCGCTACGTCTATGGCTCCGTCAAGCGCATCAGCCCGGAAGCGCCGGTGCCGGTCCTGGCGGTGGAGCGCGAGGTCGCCATGCCCGGCGGGGCGGGCAATGTCGTGCGGAACCTGACGGCGCTCGGCGCCGCGGTCGCCTTCGTTTCGGTGGTGGGGGACGACCAGGCGGGCAGCGACCTGACCGGGCTGATCGGCGGGCAACCGGGCGTGGAGCCCTGGCTGCTGGTGCAGGGCGGGCGGCACACCACCACCAAGACCCGCTTCATCGCCTCCGGCCAGCAATTGATGCGCGCGGACCAGGAGGTGGTGCAGTCGATCCATCCGCGGCTCGCCGACCGTATGGTCAAGATCGCCGCCGATGCCGTCGCCGCGACGACGGTGCTGGTGCTGTCGGACTACGACAAGGGCGTGCTGCGGGGGGAGACGTCCCGCCGCCTGATCGAGGCCGCGCACGCCGCCGGCCGCCGCGTGGTGGTGGACCCCAAGGGGCGCGACTTCTCCCGCTACGCCGGGGCGGACATCGTCACGCCGAACCGCGCGGAACTGGCGGAAGCGACCGGGATGCCGGTGGACAGCGAGGAAGCGATCCTCGCCGCCATGCGCGCGCTGCAGGCTGAGCACCGCTTCGGCGCCGTGCTGGTGACGCGCAGCGAGGACGGCATGACGCTGCTGGATGGCGAGCGCATCCACCATTTCCCGGCCGAGGCGGCGGAGGTGCATGACGTCTCCGGCGCCGGCGACACGGTGGTCGCCACGCTCGCCGCCGGGCTTGCCGCCGGCATGGCGCTGCCGGTCGCCGCACGGCTGTCGAACCTCGCCGCCGGCATCGTGGTGGGCAAGGTCGGCACCGCGGTGGTGCGGGAGGAAGAACTGGCCGAGGCGCTGACGCCCGAGCGCGGCGCGCTGCGCAAGGTTGTCTCCCGCGCCGGCGCGGCCGAGCAGGTGGAACGCTGGCGCCGCCGCGGCTGGCGCGTGGGCTTCACCAATGGCTGCTTCGACCTGCTGCATCCCGGCCATGTCCACCTGCTGGAACAGGCGCGCTCCTGGTGCGACCGGCTGGTGGTCGGGCTCAATTCCGATTCGAGCGTGAAGCGGCTGAAGGGCGCGGCCCGGCCGATCCAGGGGGAGGCCGCGCGCGCGGCGGTGCTGGCGTCCCTCGCCACGGTCGATTGCGTGACGGTGTTCGAGGAAGACACGCCGGTCGAACTGATCCGCCTGCTCAAGCCCGACGTGCTGGTGAAGGGCGCGGACTACACGGTGGACCAGGTGGTGGGCGGCGAACTGGTGCGCGAGTATGGCGGCGAGGTCAGGCTCGCCGAGTTGCTGCCCGGCAATTCCACCACGGCGACGGTGGCGCGGCTGCGCGGGTAGGTCGGCCCGCCGAGGCGGCGAATCCGCCGCCCCCAGCGCGCGTCCGGCGCCTGAGGGCGTGAAAAAGGACTGCCAACGCGTCGCCGAAGGCGGCCGCCGGCCTCACACCATCCGCCGCCGGATCTCCGCCTGCGTTTCCTCCATCGTCTCCTGCAGGCAATCCAGCGGCACGCGGCCGGGCGTGCGGGCGCAGCCTTCCCGCGCGGCGATGTAGCGCGCCAGCAGCGCCTCGAGTTCCGCCAGCGCCTGCGGGTTGCGCGCCAGCCGCGCGCGCGCCGCTTCCGCATCCCGCACCACGGCGGCATCCAGCGCGGCCATGCCCGGCGTCGCACAGACCTGCCGCGCTGCCCAGCCGGAGGTGGCAGGGCAGGTGACGGCGGCAAG
>NZ_JACADQ010000168.1 GCF_016106015.1 Neoroseomonas rubea
GACCGGCCGCGCCTGACGGCGCCTGCCCCGCCCGCGGCGGGCGGGTTGGTTCTCGCCGCGGCGCGCCGGTTGCCCTCCCCGCGGCGCGCCGGTTGCCCCTCCCCGCGGCACGCGGGTTGCCAGGAGCCTGCCCATGCCTGGGGCACCCGGGCCGGATGGTGGCATTCCTGCATTCATTCCGGTCAGTCGGTGGCGCCCATGCCTGAACAGGGAGCACATCGATGAACCGTCGTTCCATCCTTCGCCTCACGGCGGCCGGTGCGCTGGCGCCGCTCGCCCTCCCGCGCGTCGCCTCCGCCCAGGCGGGCGCCTGGCCGACCCGCGGCTCGATCCGCCTGATCGCCCAGTTCCCGCCGGGCGGGCTGGTGGACACGGTCAGCCGCCTGATGGCGCCCGCCCTGTCGCAGGCGCTGGGCCAGACGGTGGTGGTCGAGAACCGCGCCGGCGCGGGCGGCGTCATCGGCACCGACTTCGTCGCAAAGCAGCCGGCCGATGGCTACACGCTGCTCGTCAGCCATGCCTCCGTGCATGTCTTCTCGACCGCGACGATGCCGACGCTGCCCTTCCACCCGATCAACGACTTCACCCACATGGGCTTGCTGGTCGAGGCGTCGAACGTGCTGCTCGTGAAGGCGGATTCGCCGTACCGCACGCTCGACCAGTACCTGGCGGCGGCTCGGACGCGGCCGGTGCGCTTCGGCTCCTCGGGCATCGGCTCGGCGCCGCACCTGCTAGGCGCGATGCTGACCGGCGCGGCGAACGCGCCCAATCTCGACCACGTGCCCTATCGCGGCAGCGCGCCAGCGATGCAGGACCTGATGGCGAACCAGATCGAGTCGATGATCGACCCGATCACCACCAACGTGCAGCTGCTGAAGGATGGCGTGCTGCGCGCGCTCGCGGTCTCGACGCCGCAGCGACTGCCGGCCTTCCCGAACATCCCGACCTTCGCGGAACTCGGCTATCCGAAGCTGACCTCGGCGCAGTGGCTAGGCCTGTCCGCGCCCAAGAACCTGCCCGCGCCGATCGCCGAGCGGCTCACCGCGATGATCCCGACGCTGCTGGCGCGCCCGGAACTGATGACGCGCTTCGAGGAACTGCAGACGCTGCCGCGCACACCCTCGCTGCTCGGCCCGGACTTCGTGCGCATGATGCAGGAACAGATCGCCGAATGGACCGCGGTGGCCCGGCAGTACAACATCGTCGTGACGTGATGGGTTGACCCTCAGACGGCGGGCGGCGGCCATCCGGCCGCCTTGCCTTCGCGCCTTGCGCTCCCGGCCCGAGGCTCTGCCTCGGGCCGTTTTCTCTGACCTCAGGCGCCGGCGCCGCCATCCGGCGGCTTGGCTTGCGCGCCTTACACTGGCGCGCCTGGGCCGACTGACGGTCTGGGCGCGGTCGCGCTGTGCGCTCCCGGCCCGAGGCTCTGCCTCGGGCCGTTTTCTTTGACCGGGCGTCGCTGCGCGGTCAGGCCTTCGGCGTCATCCCCGCCTGGCCGGCGCACCAGCGCGCCACCTCCTCATGCGTGCCGAACCACACGCCGGGCTGGCCCTTCATGTACGCCACCAGCCGGTCCAGCAGCGCGATGCGGCTGCGATGGCCGATGACGTGCGGGTGCATCGTCAGCAGGAACAACCCGCCTTCCGCATAGGCACCGTCGAACTCGGCGCGGAAGATCTCCTCGACCGCCGAGGGCGGCGTGTAGGGGCGCAGGCCCGAGAAGCGCAGCATGTTGAAATAGACCGCGTCGTCGCGGATCCATTCGGGCGGCAATTCCACGATGCCGGTGGGCTGGCCCTGCACCTCCAGCTCATAGGCATCGTCGTCCGACATCAGCGAGGAGTCGTACAGCAGCCCGAGCTCCTGGATGATCGACATGGTGTCGACGGAAAAATCCCAGGACGCCGTGCGGATGCCGACGGGCCGGCGGCCGCTGATCTTCTCGAGCGTATCGGCGGCGCGGAAGGTCAGCTCCCGCTCCACCCCCGGCGGCAATTGCGTGTTCGCCTCGTGGATCCAGGAATGGATGCCGATCTCGTGGCCTTCGCCGGCGACGGCGCGCACTTCCTCGGGATGCAGCAGCGCGGAGACGGCCGGGTAGAAGAAGGACGCCTTCACCCCGTGCCGCGCGAGCAGCGCGCGGATGCGCGGGACGCCCTGCCGCGCGCCAAATTGCCCCTGGCTGATGCGCATCGGGCTTTCATCGGAATCGCGCAGCGGGATCGTCTCATGGTCCGCATCGAAGGACAGGGAGACGGCGCAGCGCGCCCCGCCCGGCCAGGATGTCGGCGCCAGCGACCGCCCCGCCCGCGCGCGCCCGACGATGTGGCGCCATTCCGGCTCGCTCCACTCCCAGGGCTTCTTCGGGGCGTCGCTCATGGCCGTTCTCCGTTGCGTCGAATGGCACGGTAGTTGCGAGAACGGCGCGGTCAACAGGCACCGGGAGCCACCGATGGATATCGGCGTGTTCATTCCGATCAACAACAATGGCTGGATCATCTCCGCCGCCTCGCCGCAATACATGCCGAGCTTCGAGCTCAACAAGGCGGTGGTGCAGAAGGCGGAGGGCTACGGCCTCGACTTCGCCCTTTCCATGATCAAGCTGCACGGATTCGGCGGCAAGACCGAGTTCTGGGACCATGGGCTGGAAAGCTTCACGCTCATGGCCGCGCTCGCCTCGGTCACCAAGCGCATCAAGCTCTTCGCCTCGACGGCGGTGCTGACGCTGCCGCCGGCGATGGTCGCGCGCATGGCGGCGACGATCGACGACGTCTCGGGCGGGCGCTTCGGCGTGAACATCGTCTCCGGCTGGCACAAGATCGAGTACACGCAGATGGGCCTCTGGCCCGGCGATGCGCATTTCGCCAAGCGCTACGACTACAGCACGGAATATGTGCGCATCCTGCGCGAGCTGTGGGAGGACGGCGTCTCCGACTTCAAGGGCGACTACTTCCAGATGGACAAGTGCGTGCTCAGCCCCCGCCCGCCGGGCCGCATCCCCGTCGTCTCCGCCGGCCAGTCGGATCGCGGCATGGATTTCGCCGCCGAGTGGTGCGAGTACAATTTCTGCCTCGGCGAAGGGCTGAACGAGCCTACCAAGGCGGCGGGCGTGCCCGCGCGCGTGCTCAAGGCCGCCGAGAAGACCGGCCGCGATGTCGGCGCCTACATGCTCTACATGGTCATCGCCGACGAGACGGACGAAGCCGCCTTCGCGAAATGGGATTCCTACGTGGCGGGCGCGGACCAGGAGGCCCTTGCCCATCTCTTCGGCAAGGCGGCCGAGGACAAGACGGCAAGCGCCGATTCCACCGCCGCGGCCATGACCCGCGCCGCCAACCCCGTGAACTTCAACATGGGCACGCTGGTGGGGTCCTACGCGAAGGTCGCGGCGATGCTGGACGAGGTCGCCTCCATGCCCGGCGTGAAGGGCATCATGCTGACCTTCGACGACTTCCTGAAGGGCATGGATGACTTCGGCACGCGCATCCAGCCGCTGATGGAATGCCGCAAGGAAAGGCTCGCCGCCGCGGCATGACTTGAACGGCGCGGGGCCGGGGGGCAGGGTGACCCCCATGCCTGACACCGACCCCGCGCTCATGTCGGCCGAGACGCTCCTCGGCCTCTATGCCCGCCGCGCCCTCTCGCCGGTGGAAGCCCTCAAGGCGGTGCTGGAGCGCGTCGCGCGCTTCAACCCCTGGGTCAACGCCTTCGCCGCCATGAACCCGCGCGCCCTGCAGGCCGCGGGGGAAAGCGAGGCGCGCTGGATGGCCGGCCGCCCGATCGGCCCGCTCGACGGCGTGCCCGCGACGGTGAAGGACCTGCTGCACCTGGCGGGCTTCCCGACGCGGCGCGGCAGCCGCACCTCCGACACCACGCCGGCGACCGAGGACGCGCCCGCCGTGATGGGGCTGAAGGAATCCGGCGCCGTCATCCTGGGCAAGACCACCACCACCGAATTCGGCTGGAAATCCCCGGGCGACTGCCCTCTGCACGGCATCACGCGCAACCCCTGGAACCCGCAGCGCACGCCGGGCGGATCATCGAGCGGCGCGGGGGCTGCCGGTGCCGCCTGCTTCGGCCCGCTGCACATCGGCACGGATGCCGGCGGGTCGATCCGCATCCCAGCCGCCTATTGCGGGCTGGTGGGCGTGAAGCCTTCCTTCGGGCGCATTCCGCAATGGCCGCTCGGCGCCTTCGGCCATGTCGCGGTGGCGGGGCCGATGACGCGCACGGTGCGGGACGCGGCGCTGATGTTCTCGGCCATGGCGCGGCACGATCTGCGCGACCCCTATTGCCTGCCGGACGACCCGCGCGACTGGCGGCAGGGGATCGAGGAAGGCGTGGCGGGGCTGCGCGTGGCCATCGTCCGCCGCATGGGCTTCGAGCCGCCGCTGGATGAGGATGGGGAGGCGGTGCTCGCGGGTGCCGCGCGGATGCTGGCCGAGCAGGGCGCGATCGTCGAGGAAGCCGATCCCGGCCTGCCCGATACGCGCGCCATCTTCGGCCGGGTCTGGGGCGTGGCGCTGTCCCGCGTCGTCGCCACCATCCCGGAGGAGAAGCGCGCCCTGCTCGACGCCGGCATCCTCGATGTCGCGCGCAAGCATGGCGACATGCCGGCGGTGGACTACCTGGCGGCCGAGGCGATGCGGCTCGAGGCCGCGCACGCCATGGCGCGCTTCCACCAGCGATACGACCTGGTGCTGACCGCCTGCACGCCGACCGCCGCCTTCGCCGCCGACCAGCCGACGGCGCAGCCGGAACTCTCGCTCTGGCGCGACTGGGCGCCCTGGACCTTCGCCTTCAACCTGACCCGCCAACCGGCAATCAGCGTCCCCGTCGCGATCGACGGGGAGGGGATGCCGCGCGCGGTGCAGGTGGTGGCACCCCTGTATCGCGACGACCTCGCCTTCCGCGCGGCGCGCGCGCTGGAACGCGCCGCAGCCCTGCCGCTGGCCGATCCGGCGGCGACCGCGAGCACGGCGCCGCCGGCGTGACAGCCGGGGAAGACGACTACGTCTATGACGAGGCGACCGGCGAGTGGCGCCCGGCCTCCGAGGTCGCGGCCGCCGCCGCCGCCGCGCGCATCGTCGTGCGCGACTCGGCGGGCCATGAGCTGGCGGACGGCGATTCGGTCACGGTCATCAAGGACCTGAAGGTGAAGGGCGCGGGGCAGACGCTGAAGCAGGGGACCGTCATCCGGTCGATCCGCCTGACCGACGACCCGGAGTTGATCGATTGCCGCCACGACGCCATCAAGGGCCTGGTCCTGCGCACCGAATTCGTGCGCAAGCGGTAACAGGGGGGCGGCATGCGGCTGGTCACGTTCAAGGACGGCAAGGGCGCGCGCATCGGGGCGCTGGATGATGCGGGCAAGGTGCTCGACCTTGCGGCCGCGGATGCGGCGCTGCCGCGGGAGATGCTCGCGCTGATCGCTGGCGGGGCTGCCACGCTCGCCGCCGCCCGCGCGGCCGCGGCGAAGGCGCCGGTGGCCGAGGGTGCGACGCTGCTCGCCCCCATCCCGCGCCCGGCCAAGAACATCTTCTGCGTCGGCAAGAACTACCATGAGCACGCGAAGGAGTTCGCCAACAGCGGCTTCGACGCGACGGCCAAGGAAGTGGTGCCTGAAGCCCCGGTGGTGTTCAGCAAGCCGCCCACCAGCGTGATCGGGCCGAACGATCCGATCCCCTCCTTCCTCGATTCCACGAACAGCACCGACTACGAGGGCGAGATCGCCGTCGTGATCGGCAAGGGCGGCCGCGGGATCAGCGAGGCCGATGCCTACGCGCACGTGTTCGGCTACACCATCGTCAACGACGTCACCGCGCGGACGCTGCAGCACAAGCACCGGCAGTGGATCCTGGGCAAGGGCATCGACGGCTACTGCCCGATGGGCCCGGCGATCGTCACCGCCGATGCGGCGGGCGTGCCGCCGAAGCTCTCCATCTCCACCTGGGTGAACGGCGAACTCCGCCAGCGCGCGCCGGTCGAGGACCTGATCTTCGGCATCCCGACGCTGATCGCGACGATCAGCGCGGCGATCACGCTGGAGCCGGGCGACATCATCGCGACCGGCACGCCGGCCGGCGTCGGGATCGGCTTCTCGCCGCCGAAATTCCTCAAGCCCGGCGACCGCGTGCGCATCGAGGTGCCGGGGATCGGCGTGCTGGAGAACCCCGTCGCCTGACCTGACGTCCGACGAGACCAACCGGGAGGAAACAATCATATGAAGCGTCGCGTCCTGATCGGCTCCGCCGCCGCCGCCGCCTTCGCGCGTGGCGCGGCGGCGCAGGAGAATTACCCCACCCGCCCCGTCAGCATGGTCGTCGCCTTCCCGCCCGGCGGGCAGGCCGATGTGGTGGGCCGGCCCGTCGCCGCGACGCTCGAACGCATCTGGCGCGTCGCCGTGCCGATCGTGAATCGCGGCGGTGCCGCGGGCGCCATCGGCAACGCCTTCGTCGCGCGCGCGACACCCGATGGCTACACGTTGCTGATGGCGCTGTCGTCCATGGCGCTGCTGCCCGAGGCCGCGCGCGTGAACGGGCGGGAGCCGACCTACACGCCGGAGATGCTCACCCCGATCGCGCTGTTCGCCGCCGACCCGACGGTGCTGGTGGTGCCCGCCGCCTCGCCGATCCGTACGATCGAGCAGTTCATCGCCGAGGTGAAGTCAAAGCCCGGCCAGTTCTCCTACTCCTCCGCCGGCAACTACTCGGCGCTGCACGTGCCGATGGCGCAGCTGTCCCAGGCGGCGGGGCTCGACATGCTGCACGTGCCCTTCCAGGGCGGCGGGCCGGCGCTGACGGCGATCCTGGGCGGGCAGGTGCAGTGCCTGGCCTCCGGCCCCGGCCCGGTCGCGCCGCATATCCGCAGCGGCGCGCTGCGTCCGCTCGCCACCTGGGGCCGCACGCGGCTGGCGGGCTTCGAGGATGTGCCGACGCTGATCGAGAAGGGCTTCGCGGACTGCGAGTTCTACATCTGGGTCGGCCTGTTCGCCCCGGCGGCGACCCCAGCGCCGGTCATCGCCCGCATCCGGGAGGCCTGCCGCCAGGTCGCGCAGGATGCCGAGTTCCAGCGCGTCATGGCGGCCTCGGGCAACACGCTCGACCATCGCGACGGCGACGCCTTCCTCCGCTTCTACCAGGAGGACGCGGCGCGGCTGATCCGCACGGTCCGCGCGCTGGGGCGGATCGAGTAGCGCCGCCCCCTTTGCGGCGGGCTCCGGCGATGCCAGCCTTGGCGCGAAGGAGACCGCCCGCATGAGCACCGAAGCGCAGATCACCGCCTGGCTGGCATCGCAGAAGTCCGCGATGCTCGCCGAGCTCGAGGAGATGGTGAACACCGACGGCGGGTCCTACGACAAGCCGGGCGTGGACCGCACCGGCGCGCAGGTCCGCCGCTTCCTCGAATCCCACGGCATCCGCACCGAGGTCGTGCCCGGCAGCCGCCATGGCGACTGCATCCGCGGCTTCGTCGAAGGCGGGCACGCCATCGGCACCGGCAACCAGCGCAGCAACATCGTGCTGATGGGCCATCGCGACACGGTCTTCCCGCAGGGCGAGCCCGAGCGCCGGCCCTTCCGCATCGAGGGCAACCTCGCCTATGGCCCCGGTGTCGCCGACATGAAGGCGGGCATCGTGATGAACATGTTCGTCCTCGCCGCCTTCGCGAAGTTCGGCGGCGCGCCGGGACCGCTCGTCGGCCTCTTCACGGGGGATGAGGAGATCGGCAGCCCCGAGGGCCGCCCGGTGATCGAGGCCGAGGCACGCAACGCCCGCATCGTGCTCAACAGCGAACCGGGGCGCGTCTCCGGCAACGTGGTCAAGGCGCGCAAGGGCGGCGTCTTCTCCGTGGTGGACATCGAGGGCAAGGCCGCGCATTCGGGCGGGAATTTCGAGGCCGGCATCAGCGCGATCGGCGAGGCTGCGCACAAGATCGTCGCCATCCACGCGCTGACCGACCTCGCCCGCGGTATCACGCTCAATGTCGGCCTGATCCAGGGCGGGCAGAGCGTGAACACCACCGCCCCCTCCTGCCAGTTCCAGATCGACCTGCGCTACATCGAACCGGCCGACCGCGACGAGGTGATGGGCAGGATCCACGACATCGTCGCGCGGTCCTACGTGCCGGGGACCAAGGCGCGCCTCGCCATCAAGGGGGAGTTCCTGCCCCTGAACCCGACGCCCGAGAGCACGCGGCTGTTTTCCATCTACCAGGCCTCGGCCGCCGATAGCGGGCTGAAGGTGGAGGCCGAGTTCACCGGCGGCTGCGCCGATTCGGGCTTCACCGCCGCGCTCGGCGCGCCGACGTTGTGCGGCGTGGGGCCCGTGGGCGGCAAGGCGCACAGCCCCGAGGAGTACCTCGAGGTCGACACGGTGGTCCCGCGCGCGCAGGCGATGGCGCGCGCGATCCTGCGGCTGGAGCAGGCGGGGCTGTAGCGGCCGGCGCCGGCGCGCCGCCGCGCCGGTCAGGCCTGCCAGCGGTGGCCCCGCCGGATCG
>NZ_JACADQ010000169.1 GCF_016106015.1 Neoroseomonas rubea
CGGCGATCCAGGGCGGGCTGGACGGGGCGGTGCGCGGCGCGCTGTCGGCGGCGATGAAGGCGGCGCTGGCCTCGGGCCCGGCGGCGACGCCGCTGCCGGTCTCCTCCGCCTGGTTCCATCGCGGGCTTGCCGCCGCCTCGGGCGCGCTGGGCGGCGCTTTCGGGCTGCCGGGCACACTGGCGGAACTGCCGGTCTCCACCACCATCCTGCTCCGCCAGGTCGCCGCCGTGGCGGCGGAGGCGGGGGAAGACCTTGCCGCACCCGAGGCAGCCGCGGAATGCCTGAAGGTCTTCGCGCTGGGCGGCACCAGCCCGTCGGACGATGCGTCGGAGAGCGGCTACTTCGCGGTGCGTCTTGCGCTGGCGGAGGCGCTGAAGGGCGCGGTCGGGCGCACGCTGGTGCCGGGCTTTGTCGCCGCGGTGGCGTCGCGCTTCGTCGGTCCGGTCGGGCTGAAGCTGACGGCCCAGGCGGCGCCGGTGATCGGCGCGGCGGCGGGGGCGGCGGTGAACATCGCCTTCCTCGAACATTTTCGCAGTGTCGCCCGCGGCCACTTCGCGCTGCGGCGGCTGGAACGCGCGCATGGCGCGGCCACGGTGCGCGCGGCCTGGGACGGGCTGGCCGCGACGCGGGACGCGCCCTTCGTAGCCCGCGGCGTCAGAAGCTGATGCCGAGGCCGACCGAGGTGCCGGTTACCCCGCCATCGCCGTAGAAATAGCGGCCGATCAGGCGGACGCGGGAGACGTTGATGCCCATGGCGCCGATCTCGTAGCGGCCGAGATCGACCTCGAGCCCCCCACCGACCTTGGCCGCCCAGGAAAAGCCGAGAACCTGTTCCTGGTCGCCGAAATAGCTGGTGAAGGATCCGTCGATCACCCAGCGCACCGGGCGGCCGAAGGCTTCCCAGCCGGTCGGCCAGCGATAGCGCGTCCACAGCCCCACCGTCTGCGCGACCGAGCTGCCGCGCGCGGCGCGCATCGTGTCGCCGAAGGTCTGAAGGTGCAGCTGCGTGTAGCGGAGCTCGACATCGATGTCCCGCTCCGGCCGGTAGTCGTAGTAGGCGAGCACGAGCGACCCGCCGAGGCCGTAGACATTCACGTGCCGGTCGGTCAGCGCCGGGATGTCGCGGCCCGTGCGGTAGCTGAGGAAGGCGCCGAACAGCGTCGCGTCGCCCGCCGCGTAGCCGAGCGAGGCGTTCAGGATCGGCCGTAGCCACAGGTATTCCGCCAGGCGGATGTCGTAGCCGACGCCGATCGTCGTGGTGAAGTTGTTCCAGCGGAGCGGCGTGCGCCGGGCGGCCGCCCCGGTGAAGACCGCGCGCGGATCGTAGCGCGCGTAGCCGGCGTAGATCTCGGTGAACAGCGGGAAGCTCTCGCTCCAGGTGAAGCCGAAGCCGAACTGGCTGAGGGTGAAGACGGAGGAGCCCTGCTCGTTGGATGCCGTGGTGCGGTTCACCTGAATGGCGTTGGCGGACCCGTCCGGCACCATGTTGTAGCCCATGATGCCGAGCACGCCGGGGCCGCGACGGGCGAGGCTGGCCTGCAGCGCGTCGAGCCGATCCAGCGCGTTCTGCAGCGTGTCGCCGGTCTGCGCCCCGGCCGGCGCGGCGCCCAGCAGCATGGCCGCCAGGAGCAGGCGGCGGATCAGGCGACGCATGTAGAGTGCCTGCGGGGCGTGGGCGGCATGGCGTCCTTCCGTCGTGCCGGGATGCGGCAGTGTAGCCCGCCCAGCGATCATGCGAAGCCGTCCTAGGCCTGCTTCCGCTCGATCAGCTCCCTGCGGATCTTCCGCCCGCGCCGGATGCGGTCCTCGATGAACTCCGCCTGGCCGTAGCGCACGGCGCGCCCCAGCGCATGGGCGTCCTCGGAAAAGCGCGCCAGCATCTCGAGCAGCGCCTCGCGGTTGTTCAGGAAGACGTCGCGCCACATGTCGACGTCGCTCGCCGCGATGCGGGTGAAGTCCCGGAAGCCGGAGGCGGCGAACTTCAGCACCGCCTCCTTCGTCTCCTCCGCCAGGTCGTCCGCCGTGCCGCAGATGGTGAAGGCGATCAGGTGCGGCAAATGGGAGACGATGGCGACCACCCGGTCATGCGTGGCGGGGTCGAGCGTCTCGATCATCGACCCGCAGCGGCGCCACATCTCCCGCACCTTCTCCACCGCCACGGGGTCGCTGCCGGGCAGCGGCGTGACGATGCAGTAGCGGCCTTCGAACAGCTCGGCGAAGCCGGCATCCGGGCCCGAATGCTCGGTGCCCGCCATGGGATGCGCGGGCACCAGGTGCACGCCGGGCGGGACCAGCGGCGAGAGGTCGCGCACCACGCTGCCCTTGGTGGACCCCACGTCGGACAGCACGCAGCCCGGCGCGAGGTGCGGCGCGATCTCCGCCATCACCGCGGCATAGGCGCCGACCGGGACACACAGGATGACGCCGTCGCAGCCTTCCACCGCGCGGCCGATGTCGTCCTCGACCACGTCGACGATGCCGAGCTCGCGCACGCGCGCCAGCGTTTCCCGGCGCCGCGTCGTGGCGACGATGGTGCGCGCGATGTCGCCGCGCTTGCGCGCAACGCGCGCGATCGACGACCCGATCAGCCCGATGCCGACGAGGCAGAGCCGCTCGAAGACCGGCTCAGCCACGCATGAAGCCCGTCAGCGCGTCGATCACCAGGCCGCATTCCTCGGCCGTGCCGATGGTGATGCGAAGGCATTGCGGCAGGCCGTAGCCGCCCATGGCGCGGACGATCAGGCCGCGCGCCTTCAGCGCGTCGTCCGCCGCCTTCGCCTGCGCGGCCGTGCCGAAATCGGCGAGCACGAAATTGCCCTCGCTCGGCCAGACCCGGATGCCGATGGCGGTCAGCGCGTCGCTCACCTTGCCGCGCCACAGCGTGTTGTGCTCGACCGAGCATTCCACCCAGCCCTTCTCGGCCACCGCCGCGATGCCCGCCGCCATCGCGGCCGCGTTCACGTTGAACGGTCCGCGCACCCGGCCCAGCACGTCGATCACGGCCTGCGGGGCGTAGCACCAGCCCAGCCGCATCCCTCCCATGCCAAAGATTTTCGAGAAGGTCCGGGTCATCACGGTAGTGCCCGAGGCATCCACCAGCTTCGCGCCCGCATCGTAGTCAGGCCGCGTGACGTATTCGGCGTAGGCGGAATCGAGCACGAGCAGGATGTCGTCGCGCAGCCCCGCGCGCAGCCGGTCCACCTCGGCCTGCGGCAGGATCGACCCGGTCGGGTTGTTCGGGTTGGCGAGGAACATCAGGCGCGTGCGCGGCCCGACCGCAGCCAGCATGCCATCCACGTCGGTGGTGAGGTTCTTCTCCGGCACCTTGATGATGCGGCAGCCGGCCCAGCGGCCGGTGATGTCGTACATCATGAAGCCGTGCGCGCTCATCACCAGCTCGGTGCCTTCGCCGCCATAGGCGAGGATCAGCAGTGCGAGCAACTCGTCCGATCCGTTGCCCACCACGATGCGCGCGGGGTCGAGGCCGAAGCGCGCGCTGATCGCCTCCCGCAGCGCCTTGGCACCACCATCCGGGTAGCGATGCGCCTCCGCCGCCATGGCGCGGATCGCCTCGACGGCGGCTGGCGGCGGGCCGAAGGCGCCCTCGTTGGAACTGAGCTTCACGATCCGGTTCACGCCCGGGATCTTCGACTCCCCGCCGACATAGGGCTCGACGGACAGGATCGACGGGCGGGGCATCAGCGTCATGGCGCGTCTCCGGCGACCGGCACCGCATAGGCGCCGAGGATGGTGCAGCGCGACCAGGGCAGCGCGGCGATGCGCGCATCCCCGGGCGTGAGGAAGCCGTCGATCTCGGCGATCACGCGCGTCGTCGCCTCCGCGCGGGTGACGAGAAGGCCCGCCACGGCCAGGCCCGCATCGGCCAGCGCCTGGGAAATCCGCCCGCGCGCCGCGCCGGGCTCGGCCTCGATCAGCAGCAGAGAACGGTCCTGGCCGGAGGCGTCGGGGGCGACGGGGGCGACGACGAGCGCCTCCGCCTCACCAGGCCGGGCGACGAAGGGCAGGCGCGCGACGACCTGCAGCCGCGGCACGTCCAGCCGCGCCCACCAGGCGCCTTCCACCCCGTCGCCTTCCTCGGACGGCACGGGCAGCACGGCGGCGGAGGCTTCGCCCGCGCTGACAGCGGCCAGGGCGCGCGCCGGGGTCGGATGGATGCGCATGGGTGTGGCCGGGCCGAAATGCTCCCGCGCCAGCGCCGCGTGGGCTGACGCGGCGTCGGGCGAATAGACCGCGGCGGAAAAGGCGCCCTGGATCGCCGTGCTGGCCTGGAAAATCTCCCGCCAGATGCGGACGAGCCGGTCGCGCGGCAGCGGCCCCGCATGGCGGGCGAGCAGCCGGCGCAGCACCGCGGCTTCCCGCCCCGGGCGAAGTGGCGGGCCGCTGCCCTTCGCACGGCTGCCCGCAAGGCGTCCGACCACCTCCGACCGGCGCATCAGCAGGTCGTGCATGGCATCGTCCAGGCGGTCAATCTCGGCGCGCAGAGCGGCGATCTCGGCCTCGGCGGGGGCGGGCGTGGGGCTGTCTGGCATGGGGAAGCCCCCAATAGACGGGGCGGCCCGGCCCGCCAAGGGCGCAGGGGCGTTGCGGCGGCCGCGCGCGCGCCCTATGCATCGCCGCCCATGTCCCAGGTGGTCGCCCCCTTGCCGGAGGTCGCGCACCAGCACGCCGTCTTTGCCGACGGCCTGCCGCTGGATTGCGGCGCCGTGGTCGTGCCGCTCACCGTCGCCTTCCGCACCTATGGCACGCTGAACGCGGAACGATCGAACGCGGTGCTCGTCTGCCACGCTTTGACCGGGGACCAGTACCTGGCCGAGCCCCACCCCGTGACCGGCAAGCCCGGCTGGTGGGAAAGCATCGTCGGGCCCGGCAAGCCGCTGGACACCGACCGCTACTTCCTCGTCTGCGCGAATGTGCTGGGCGGCTGCATGGGCTCGACCGGCCCGCGGTCCGAGATGACGGATGCCGAGGGGCGCGGGATGGGCCGGCCCTGGGGCACCGATTTCCCGCAGGTGACGATCCGCGACATGGTCCGCGCGCAGAAGCGGCTGATGGACCATCTCGGCATCGCGCGTTGGCTTGCCGTGATCGGTGGCTCGATGGGCGGGATGCAGGTGCTGGAATGGGCCGCGACCTATCCGGATGCCGTGCTCGCCGCAGCACCCATCGCCTGCGCGGCGCATCACAGCGCGCAGAACATCGCCTTCCACGAGGTCGGGCGGCAGGCGATCCATGGCGACCCGGATTGGATGGGCGGGCGGTACTGGGAGGATGGGCGCATCCCCGCGCGCGGGTTGGCGGTCGCGCGCATGGTCGCGCACATCACCTATTTGTCGGAACAGGCGCTGACGCGGAAATTCGGGCGGCGGCTGCGCGGGGCGTCAGCGCTGACCTTCCTGGAGGACGTGTTCGAGGTGGAGTCCTACCTCCGCCACCAGGGCAGCACCTTCGTCCGCCGCTTCGACGCGAATTCGTACCTGACCATCACCCGCGCGATGGATTTCTTCGACCTGGCCGCCGAGCACGAAGGCAACCTGGCCCGCGCCTTCGCCGGCACCGCGACGCGGTTCTTCCTCGCATCCTTCAGCAGCGACTGGCTGTTCCCGACCGAGGAAAGCCGTGCCGTGGTGCGCGCGCTGAACGCCGCCGGGGCGCGCGTGTCCTTCGTCGAGATCGACAGCGACAAGGGGCATGACGCCTTCCTGCTGGAGGAGCCGGAGTTTCATGCGGCGCTCGGCGGTTTCCTCAGGGGGGCGGCGGAGAAGGTGGGGGCTTACGGGCCCGTCTCTCCATAGGGGCGGATCAGCTGGCAGGGTCGGTTTGCAGATCTGATGCAGCCAACAATCACTCATGGCCAGACAGATACGCCATCCAGCCCCGCGGTTTCGGGTAGGCCGCAGATGAGGTTCGCATTCTGCACCGCCTGGCCGGCCGCTCCCTTGCCGAGATTGTCGATCGCGCCCATCGCGATCACCAGGTTGCGCTCCGGGTCGGCCGCATAACTGACGAAGGCGAGGTTCGAGCCGGTAGCCCATTTGGTCTGCGGAGGCTTGTCGGTCACGCGGATGAACGCCCGCCCCGCGTAGAAGTGCCGCGCAGCGTCCAGGCACTCGTTCGTGGTGGCGTGGCCGCGGCAGTAGATGGTGGCGAGCACACCGCGGGTCATCGGCACCAAGTGTGGCGTGAACACCAGCCCGGCCGCGCTGTCGCCACTCAGCCGTTCGATCGTCCTGGCCATCTCGGGCATGTGGACGTGCTTGAGCAGGCCGTAGGGCACCAGGTTCTCGTTGCTCTCGGCGTAGCCGAACTTGCTGTCGGCGCCGCCCCGGCCCGCGCCGGAGATGCCGGTCTTGGCGTCGATCACGATGCTGCTCGGCTCGATCAGCTTGTTGGCCAGCAGCGGTGCCAGCGCGGTGAGTGTCGCCGCGGGGAAGCAGCCGGGGTTGGCCACGCGGCTCTGACCCTCGATCTGCGCTGGCCAGACGTCGGCCAAGCCATACGCCCAACCCTCGACGTAGCGGTGGTCGCCGCCGATATCCACGATCTTCACGCTCGTGGGGACGCGTGCCAGCGCGCCGGCCGATGCGCCCGTGGGCAGCGACGCGAACAGCACGTCGAGCTTCGGGAGGGACGCAGGGTCCCACTTCTCGATCACCAGTTCGGCAAGCTTGGCCGGCGCACCTGGGAAGTGGTCTCCCAACCGGCTGCCGGCACTGCCGTCGCCTGCAGCGTAGACGAGTTCGAAAGACGGGTGGCTCGCGATCAGGCGCATCGCCTCGCCGCCGCCAAAGCCGCTGATCCCGACTATGCCGACGCGAATGCTCATCGTGGTCTCCTGATGCTGGGGTGAGGGCAAAGAAAAACCCCCGAAGCCAGGGGCTGCGGGGGTTCGGAGATGCGGGCTGATGCCGCCTCGGGGGTGGACCGCTAGGGAGCGGACCTCACCAGGGGAGGGGCTTGTCTGCACGCAGCCAAGGAAGCCACCGCTGAGAAGCAGCGACGGCGTCGGATTGTGCTGCGGAGACAAATATTCTTCATCAAGGACTACGGTATTGGTCCGCCGGAACATCTGTCAACGACGGCTTGCTGTTGCGCTCCCACCCCACCGGGCTGGTGTGGGTCAGGCGAAACAGTTCCGGCGTACTGCACAGACACGCTCTTCGGACTCACCCCGCCACAATCCCCTCCGCCCGCGCCACCCCCACCCAATGGTCGCGGAACGCGGCCACGAATCCCTGGAACGCATCCCCCACCAGTAGCGGCGTCCGCGGCGGCGATGCCAGTTCCGCCAGCCGCGCCGCGATCTCCGGCCGCGCCACGGTGCCCGGAATGGCCGCCGAGATCCGCGCCGCTTCCGCCGCCGCCATCCGTCGCGGCGCGCTCAGCCCGATCCACTGCGTCATCGTCGCGCGCGCGAACCCCAGTTCGCCCACCGTCGGCACATCCGGAAACGCCGGCACGCGGCGTTCGGTCGAAACCGCCAGCGCGCGCAGCGAGCCGTCGCGCAGCTGCGCCACCAGCGTGGTGATCGGCGCGTTGATCGCCTCCACCTGCCCCGCCAGCAGGTCCTGCAGCGCCGGCGGCGTGCCGCGATAGGGCACGTGGTCCAGGTTCGCCGCCCCCGCCTCCTTCCCGATCACCGCGCCCATGAAATGCTCTGCCGAGCCGACGCCGGAGGAGCCGAAGCGCACCGGACGCGTGCGCGCCGCGGCCAGCAGGTCGGGCAGGCTCGCGAAGGGCGACCGCGCCGTCACCACCATCACCGTCGGCGCTTCCGCCAGCATGCCCAGGTGCAGGAAATCCGCGACCGGATCGTAGGTGAGGGACGGCAGCACGCCCGGCGCGAAGCCGAAGGGAATGGCGTGGCTGACGGCGAGCGTCGTGCCGTCCGGCGCGCTCTTGGCCACCGCATCCGCGGCGATGGTGCCTGATGCGCCGGTGCGGTTCTCCACCACCACGGAAGCCCCCAGCGCTTCGCCGAGCGGCCCCGCGACCAAGCGGGCCACCACATCCGCGAGCCCGCCGGCCGGAAAGCCCGCGATCAGGCGGATGCTGCGCGTCCCCTGGGCGATCGCGGGCGTGGCGAGCAGCAGGGGCGCGGCCCCGAGCAGGCGGCGGCGGAGGATCATGGTTTCAGGCTCCCGGTTCGCGGCGCCGTGGCGGCGCGTCGCGGGCCGGGTCAGCAAGGCGCGTGCCGCGTGGCGCGGAAGCGGGGCGCGGGCGACG
>NZ_JACADQ010000017.1 GCF_016106015.1 Neoroseomonas rubea
GGTGCCGGGGGACAGCCCGCGCGCCGAACTTGCCCGCGCGCTGGCGGACCCGCTGCCCGCGCGGCTCGAGGATGGGGGCCTGGTCGCCACCGGCTACGACGGCGAGCTCGACGCGCTGCGGCGGCTGGCGGCCGGTGCGCGGGAGGCGATCGCGGCGCTGCAGATGGAACTCGCCCAGGGCTGGGGCGTAGCGAGCCTGAAGATCCGCCACCACCAGCAATTCGGCTTCCTCGCCGAAGTGCCGGCCGCGGCGGGGGAAAAGCTGTTGCGCGCCGCGCCCAAGAACGGGCCGATGGCGCCCGTGCATCGCCAGACCATGGCGAATGCGATGCGCTTCACCTGTGCGGCGCTGGCGGAACTGGACCGGCGCGTGGCCGAGGCGGGCGAACAGGCGGGCAAACGGGAACGCGCCGTCGCGCAGCACCTGAAGCGGCTGTGTCTTGCCTCCGCACCCGCCCTCGCCGCCGCGGCGGCCGCGATGGCGGAACTCGACGTGCACGCGGCCGCGGCCGAACTCGGCACCGATGGCAGATGGTGCCGGCCTGAGATCGCCGATCGCGCCGACTTCGCCATCGCCGCCGGGCGGCACCCGGTGGTGGAAGCGGCCCTCGCCCGCGCGCGGGGGCCGGCCTTCGTGCCGAACGACTGCGACCTTTCGCCCGGTGGGCGGCTCTGCCTGCTGACGGGGCCGAACATGGCCGGCAAGTCCACCTTCCTGCGGCAGAACGCGCTCGCCGTCGTGCTGGCGCAGGCGGGGATGTTCGTCCCCGCGGATGCGGCGCGGATCGGGCTGGTGGACCGGCTGTTTTCCCGCGTCGGCGCGGCGGACGACATTGCCGGCGGGCGGTCCACCTTCATGGTCGAGATGGCCGAGACGGCGGCGATCCTGAACCAGGCGACGGCGCGCAGCCTGGTGGTGCTGGACGAGGTCGGGCGCGGCACCGCGACCTGGGACGGGCTCGCCATCGCCTGGTCGGTGCTGGAGGCGCTGCACGACCGCATCCGATGCCGCACCATCTTCGCCACCCATTTCCATGAATTGACCGCGCTTGCCGGCAAGCTGCCGGACCTCGCCCCCGCCACCATGCAGGTGCGGGAATGGCGGGGAGAGGTGGTGTTCGAGCATCGCGTGGGCCCGGGTGCCGCGGAACGATCCTGGGGCGTGCATGTCGCGCGGCTGGCCGGTGTCCCGCGCCCGGTGCTGCTTCGGGCACAGGAGGTGCTGAAGGCCCTGGAAGCCCGCGCGCGCGGACTCGACCCGCTGTCGGAGGAATTGCCCCTGTTTGCCCGCCCCGCGCCTGCGGTGCTGCCCGCCGCGGCGGACCATCCCGCGCTGAGGGCGCTGGAAGAACTCGATGCGGACTCGCTCAGCCCGCGAGAGGCGCTCGATGCGCTCTACCGGCTGAAATCTCTGCTGGGGCCTGTCGCGGAGGCGGCGGACTAGGTAGTCTGCCGCACGATGACCTCCCTGGACGATCCCGGAACGACCGCCGGACCCGCCGAGGGCCCCGCACCGCGGCCGGCCCGGATGGTGGGCGAACCGCCCGTGGTCCTGGCCAATCTTCTCTCCGATCTCATGCCGCGCGGGCGCCCCCTGCCACGGGAGGAGGCGGTGACCCTGCTGCGCCGCCATCTCGGCCGCGTCCAGAACCGCGTGCAGCAGGCCTTCGAGGCGCATGAGCTTTCGGGCCTCGCCGCCGCGCGCTGGCTTGCCGCGCTGACCGACACCGTGATGGCCGGCATCCACGCCTATACGGAAGCGATGCTGCCGCCCGCGGCGGGAGAGAAGCCCTGGGCGCTGGTCGCGACCGGCGGCTACGGGCGCGGCGTGCTCGCGCCCTTTTCCGACATTGACCTGCTGTTCCTGACCGACGGCGCAATGGGCCCGCGCGGCAAGCAGTCGGTCGAGTTCATGCTTTACCTGCTGTGGGACCTCGGCCTGAAGGTCGGGCATGCGACGCGGTCCCGCGCCGACTGCATCGTGGACGCCAAGGGCGACGCGACGGTGCTGACCGCGCTGCTCGATGCGCGGCACATCGCGGGCGAGGCCGCGATCTTCACCCGCTTCGAGGCCGCCTTCCGCGCCGCCCGCGCCGAATGGGGGCTGAAGCCCTTCCTCGCGGCCAAGCGCGCCGAACGGACGCAGCGCCATTCGCGCTACGGCGAAAGCCCCTTCCTGGTCGAACCCCATGTGAAGGAAGGGCGCGGTGGCCTGCGCGACCTGCAGACGCTCTACTGGCTCGCCCGCTATGCCTTCAACGTGCAGCGCATGCCTGAGCTGGTCGGGCCATCGACGCCCGGCGGCGGGCTGCTGACGGCCGAGGAAGCGCGTGCCATCCGCCGCGCCTGGGATTTCTTCTGGACCGTCCGCTTCCACCTGCACCTGGTCGCCGGCCGGGCGGAGGAGCGCCTGACCTTCGACCTACAGCCCGTCGTGGGCGCCCGCATGGGCTACACGCGCCACGGGCTGCAGGACGGGGTGGAGCGCTTCATGAAGCACTTCTTCCTGACCGTGCGCGACGTGGCGCGCTTCACGCGCATCCTGGAACCGGCGATCGAGCGTGCGGCACTCGGCCCCCCCGCGGTCGTTCCTTCATCCGACAAGGCGCTGACGCAGGCGGGCTTCGCGCTGGCGGACGGCAAGATCATCGCCGCCCCCGGCCACGACTTCACCATCGACCCGGTGCTGATGCTGCGCATCTTCCGCATGGCGCGCGACCGGGGGCTCGAGATCCATCCGCTCGCCTTCCGCGCCATCGTCCGCCATGCGCGGCACGTCGCGCGGCTGCGCGGGGAACGCGAGGCGAGTGCCGAGTTCCTCGACATCCTGACCGGGCGCGACCCGGCCACCTGGCTGCGCATGCTGAACGAGGCGGGGCTGATCTCCCGCCTGCTGCCGGACTGGCAGCGCATCGTCGGGCTGATGCAGTTCGACACCTACCATGTGTTCACGGTGGACGAGCACACGATCGAGGCGGTCGGCGTGCTCGCGGCACTGGAACGCGGCGAACTCGGCGAAGTCGCGCCGGTCGCATCCGAACTGATCGGCCAGCTGCAATCCCGCCGCGCGCTCTATGTCGCAGTCCTGCTTCACGACATCGCGAAAGGCCGCGGCGGCGACCACAGCGAGATCGGCGCGCAGCTGGCCCAGACCATCTGCCCGATGCTCGGCCTGACGCCGGAGGAGACGGAGACGGTCTCCTGGCTTGTCCTGCACCACCTGCTAATCAGCCAGACCGCCTTCAAGCGCGATATCGAGGACCCGAAGACGATCCTCGACATCGCGGAAGTCGTGCAGTCCCCCGAGCGGCTGCGTCTGCTGCTGGTCCTCACGGTGGCCGACATGCGCGCGGTCGGGCCCAAGGTGTGGAACGGCTGGAAGGCGACCCTGCTGCGCGAGCTGTACTGGCGCGTTGCCGAAGTCCTGGCCGGCGGACTGTCCGTGCCCGAGCGCGACGTCCGCGTCGCCCGCGCCAAGGAAGCCGCCGCGCTGCTACTGGCCGACCGGCCGAAGCCGGATGTCGATGCCTTCCTCGACCTCGGCTACCCCGGCTACTGGCTGTCCTTCGACCCGGAGACGCATGCGCGCCACGCGGCGATGATCCAGGAAGCGCGCGAAGCCAAGGCACCGCTGACCGTGCGCACGCGCGTGCTCGACAGCCGCGCGGTGACGGAGGTGACGGTCTTCTGCACCGACCATCCTGGGCTGTTCAGCAAGATCGCCGGCGCGCTGGCCGTCGCGGGTGCGACCATCGTCGATGCGCGCATCCACACCATGACGGACGGCATGGCGCTCGACACCTTCTGGGTGCAGGACGCGCAGGGCGGGGCCTTCGATGCGCCGCACCGGCTCGCGCGGCTGGCCGTGCTGGTGGAACAGTCACTGTCCGGCCGGCTGCGGCTGCGCGACGAGATCCGCAAGCTGAAGCGCGAACCCGCCCGGCTGCGCGCCGTGACGGTGCCGCCGCGCGTGGTCATCGACAACCACGCATCCAACACGCACACCGTCATCGAGGTGAACGGCCGCGACCGGCCGGGTCTGCTGCACGACGTGACGGCGGCGATCAGCGACCAGGGGCTGCAGATCGCCTCCGCGCACATCACCACCTACGGCGTCCGCGCGGTGGACGTGTTCTACGTGAAGGACGTGTTCGGGCTGAAGGTGGAGAACGAACGCAAGCTGGCCGGGCTGCGCCGCGCGCTGGAGACGGCGCTGGACATGGCGGAACGGCCGGGCGGCGGCGGGGTGGCGACACGGGCGGCGGCGGAGCCGGCGTGAGAGGGCGGGGGGAGAAGGGAACTTCTCCCCCCGGACCCCCCTCAACCTTCTTTGTCTGCGGGGGACTGGCGTTCCGCCTCGCTCACCCTCTTCACGCCATTGCCCTTCAGCCCCTTCTCCACGCTTGCGGCGAGGAGCGCGTCTGAGACAGAGAACTCACCCCCCGTGAAGTGGGCATCCACCCAAAGCTGCCGTCCGGCGATCACCGCGGGCGAGACGCACAATTCGTCGAAGTATGGGCGGCACTTCCATCAGCGTCTCGACGGCGCTGGCCCCTCGGACCGATGTATTCCCCAGGCAGCAGCAAGTTGAAGCGCACCAGCGGGCTCATGATGAAGCACTGGCCCGGCGCGACGTCCGGCCCATCCAGGCGTCCGATGGGCTTGCCGTTGGGCTGGCGGATCTTGATCGGGAGGAACTGGTCCAAGCCGAGTTCGAAGACTTCCACCTCCTACCGGAGTTCTGCCGAGACCCCCTGGCGGGCCACGACTGGTAGGAAGCGGGGAGGCATTTCGCGCGTTCCGCATGCAACCCGTCGACGATCCTGTCGTTGTTCGCGGGCGGCATGTCATGAGGGAACGGGAAGGATGAAGCGGTCACGCGCACTTCTGGTCGGATTGTTCTTCGCCATGCCGATGGGGGCACCGCCCGTCCAGGCGCAGGCCTCCGCTGTCCTGCTGTATACCCAGGCGCTTTCGCCCGGCGCGACCGTCCTGATTCAGCAGAGGCTGCAGCAGGCTGGCGTCTACGGCGGCCATGCCGACGGCATCTGGGGACCGGACAGCCAGGCCGCGCTGGAACGCTTCCAGCAGACGCGCAACCTCCAGGTCACCGGCCAGTTGAACGAGGCCACGGTCGCGACGCTTGGCGTCGCACCCGGCGAGTTGCTCGCCGCGCGGCCCATGCCGCCCCCCGCCGCCGCGTCGTCCGCCGCGGTGACGCCGGATATCCTGAGCGCGGCCGCCGTTCGAAACGTGCAGCAGCGGCTGCGGTCGCTCGGCTTCTACCGGGGTGCGATCGATGGGCTCTGGGGCCCCGGGACGCAGGGCGCCCTTGAGCGCTTCCAGCAAGGGCGAGGCTTGCAGTCGACCGGCCAGGTCAATCCAGCAACCTTGCAGGCGCTGGGGCTGGATCCGAACAACCCCACCGCACCGCATCGGGTTCAATAGGGTAACGGGAGTTCCGCAGCTTCCGCGGACGGCGCGCGACCGTCCTGGCGGCTTCGAGGCTCTCGAAAGGCGATGGCAGGAGCCAATCCCTCCGACGATGGATCATCAGGGGACGGCGCCCGCTCCAGGCTCCGCCTGTTGCTCCTTGCCTTCGCCCTCGCGGCGGGCGCGTTCCTGGCCTGGCAGACGGCCGGTACACTGCTGATGATCTTCGGCGGCCTGCTACTTGCCGCCCTTCTCGACGCCGCGACGCGCGGGCTGCAGCATCTGCTTCCCCTCGGTCGCGGCGCCTGCTTTGCCATCGTCTGCACGCTGTCGGCAGGCGTGATCCTGATGGGCATCGCCTGGGGCGGCTATACGATCGTCCACGAGTGGGACGAGCTGCACCGCGTCCTTCGCAGCCAGGTCCAGAACATCGGGAACCGGCTCGCGGACATGGGCGTGCAGACGCCCGGTCCGCGCGGCGGACGAATCACGGACGAGCAGATCGCCGGGATCCTGCTGCCCGATCCCGCGAGCCTCTTCGGTCAGGCGCGCTCGGCGCTCGGTACCGCGGGCGATATCCTGCTCATGCTCTTCATTGGCTTCTTCGTCGGCCTCAATCCCGCCCTCTATCGCCGCGGGCTCGGGAGCATCATGCCCCGCGACCGCCGCGAACTGGTGCTGGATGTCGTCGACGACACGGCCGAGATGCTGCGGTGGTGGCTGGTCGGTCAGGTGGTCACGATCATCGTGGTCGCGCTTTCGATCGCGCTCGCGCTGATGGCGCTCGGAACGCCGGGAGCCCTGGTTCTCGGCCTTCTGGCGGGACTTCTCAACTTCATCCCCTATCTCGGGGCCTTCGTCGGCGCGGTCCCGATCGCGATTGCCGCCTCATCGCAGGGCACGACCATGGTCGTCTGGGTGATCGCGATCTATCTCCTGATCCAGATCATCGAGGGATATGTGCTCACGCCGCTCGTCCAGCGGCGAACGGTCCACATCCAGCCCGCCCACGCGCTCGGCATGCAGATGCTGATGGGAACGCTGTTCGGTGCGCTCGGTATCGCGCTTGCGGCTCCGCTCCAGGCGGTTCTCCGCGTCGCCATCCTGCGTTGGACGGAGGGCGACGGAGACCAAGTCTAGGGGGCTGCCGCGCCCCGAGGCTCATGCCCGGTCGACTCTATCGTCCCGTGGTTCGGCCGGCGAAGAAGCCGCTGATCAGCGAGATCGCAAGCAGCTGCATCGGCGACACGTCCCGCCCCACCTTGAGCGCCGCGATCAGCGCCATCTGATCCTGCGGCGTGCCCGCGCCAGCCAGGGACCGCAGCAGGGCCTCAAGGTTCTCGGGCGGTGCCGGCTCGGCGGGAGCCGCCTTCGACGAACTCGCATGCCAGCGCGCGAGCGCAATGCCCCCCGTGACCGCCGCGACGCCATAGGCCGCGGAGATCACGACCCCCGCGAAGACAGGTCCTTGCGTCGCGCTGAGATGCGCATAGGCGGCGAAGGTGCCGAAGCCCAGGCTCACAGCGCCGAGCAGCGTCACCACTTCCGCGCCGACCATGCCGATCAGGAAGTCGCGCGGCTGCCAGTCCGCCGCGGCGAGGAAGAGGCGATGCAGCCCGCGGAACATGGGCTGTCAGTGCCGCGAGCGGCTCATCAGGCCGAGCGCCATCCCGACGCCGAAGGAGATCAGCACGGCGGTCATCGGATTGCGCTCGATGCTGGCCTCGATCTCGCCGCCGGCCGCGTTGACGCGCGACTTCACGTCGGCCGCGGTGCTCGTGACCCTGGCCTTCGCGTCATCGACCATATCCGAGACGCGCTGCGCTGCGCCCTGTGCCTGGCCCTGCATCAGCGCCGTCATGGATTCCGCCAGGCGGGCGACATCCTGCCGAAGCGCGGCGAGGTCAGCCGCGACGTCTACGCCGGGGGTTTCGGCCATCTTGGTCATGGATATCTCCGATCGTCAGTGTTCCTGGCGGGGGTCACGCCATGCCGAAGCCGGCATGGCGTGAACGGTCACTCCGGCTGGATGCGCGTGATCTTCGAGCCGTTGATCGAGAGCGACGCCATCAGCCCCTGCTGGCTGAAGCTGATCGCATAGACGGGCTCGCTTAGGGTCGTCGAGGTGATGTTCGCCTGCATGCCCTGGTCGAGTGCCACGACCGTCGGCCCGGTGCCGATCTCCCAGCCGCTCGCGGCATCGAGCGCGGCACGCGCCGCATCCGTCATGAAGAACATGGCGAGGCCCGCGACCTGCGCGCCGATGGTGAAGCCGAAAGATGCGCCGGCGATATTGTAGTAGCCGAGCGTGCGGTCACCGGCGATGAGCGCGCCCTGCCCGTACTGGCCGCCGACGATGAAGCCGCCGCTGAGGATGCGCGGGAAAATCAGGATTGACTTCGCCCCGGCGAAGAGCGGGCGCGTGTTCTCCTGCGCGCGCAACGTGCGCAGCGCGCTCGCGACCTCGGCGTCGATCTCGGCCCGCGTCGCGGCCTGTGCCCTGCCCGACGCGGCGGTCAGGATGGCGGGCGCGAGCGCGAGCGCCGCGCCCAGGGGAAGCAGGTTTCGTCTGGTAGACTGCGTCATGTCGTCCTCCTCGCATGTGGCGCAGCGCGCCACGCAATGGGCAGGGCGAAGCCCTGCCATTCCGACCGGTAACGCGCGGCGGCCCGGGGAGTTTCGCGCATGCGCGATTCTTCGCGTCGTGGTCGTAAGGCGCGGGCCCCTGCAATCGCCAAGCGTCGGATCGAGCCTCGTGCCCGCCGTGAGATCGTCACGGCCCCGGTCTTGGAGTCGCAGTGGGCTCCGGGCGGGCGTCTTGCGATTCCGCAACAAGAGGCCGTGGTCCAATCGCAGCGCGTAAACCGCGCGGCTTGCCCCGGAGGCGGCGGTCTCGGTCAGCGGAAACCAAGAAATCCAAGAATGAAGAGCACGATGACCACGGCGCCGACGATATAGACAATGTTGTTCATGACCGATCCTTCCGTTCTGGCGTCAGGCATCCGTCGCTCCGACGTCTCCGCGTCAACAGGCCTCGTCGCCCGTTGCCGCGGAGGACACGCGGTCATCCATCGACGGTGTTACGCCGACTGCAACAACGCTCGAAGATCGTCGCGGTTGCGAAGTTGATGCACCGCAATCCGATGGCACGGTGCGCAGGCAGACCGGGTCTCCTAAGCCGTGCGCGCGGGCTCTACGCCAGCCCGGTTCGAGAGGCCCGCCCTGTCCGATCATTCCTGAAGAGCCATGGGCCTGCGATCGCAGGTACGAAGGGCGTCGGCGCATCGACGCGCCACCGTCGTGTGGCATGAAGCGGCAATCGTCACGACGTGCTGATGCGTCTTGGCATTGGCACGGCGTCATCGGCGACGATCCGACCATCCACCACCTCGATGACACGATCGCAGCGCTGCGCCAGGCGAGGGTCGTGCGTGACGATCAGGAAGGTGGTGCGGCTCGTGCGGTTCATTTCCCGCAGCAGATCGAAGACGCCATCGGCGGACTTCGTGTCGAGGTTGCCGGTCGGCTCGTCCGCAAGCACCAGCGCCGGCGACATGGCAAGCGCGCGCGCGATCGCGACCCGCTGCTGCTGGCCACCGGAGAGGTTCCCGACGCGGCTGTCCATCCAGGGGAGCAGGCCCACCCTGTCGAGCAACGCCTCCGCACCGCGACGCATCGCCGCGTCCGGGCGGTTGCGGTCGAGCAATAGCGGCATCATGACGTTCTCGGCCGCCGTGAAGGCGCCGATCAGGTGGTGATGCTGGAACACGAAGCCGATGCTTCGGCCCCGCAGCTGCGTCAGCGCCGCGTCGTCCATGTCACGCGTGTCCCGCCCTTCGATGAAGAGCGCGCCAGCCGTCGGGCGATCGAGCAGGCCGATCAGGTTGAGCATCGTGCTCTTGCCCGATCCTGAGGGTCCGATCAGGGCGCAGAACTCGCCGCGCCGCAGGACGAGGTCGATGCCGTGCAGCACCTCGACCTCCCGCGGCGTTCCTACGCCGAACGACTTCCGCACGCCATCGAGGCGCAGGACTTCGGGCTCGCTCGGCGCGAGGGCGTCAGCCACGGATCGCCTCGACGGGGTCGAGCCGTGCCGCGCGCAGGGCGGGCGCCATCGCCGCGAGCACCCCGGTCAATGCCGCCACGACCGCCGCGATGACGAAGAGCTGCGGCTGGATCATCAGGGGAAACAGCGGGCTTCCATCGGCTTGGCGGACCGAGGCATGCCAGGCCACCAGCGCGCCGACGCCCGCGGCAGACCCGATCAGCGATCCGAGCAGGCCGAGCACGCCGCCCTGGATCAGGAAGACCCGCAGGATCTGCCCGCGCCGCGCGCCCATCGCGCGCAGGATGCCGATCTCGCGCGAACGCTGAACGACCGAGACCACGAGCACGCTCGCGATGCCAAGCGCCACCGACAGGCCGACCGAGAGCCGGATCACGGTGTTGGACGTCTGCTGCGCGTTGACCGCGGTGAAGAACTGCAGGTTCGTCCTGATCCAGCTGTCGGCGCGGATGCCCGTCATGCCATGCGCCAGTCGCGCCAGGATCTCCGCCGCATAGGGATCGTGCAGCGTGACCTGCAGGCTCGTCACGCCGCCGGTGAGGCCGAGCAGGCTCTGCGCCGTGCGCAGGGCGACGAAGGTGCTGCGCTCGTTCACGCCGCGGTTGCCGAGGTCGAAGAGGCCCGTCACCGTCAGCGTCGCGTCGCGGCCCCTGGCCGTCGTCACCCGCAGCTTGTCGCCGACGCCCACGCCGAGTTCGACCGCGAGGTCGGTGCCGATGACGATGCCCTCGCTGGTCAACCTGGGCTGCCCTGCCACGATGCTGGCTGGCAGCTTGACGATGCGGAAGTAGCCTTCCGGCTCGACGCCGGTCAGCGTGATGGATCGGCTGGCTTCGCCGCGCACGGCCAGCGCGCCGCCGGCGGCGACCGGCGTCGCCACGGCAATCTCCGGCATGTCCCGCATCTGCCGCAACACGGTCTGCCACTGGTCGATGGAGCGGATGCGCTGCGACGGCCGCTGCACCACTGCATCCTGGATCACGCCTTCTGCGGCGCGGAGAGGCCGCGCGACCTCGTCCGGCGGCAGCAGGACGAGATGGGCCTGGGCGCTGAGGACGCGGTTGAGGAAGTTCGCCTGGATGCCGGTAAGGAGCGCCGACATGAACACGATCACGGCCACACCCATGGAGACGCCGGCGAGGATGAAGATCGTCTGCATCCAGCCATCGCGCAGGAACCGGATGGCGGCGATCCATTCGAAGGGCAGCCAGCCTCTCATCGCGCCGCCTCGGGCCGGACCCTGCCGCCATCGGCGACCGCCACGCTGGACGGCACGACCAGGTCGCCTTCGCGCAACCCGTCCAGGATCTCGACCCGCTGCGGGCCGCGCAGGCCGATCGTGACGGTGCGGCGTCGTGCGCGCCCCTCCTCGATGCGCAGCACCCAGGGTGTCGGCCCCGCTGCGTCGCGCACGGCCGAGACCGGCAGGACGAGCGCATCCGCCCGTTCCGCCACGGCGATATCCACCGACACCGTCATGTCCTGGCGCAGATAGTCCGGCGGCGCGGGCACGCGCAGCTTGACCTCGACCGCGGCGCGATCCGGATCGACGGACGGGTTGATGTAGGCGAGTTCTGCGGGGAACCGCCGATTGGGGTAGGCATCCGCCGAGGCGACCGCCCGCTGGCCAATGGCGATGAGGCCGAGGTTCTTCTCGTCGATCTGCACCACGATCTCGATCTGCCCGATCGGCGACAGCACCATGAGGACCTGGTTCGGCTGCACGACCCAGCCGCGCTCCACGTTGCGGGCGATGAGTGTGCCGGCTTCCAGCGCCCGGATCTGCGTGTAGTCGAGGCGAGAAAGCGCCACGAGGAGGCTCGCGCGCGCCTGGCGCAACGCGGCTTCGGCGGCGACGTGGTCGGTCCCTCCGGGGGCGTTGCCGGCGACCTGGGCTTGCGCGGCCCGCACCTGTGCCTGCGCGATGTTGAGGGCGCGCCGCGCATTGTCGAGCTGCGCCTGCGTCTCGAAGCCGCCTGAGCGCAGGCTCTCCGCCCGGGAGTATTGCTGCTGCGCGTTGAGCAGCGTCGACTGTGCCTGGCTCAGATTCTCCTGCGCGACGGGCAGCGTCACCTCGACGATCTGGCGCAGCCGGGCCGCCGCCTGGGCCGCCGCCGCTTCGGCCTGTTCGACGCTGGCGCGCAATTCGCTGTCCTCGAGCGTGACGAGAACCTGGCCAAGTGCGACCGCCTGGCCTTCCGTGACGGGAACGGAGGCGACGGTGCCAGTGATCTGGCTGCCGATGTTCACGCGGTGCGGCGTCGCGATCCGGCCGCTTGCAACAACGCTCTGCACCAACACGCCGCGGACCACGGGTTGCGTCGTGACGATCGGTCCCAACAGCCAGGGGATCGCGAGGTAGAGACCCACGCCCAGCAGCGCCAGGACGGCAAGGATGCGCCAACGCCGACGCCACAGCAGCACAGCGGCGACTCTCGCGAGGCGAAGGGGCGCCACCACGAACGCCGTCGGCCGGGCGTCCAAGGGGCCGACCGCCGTGGCGGGTGCCGTCACCGCAGTTCGCGGGAGCGGGACGCCATCATGCTCCGAGGCCGGAGGATGCGGCGCTGAGTCGGACGGCATCATGACTCCTCATCTTCCTGTTCGGGCGCATCGCCAGGACGATGCGGGCGCATGAACGCCGGCGCGTCCACGGCGCGACGCCCGATGGCCGACATCCGAATAAGCATCGCGGCAAGGCCGGACATTCGCACCGGCCTTGCGGTCGCCGCCAGGGAAAGAACTTTACGATGCAGGGAAACCTCCTGTGCCTGCCCGGCGTTGACAGCCGGATGCAGCAACAGATTGGACGGGGGAAAGAGGATGAAGGAGATGGCCAAGCCGACCGACGTGCCCGGCTCCACCTCCGAGGATCCTGCGCGCGAACCCCATGACCGCGTGGGCGTCCGCAGCGCGCTTCCGTTTCGGTTGGAGCGTCTCGGCGAATCCCAGCCGGCCCGTCGCGAGGCCCCGGCCGAACCGACCCGGCGGCCTGCGGACGCGGCCGCCGACCCCCGGCCCAGGCACGCCCTGAACGGCGTCGATACCCATGTCGGTGCGCGCATCCGTCTCCGTCGCCATCTCCTCGGCATGAGTCAGACGACGCTGGCGCAGGCAATCGGGGTCACGTTCCAGCAACTTCAGAAGTACGAGCGAGGCCTGAACCGGATTTCGGCGAGCCGGCTGCACGATATCGGACGCGCAATGGATACCTCGATCTCGTACTTCTTCGACGACATGCCGGCGAGCATCGGCGAGACGTCCGCGGTGCCGCTTGGCAACGGCCATGCCGGATTTCTGAACGACCCGGAACTCGACAAGTCGCACAGGCGCGAGACGCTGAATCTGGTTCGTGCGTACTACAACCTTGAGGATCCCAATGTGCGCCGGCGTGTCCTTGAGCTCGTGGGAAGCCTTGGATCGGGCCATTAGTCACATGGAAACGGCGGGCGATGCTGGCGCACCGCTTGCGATCGCAATTGCGGTCGGCCAGCCCTCCGTGCGGTCCGGACCGAGCCGCTGCGTCAGCCCAGGCCACGTTTTCGCGCGCCGATTGTGCCTCCGCCACGTCGGCGCACGCGGTTCCTCCCCAATGCGGCGCCGCGCATCGAAATCGCGCGCGGCGTGCGACGTGTCGCCTCGACGAACGTTCCAGGGGATCAGGCGGCTGGTCCGTTCGATATCGAAGCGCTGCCTTTGCACCAGAGAGGGGGATATCAAGACGTGCGGTTCCCATTCATCGCGACCGGCCTTCTGGCGCTTGGCGCCGTGGGTTGCCGCGGCCCGGGCGATGGCACGCGCGACAACCCGCCCGGCACGGCCGCCAGTCGCAGCATCGATCGTGCCGCAGGGATGTCGGGAAACCGCTGATGGCAGACCCACCCATCGGGCCTGCGGGCGCCATGACGGACGCGGCGCCGCTCAGGCTTCGGCGGAGGCCTCGACCGCACGCTCGATGGCGGTCGCGATGTCTGCTTCACCGAACGGCTTCTGCAGCACGACGCATCCCCGCCTGCCCGGCTGGACTGGTGCGCCGCTCATGAAGATGTGTGGGACATGGCGAGTCTGCAGCACCTTCTCGACCGCTGCGATCCCACTGCCATGCCTCAGGATCACGTCGACGATCATCAGGTCGGGGCTGCAGCGCATGGCGGCCGCCACGGCATCTTCCTCGGATGTCTCGACCGCGCAGACGTCGTGTCCCATCGACTTCAGCATCCGTGCCAGCAGCATGCCGATCACGGCGTTGTCCTCGACCACGAGGATGCGGAGCGCCGTCATCGCCTCGCGCCATCCTGGGCCGCCACGTAAATGAGATTCAGCGCCTGTCGGATGTTCAAGCAACCTCCGTTGCGCATCCGCCTGCGCGAATGCGTCCCTTGCACTGAAGAGGCCCGCGCCTCGGATGCAGTGTCCGTGCCGATCAATCAATTCGCACGCGTTCTCGACGAACTATATCAGTATACGGCGCTTCGCATATCTTCCCGATAGCCTTATTCGGCATGCGAAGGCGGAACAATCGCGGGAATGCTTCCGGCAAGGCACGTTCGCCGCGGGTTCGGGATCGGGCGTATGGTTGCGCGTGTCCTTTTCCGGCCAGTACCATGCGGACCCGTGCGGGCGAGGTCCAACGCGGCGCGCGCGGCAGTCCGTGACGCCCGGAGAGTTGCGAGGATGATCTGAAGAAGCACCCGACGGCGGAGGCCAGCACGCGCGGTACCCCGATGCCACGCACGCGTCGTCGCGTCGCCGCGGGCAAGCCCGCGCCCGGCCTGCGCGACGACATCCTCGTGGTGGGTATCGGTGCTTCCGCCGGCGGCCTTGATGCGTGCCGCCGCCTGATCGAGGCGGTCGTGGACGGCAGCGGCATGGCGCTGATCCTCGTCCAGCATCTCGATCCGGACCACGAAAGCATGCTTGTGGATCTGCTCGCGACGCACACCGGACTCACCGTGTGCCAGGTCGTGGACGGGATGCCGATCGAGCGTGGCCATCTCTATGTCATCCCGCCGGGCACCTATCTTTCCGTGGGCAAGGGTGCGCTGCACCTGACGGAACCGGCGGCACGGCACGGCGCGAGGCTGCCTTTCGACTTCCTGCTCCACTCGCTGGCCGAGGAGATGGGACCGAGGGCCGCCTGCGTCGTCCTTTCGGGGACAGGATCGGATGGCAGCCTGGGGCTGAAGGCCGTGAAGCAGAAGGGCGGCCTGGTGATCGCGCAGGACCCCGAGGAAGCCGCCTATGACGGGATGCCGCGCAGCGCGATCACGACCGGCGCCGTCGATAGCGTGCTTCCCGCCGCGGACATTCCGAACGCGCTCATGAAGTATATCCAGCGCAAGGGCCCTGCGTCCGGCGCCAATGTCGCGCCACCGCCTGCCGGGGACGTGCTTCTGGCCATCGTCGCCTTCCTCCATGAGACTACAAGCCACGACTTCCGGCTGTACAAGCCCGGCACGCTGCGCCGGCGGATCGAACGGCGCATGTCCGCCGCGGCCGTCGCGCCGACGGATATGCATCTCTATCTGGACAAGCTGCGGCACGACCCCGTCGAGGTCGAGGCGCTGGCCAAGGATCTCCTGATCCACGTGACAAGCTTCTTCCGGGACGCGGAGGTCTTCGATCTCCTCGCGGAGGTCGTCATCCCCGAACTGGTGGACTCAGCGGAGCCCGGCCGTCCGCTCCGCATCTGGGTTCCCGGCTGCAGCACCGGCGAGGAAGCGTATTCCCTCGCCATGCTGTTCCAGGAGCGGATTGCCGCGAAGGGGCGCGAGGTCAAGCTGCAGATCTTCGGATCGGATGTCGATCCGGACGCCGTCATCGCCGCGCGGGATGGGCTCTATCCGCCGTCGATCAAGACGGATGTGACGCCCGAGCGCCTCGCGCGATTCTTCACGAAGGAGAGTGCGGGCTACCGCGTCTCGTCCGAACTGCGCGCCAGCGTGGTCTTCACGGTGCAGGACGTGCTGAACGATGCGCCCTTCTCCCGGCTCGACATGGTGTCGTGCCGCAACCTGCTCATCTATCTGAGCCCTGAGGCGCAATCGAAGGTGATCGCGCTGTTCCACTTCGCGCTGCGTCCTGGCGGCATCCTGCTGCTCGGCGGCGCGGAGACGATCGGCAGCGCGCCCGGGCGCTTCGAGGTGATCTCGAAGCCTGGCCGGATCTACCGCCATGTCGGCCGCAGCCGGCCGGGCGAGCTTGGCCTCATCTTCGGCGCCGGCAGTGTCGATCGTCCCGGCCGGCAGGCGGGCAAGGCCGCGAGCGCCGCGCGCGGCACCGTCTATGGCGAATTGTGCCGGCGGCTGGTGATGGACGCCTACGCGCCCGCGGCGGTGCTGGTCGATCAGAAGCAGGAATGCCTCTATTCGCTCGGCCCGACGGACCGGTTCCTCCGCGTGCCGCCGGGCGCGCCGACGCAGGACCTGCTCGCGATGGCGCCGCGCAGCGTGCGGAACAAACTTCGCGCGGCGATCCAGCGCGCGCTGCAGGAGAATGGTCGGGTTTCGCAGCCCGGCGGCCTGATCCGGCTGGATGGCCGGACCCTGTCTTTCTCCATCGACGTCCAGCCGGTGCTGAGCGAGGGCGAAAGGCTGCTCCTCATCTGCTTCGTGGAGGAGAGGGCCCCCGCCCCGCCGGCGAGCCGAATCGCCGCGCCCCGCGATGTCCCCCGCATCGCCGAGCTCGAGCAGGAGCTGGATGCGACACGCACGGAACTCCAGGGCGCGATCCACAACCTCGAGATCGCCAATGAGGAGCAGAAGGCGATCAGCGAGGAGGCGCTCTCCGCGAGCGAGGAGTACCAGTCGACGAATGAGGAATTGCTGACGTCGAAGGAGGAACTCCAGTCGCTGAACGAGGAGCTGACGGCGCTCAACACCCAGTTGCAGGAGACGCTGGAGCGGCAGCGCACGACGTCCAACGACCTGCAGAACGTCCTCTACAGCACCGACGTCGCCACGCTCTTCCTCGATACGGAGCTGCGGATCCGGTTCTTCACGCCGGCGACGAAGGATCTCGTCAGCGTCATTCCCGGCGATATCGGCCGCCCGCTCTCGGACCTCAACCTGCTCGCCTCGGACAGCGACCTCCTGGCCGATGCGCGGAAGGTCCTGCGGACACGCAAGCCGATCGAACGGGAGATCATGACGCGCGGGACGACCTGGTATTCGCGCCGGATCCTGCCCTACCGCACCCAGGATGACGGGGTGGAAGGCGTCGTCATCACCTTCGTCGACATCACCGAGCGTCGCCTGGCTGCGCAGAGGCTCGAGGAAGCGAAGCGCCAGGCGGAATACGCCAACGGCGTGAAGTCGCGCTTCCTGGCGGCTGCAAGCCACGACCTGCGGCAGCCGCTGCAGACACTGACGCTGCTCCAGGGCCTGCTGACGAAGTCCGCGGAGGGCGACAAGACGCATGATCTCGTCATGCGCCTCGGTGAAACGCTCAGTGCCATGTCCGGGATGCTCAAAACGCTGCTCGACATCAACCAGATCGAGGCCGGCACCATCCGCCCCGAGATCGTCCGCTTTCCGGTCAACGACCTGCTGGACCGCCTCCGGGGTGAATTCGCCTACCATGCGGAGGCGCAGAGGCTCGGCTTCCGCGTCGTGCCCTGCGGCCTCGTCATCGAGAGCGACCCCCGGCTGCTCGAGCAGATCCTGCGCAACCTGCTGTCGAACGCGCTGAAATACACGCGGCGCGGCAAGGTCCTGCTCGGCTGCCGCAGGCAGGGGGGGCAGCTGCGCATCGAGGTCTGGGACACCGGCATCGGTATTCCGGACAGCGAGCGCCAGGCCGTCTTCGAGGAATATCATCAGCTCGGCAATCCGGCGCGCGAGCGCGGCCGGGGCCTCGGGCTCGGCCTGTCGATCGCGCGCCGCATGGCGGAGCTCCTGGGCCATCGAATCACCGTCCGGTCTTGGCCGGGCAGGGGCTCGGTCTTCGCCGTCGACCTGCCCCTGCCGTCCGGCAAGCCCGTCGCACCCCCCGATCGCGCACCCGACGCGATGCCGGCCAGGCCGGTTGAACCCGCCGGCCGCAGCGGCGCCATCCTGGTCGTGGAGGATGATCCGGACCTGCGAGACGCGCTCAGGATCTTCCTGGAGGATGAGGGCCATCGCGCCATGACGGCGGCGGATGGCGTCATCGCACTCGACATGGTGGCGCAGGGCTTGATCCGGCCGGACCTTGTCCTCGCCGACTACAACCTGCCGCGCGGAATGACCGGGGTGGAGGTCGCCAGGACGCTGCGCGAGCGGCTGCGCAGCGAGGTGCCGGCCATCATCCTGACCGGCGACATCTCGACCGCGACGCTGCGCGACATCGAGCTGCCGCGGTCGGTGCAGCTGCACAAGCCGGTGCGCCTCGAGGGTCTCGCGCGCAGCATCCTGGATCTCCTGGCGGCGCAGGACGAGAGCCCATCCCACGGCAGATGAGGCGCCGCTAAGGTCAGCGCCCGTAGCCTTCGCGCAGCAGGTCGACGACGGGCAGCGGCCGGGCGCGCGGCGCCATCGCCGCCTGGCGCCGCGCATAGACCTCCTGCAGCAGCACTTCGCCATCGGCGGCACGCGTCAGCGTCAGGCGCCGGTTGAAGGTCTCCGCCGATCCCGGATGGCGCCCGACCAGGACGATGCCGGAACCCGGCAGCCGTTCCACCAGCAGTCCGAGCATGAGGTCGGCAGTGAGCGGGTCGAGCGCATCCGTCGCGTCGCCGAGCACGATCCAGTCGGGACGCAGCAGGAGCAGCCGCGCGAAGGACAAGCATTGCAGCTCCGCCGCGCTCAGGTTGCGGGCCCAGTCGGACGCCTCGTCCAGGCGGTCGGACAGGTGCCCCAGGCCGACGCTGTCGAGCGCCGCCGCGAGGTCCGCATCCGTGGTCCGTGTCGTGCCTTCCGAGAAGGCGATGGCCCGGCGCAGCGTGCCCTCCGGCAGGAAGGGCCGCGGGCCGACGGCGATCATGTCCGCATCGGCCGGCAGGTCCACCCGGCCTCGCCCCCAGGGCCAGATTCCGGCGAGCACGCGGAACAGCGCGCCCGCCGCCTCCGGATCGCCATCCACCAGCACGTGCTCGCCCGGCGCCACTTCGAGCGTGAGCCCTGACAGCATGGCCGTCCCGTCGGGTGCAGCGACCCAGAGATCCCGGACGCCGAGCCGGGAGGTCGAGGCGCGGTCGAGGTTGATCGCCGTCTCCCCGGCACGTGCCGCCTCCAGAGCGACGACGCGGATCGCCTCGTCGAGCAGCAGGACCCGCTCCACCGAGGCGCGCCATTCCGCGATGCGTGCCAGGTTGTCGACCGGCCAGGAGAGCGCCGCCGTGACCTGCTGGAAGGCCTGCCCCGACTGCATCAGCCTGCCTAGGGACAGCGCGCCTTCGAGGAACCGCGGCGTGCCCACCAGGATGGGCAGCACGGCGGCCAGGGCCACGTAGCCGGAGGAGAAGGCGAGGAGGCGCGCGAGCCCCATGGACTGGTCGCGCCAGGATTGCGCGATTGCCTCGAAGGTGGAGGACAGGCGACCCCGCTCCATCGCCTCGCCGCGCGCGATCGCGATCGGCTCCGCGTTCTCATGCGCGCGCATCAGGCCGAAGCGAAAATTTGCTTCCTTGGTCTGCCGCGTGTCGGTGGCGCGGACGAGCGGCCGCCCCAGGAAATAGGCTATGACCGCGCCCATGCCGGCGTAGCCGAAGGCCAGCGCGACGAGATGCCCGGGCATGCCGACGCCCAGCACGCTGATCCAGCCGGACAGCGACCAGAGGATGCCGACGAAGGTAATGAGCAGGAGGACGCAGTAGAACAGGCTGCTGGCGAGATCGATCGCGGCCTCCGTCGCGATGCGGATATCCTCGGCGATGCGCCCGTCGGGATTGGCGTGATCGCCCGGGATCAGGTTGGCCTGGTAGTGCCTTGCATCCGCCATCCAGTCGCCGATGACCCGCGCCGTCAGCCATCGCCGCCAGTCGAGCTGCAGGTGACGGTGAATGACCATGTGCGCCGTATTGGCCGACATGACCCCAAGGATGATCATCGCGAAGATGCCGATCTGCGCCATGGCGCTCTCGGTCGAGCGCCGTTCCAGCGCGTCGAACAGGTCGGCGCTCCAGATATTGAGGCGGATCGCCAGCGCCACCTGCACGATGCCGAGCACCGCGAGCGAGAGCGTGAGCAGGCGCGGCCGCCACTGCGCCCTGCCCGTCCAGTAGGGGCCCGACAGGTTCACGAAGTCGCGGAAGAACTGCTGCGGATGGCTAGGTCCGCCAATGCCGCTCATTGTCGTCCCCCTTTCCGCATCACGCCGACCGCGGGAGACGCCCTTTCAACGCCTTCAACGCCTTCGACGCGAACCGCGCATCGGCGCGCCGCGGCCGGCCCGTCACAGGATCGTGCCGAACATCATGCCGATGCCCGCGGTGACCGCCATGGCCAACGCCCCCCAGAAGGTGACGCGCAGTGTCGCGCGCAGCACGCCCGCGCCACCGGCCCAGGCGGCGACGGCGCCGAGCAGCGCGAGGAAGACCAACGACGCCGCGGAGACGATGGCAACCAGCGCACCGGGCGGCGACATCACCACCATCAACAGGGGCATGGCCGCGCCGACCGCGAAGGTCGCGGCCGACGTCATCGCCGCCTGGACCGGCCGTGCCGTCATCATCTCGGAGATGCCGAGTTCGTCGCGCGCATGCGCGCCGAGCGCATCATGCGCCATCAATTGCCGGGCGACCTCCCGCGCCACGGACGGCTCGACGCCGCGCCCCGCGTAGATCGCGGAGAGTTCGTCGAGTTCCGCATCCGTGCCCGCCCCGAGTTCCCGACGCTCGCGCGCGAGATCGGCCTGCTCGGTGTCGGACTGCGAACTGACCGAGACGTATTCCCCGGCTGCCATGGACATGGCGCCGGCGACCAGGCCCGCGACACCGGCGATCAGCACGTCGCTCCGCGCTGCGGCGGCCGCCGCCACGCCGACGATCAGGCTGGCCGTGGAGACGATGCCGTCATTGGCGCCGAGAACGGCCGCCCGCAGCCAGCCGATCCGGTCCACGAGGTGCCGTTCCGGATGCACGCGAAGTCGGCTCATGCGCTGGACCTTCCTCGACGTTCCTGCGGCGGCCTGTGGGCGCCGCGGAGCGCCGCTATCTCTCCTGGATCGAGACGCCGCGGCCGCCGATGGTGATGTCGACGCCCGAGCGGTGCCGCTCCTGGTAGAACCAGTAGCCGAGGACTCCCGCGCCGATCCCGAGCACACCGATCGCGATGATGAGCATGTTGCGATTCATCGTCTCTTGCCGCCTTCAGCTTTGGGGCGCGGACGCGTGCTGTGTCCGTGCAGCCCGTTGTTCGTCCGGTGGATGGTCCGCGCGCGGCGCCCGCCTTCGCGTCGTCAGAGCCGCCCCATCAGCACCAGGATCAGGACGACGACCAGGACCGTTCCCAGCACGCCGACGCCGCCATGGCCGAAGCCGTAGCCGTAGCCGCCGACGACGCCGGTGAAGCCGCCGAGCAGCGCGATGACGAGGATGATGAGCAGGATCATTCCAAGCGACATGAGGTCTTCTCCTTGATGCACGTTCGTGCCGGCGTTCGCTTTTCGGCCGGGCCAGCCTGCCAGCCTGCGCTGCGGCCGCCCCGGCAGCTGATTCGTCGCCGCGCCGCGGTCGCGGCGCGGGGGCGTTCGTCAGTAGTAGGACTGCCGCGACCGCTGCGACTGGTCGTAGAGGTAGCCGCCGACGCCGCCGACGCCGGCGCCGAGCAGCGCGCCCATCCCGGCATTGCCGCTGAAGGATCCGGCGATGCCGCCGAGGGCGGCGCCACCCAGGGCGCCGATGCCGACATTCCGCTGCGTTGGCGTCATCTCGGCGCAGGCGGACAAGCCAAGGCCGGCCAGGAGCATGAGAGCAAGTCGCGTCGAGCGCATGGTCGTCTCCCGTATCTCAGCGCGTGCTGCGCGGGTTGCGGGCGGGCGCGCCCGCCGGGCAGGGGAAGTTCGCCTGCGCCCAGCGCAGGAGACCATCGAGCGCCGGCTCGTTGCCGTAGCGCGGGTTCTCCCGGGTCCAGGCGGCGAAGGCGACGCCGGACTGCGCGACCGTCGGGCCCGGCACCGGCACGCAGAAGAGCGGCCTGGCCGGTCCGCCCCGCGGATAGAGCAGCGTGTGGTACTGCCCGAAGCTGGTGAGGAAGCCCTGACAGTAGGCGATGGCCTCGAGCCGTGGCACGCCGCTCCAGGTGGGATCGCAGATGGCCGCAAGGTCATTAGCCGTCTGCGCCTGGGTGACGATGGCCGGAGTCCCCGGCGCCGGCGTGCCCTGGGCCATGGCGCGTGGCGCCAGGGCGGCTGTGCCTGACAGCGCGACAGCCAGTGCAAGTGCAGTCACTGCTCGCATGATGATCTCCTCCAGTTGTGCGGGGATCGCAAGCCTGGCTCAGCCCCGTCCCGCGTTGCGGCCTTGGTGGCGTGCCATCGACGGATGGCGTCTGCTGCGGCCAGCCATCCACACGCGCTGGCGCCGTCCCGGTCAGAAATTCCGACGATTGTCGTGGCCGGGCCGGTTGTACCGATTGCGGTAGTTGCCCTGGTCCGGGTACCGGTAGCCGCGCTGCCACGACGATTGCGACTGGTTGTAGAGGTAGGGCGTGGAGCCCTGGGGATAGGCGTAGGGCGCGGTGAAGCGCGCATCGCCGCTGTAGGCGCCGTAGGGCTGCTGCTGGTAGTATCCGTCGCGCACCCCGACGCAGGCCGAGAGCCCGACGCCGGCCAGGACCAGGATCGCGAGGCGCGTCGCGCGCTTGACGATCATCCTTGGTGATAGGACGGGCCTTGCCCCTCGCCGCTCGCGATCGCCCGCGCTGGGCGACACCCGACACCACGCCACGGCTCCGACCTGCATCGGTGAATTCCTTCTGCCTGGCGTCGGAGGCGCCATCCGAAGTCGGTGCCGCGCGATGCCTGCCGCGTTGAAACGCCGGCAATCCCGCCTGGTTTCAGGTTGTCGTCGAATTTCTTCGTTCCGCCCGGACACATGCTCGTGGCGGGCGACGCGCCATGGCGACGGGCGGCGCGGGATCGTCTCCGCGCCGCCCGCCCTTCACCTGGCGACCAGGTTCACCGCGCCTGGAGCTCGGAGTACTGGAAGGCGGGACGGGTCTGCAGGATGTCCTTCGTCGCGCCGGGCAGCACAAGGTGTTCGTTGCCGGCGTTCCAGCGGAGATCCGCCAGGGGCACGGTGATCAGCCGCCCACCCATGCCGAGGAACCCGCCGACCTGCACGACGGCCAGCGGATAGCCGGTGGCAGGCATGGCCGGTGCCGCTGCGCTCGGGGCCGTCGCGGGTGCGGGTGCGGGTGCGGGTGTCGGCGGGGTCGCGGGCGTCGCAGCCGTCGGTGCCGCGGCACCCTGGGATGCGCTCGGCGCCGGCATCGGCGCCGGCGTTACCGCCACCCGCGTCGTCGGGGCGCTGGCGGAGGGGAACAGCAGAATGTCTTCCACCTCGCCGATCTTCTCCTCGCGCTCATTGTAGATCGTGCTGCCGATCAGCTGGCTCAGCCGAGGGCGCAGCATGACCGTGGTGCCGGCCGTCGCGGTGAAGAGCGGAACGAGCGCCGGACGCGTCGCAGCGGGACTGCTGGCGGCGGGCGGGCTCGTCGGCGTCGGGCTCGTCTGCGCGAGCGCGAGCATCGGCACGACGATCAGGCCGGCCGCGAGCGTCATCGGGATCATGGGAAGTCGGAAATCATGAAGCGAGTTCATGGTCGATTCCTTCTTGTGCGTTGCGGGGGGAAGCGCACTGGAGAACCTGCAGTGCCGTTCGCGACAACGCCGCGCAGGTCGGGGAGTTGCGCCGGCCCCGCCGCGAGGGCGTTGGCGGGGCCGGCGCGGCCGGTCAGCGCGATGGCGGGATCAACTCATCCAACCGCGACCGGCAACCAGCGAAATGATGAAGAGGACGAGGAACACCGCGAACAGGATCTTCGCGACGCCGCTCGCGGTCGATGCGATGCCGCCGAAGCCGAGTACGCCCGCGACGAGTGCGACGACCAGGAAGATCAAGGTCCAGTAGAGCATGGTGCCCTCCTCGCGCTGCGCCACGTGACGGGAACGCCCGGCGGTGGATGGCTGCCAGGATCGCGAGGCGCCGCCGGGGCGTGGCCCGGCGGCGTCTTCAGGTCAGGAAGAAAGGCCCTTCTCCCAGGCCTTCACCTGATCCTCCGCAAGCTCCTTGGCGACGCCGTAGCGCTCCTGGATGCGGCCGATGAGCTGGTCACGCTTGCCTTCGACGACAGCAAGGTCGTCATCGGTCAGCTTGCCCCACTTCTCGCGGACCTTTCCGTTCATCTGCTTCCAGTTGCCGGCGATCTGGTCCCAGTTCATCGCTATCTCCTTGTGCCGATTGCGCGCCCATGGGGCGGCAGTGGAGAAACGCGCGGCGCGCCTGGGGGTTGCCGTCCGTCAAGCGATCGGCGGCCGGCCTGCCGTTATGGCCTGGTAGGTTGCGACGGCGAGCGCCATCGGATCGAAGGGCTTGGTGATGAGGAAGGCCGGTTCCGGGCGTTCGGCCGTCAGCAGGCGCTCGGGGTAGGCAGTTACGAAGATGACCGGCACGGGCATCGTCCGCGCGATGCGCGCGACGGCGGAGATGCCGTCGCCGCCGCGTCCGAGATTGATGTCGGCGACGATCAGGCCGGGATGATGCTGTTCCGAAAGAGCCACGGCGGCTGCCTCCGTCGCCGCCACGCCGACGACGCGATGGCCGCACGCCTCGACCAGGCGCCGGATGTCCATCGCGATCACGGGCTCGTCCTCGATGACGACGACGTCGGTGACCGAGGCGGCGCGCAGCGCGGACCGCGCAACCTCGATCTCGAACCCGGCCTCCTCCGCGCCGAGGCCGACGACCGCGGCCGCTTCGTTGAGGCGAAGATCCTCGAGCGACGTCAGCAGCAGCAGCTGCCGCTGCCGTGGCGTGAGGAGCGACGAATCCCGCGGTGCAGGCGCGGCGTGCGTGATCGCCGCGTAGAGCGCGAGGCGCGGCGCCATGTCCGGCAGTCCGGCGCGCAGCACGTCCGCGACCAGCCTGTCGCCATCCGCCTGCGAGCCCGTCAGTGCGCGTGCGTACCGTCTTGCGTAGGGCAGCGCGTGCAGCAGATCCGAATCGGCATGGTCGGTCACCGTGTCGTCCCCCTATGCTCTTCTGCTAATGTTTCGCCGGATGAAGCCGATGTGCCGGCGTTTCGCATGACGGGCGCGCTGTCCGACTTCCGGAAGGGCCTTGCCGCACTGCTGCCGCAGCTGCGCGCCTTCGCGCGGTTCCTGGCCAGGGATCCGGGGCGCGCCGACGATCTGGTGCAGGACGCCATCCTGCGGGCGATGACGGAGGAGGCGCAATGGGAACCGGGCACCGACCTGCGCGCCTGGGTCTTCCGCATCCTGCGCAACGGCTTCCTGGGGCAGGTGCGCCGGGGGGGCGCTGAACGCCGCGCGCTGGAACGCCTTGACCGCGGCGCCTCCGCGGCGCCGGCGCAGCTGGCCGCGGCCGAGTTGCACGAACTCGATCGCGCGCTCGATCGCCTGTCCGTCGTCCAGCGCGAAGCGCTGGTGCTCGTCGCCGCCCTCGGCTTCTCGATCGAGGAGGCGGCCGGGATCTGTGGCGTACCCGCGGGCACCGTGAAGGCGCGCGTCTCCCGCGCGAGGGCGGCGCTCGCGCAACGTTTCGGCGATAGGGGCTGAACGACGCCCCAGGTCGCGGATCGGTGGTGGCTGCATCGGGACGTGAATGCGCGGAGCCTCTCATCGGTTGCAGGTCGTTCCACGTGCGGCATCCGATATGCCCCATGCAACCATTTCCTGCCCTCATGCGTTCGGTCCGCATGCCACTCGATGATGCCGCCCGCGCACCCGACCATGGGAATGTCCACGCCGCCGAGGCGGAGCCGCACGCGTCCTTCGGCGACGCTCTCGTCGCGCTGCTGCCGCGGCTGCGGGTCCAGGCGCTGGCGCTGACGCGCAACCGCGCCGATGCCGACGACCTCGTGCAGGCGGCGGTCACCAACGCGCTGGCCGCGAAGGCGAACTTCATCCCCGGCACGAATCTCGGCGCGTGGCTCTACCGTATCCTGCGCAACCGCTTCCTGTCGGATCGCAGGCGGGCCCGGGAGACGGTCGAGCTCGACGACGCGCCCGCCGCTTCACTCGCGAGCCTGCCCCGCCAGGAGGGCAATCTCGCCCTCAAGGAACTGCGCAGGCACCTTGGACGCCTGCCGCCCGACCAGCGTGCCGCGCTGATCATGGTCTCGGTCCAGGGCCTGAGCTACCAGGAGGTGGCGGACGCGCTGGGCTGCCCCGTCGGCACGGCGAAATGCCGCGTGTTCCGCGCGCGGCGGCAGCTCGAGACCTGGCTGCTCGGGGCCGACGACCAGCCGCGCGGCAAGGATTCGGCGGTTGCGGCTGGTGCGGGGCCGACGACGACGGGTAGGCTCATGCGAGGCGCGGGCGGTTCGAGGCCCTCGGCCACGTAGGACGTCATGGCAGAGAGCGACGACCCCGAGCAGAAACCCGAGGCCAAGATGCCGGACGCCGACGCCCGCGACCGCAAGCGCAGGAAGGGCACGCCGGACGCGGCCTTCGATGTCTGGCTGCGCCGCGGGCTGCACGCCATGTTCGACGAGGTGGCGCAGGAACCCATCCCGGAGGAGTTGATCCGCCTCATTGAAGCGGACCGGCGGAAATGACGCATGGCGGCCCGATCGAGGCCGCCCGACCGCCTGGCCTTCGTCGCCTGTTGACGGGTGTCCGTGCCCGGCTGCTGATCCTGGTGGGCGCGGCGATGGTGCCCGTCATCGGCATCGCCTGCGCGCAGGCTTGGCACGACCACGGGCAGGACCTCGCGGCGGCGAGGCGGGTGGTGCAGGCGTTACAGGAACAGGCCGTCGCATACTATCGCGCCGAGTTCGACCTGATCGAGGAGATGCTGGTCTCCCTCACCGCGGACGTTGCGGACCTTCCGCCGGAGGCGTGCGCTGCCGCGCTGCGCGCCGCTCAGGCACTGTTCCCGCGGCGGATCGCAGATGTGTGGATGCTCGATCCCGACGGGCGGCTGCGCTGCAGCGCATTGCCGGCGGCGCAGCGCGGGCCCCTTGGCGCCAACCTGCTGCCCCTGCATGTCGAAGGCCGGCTCACGCTGGCTAGCTTCGCGGCGGATACCGCCCCGGGCGATGCCGTTGTCCCGGCGGTCATGCCCATCCTGGCCGACGACGGCACGCCGCGCGCGGCGATCGGTGCCGCCATCAGGCTTGTCCACGTCGTCCCGATCGACACATCGCCGCCGCGTGCCGACGACCACCACGCCTGGCTCATCGACCGCAACGGCGCGACCCTCGCCCTGACCGCGGCGGCCGAGGCGGAGCTGCCCCGTGCTGTGCCGCCGGTCGGTCGCGTCGAGCAGTTCGAGGGCGCTGCGCGGTCCGGCGCAACCCACGCATGGTCGATCGGAACCGTTCGGCCCGGCCTGCGCCTGATGATCGGCGTGCCGATGGACGGCGCGCGAAGCGCGGCGCGCGCGGCGCTGCAATGGCGGCTGGTCGAGATCGCCGCCTTCGTGCTGGCCTGCCTCACGGCGGTCATGCTTGGCGTGGAACTCAGCGTCGCTCGGCCCCTGCGGCGCCTCGCGGGCGCGCTGCGTGGCTGGTCGCCACGCGAGCCCTATGCCGCCATCAGCGGCAGCCACGACCCGTCGGAGATGAAGGACCTCGACACCGCGCTGCTGGCCGCCAGCGGGGCGATCGCCCAGCGCGAGGATGCGCTGCGGGCCGCGCTGAAGCAGCGCGACCTCGCGATCGAGGAAATGCACCACCGCGTCCATAACAACCTCCAGATCGTCGCCTCGCTGCTCAGCATGCAGGCGGACAACTCGCGGCAGGCCGAGGTGAAGGCCGAACTGGCGCTCACACGGCACCGGGTCCGCGCCCTCGCGACCCTCTATCGCCACCTGTCGCGTGCGTCGCAGGCGGAACGGATCAGGCTGCAGCCGTTCGTCGAGGAGCTGTGCCATCAGCTCAGCGAGCATGCCGGCGTCTCACGCTGCGGGAAGGTGACGATGGTGGTCGAGGTCGAGGACATCGAACTGGATGCCGACCATGCCGACTCGCTCACGCTCCTGATCACGGAGGCGGTCAGCAACGCGATCCAGCACGCCTTTCCGGACGGAGCATCCGGCACCATCCGGGTGTCGCTGCGACGTCACGGCGAGAACGCGGAGCTCACCGTCGCCGATGACGGCATCGGCCTGCCGACGGATGTCGATCGCGCGGACGCGCTTGGACTGAACCTGATCCGGGCCTTCGCGTCGCATCTTGGCGGAACGGCCGTGATCACGGGCGATGGCGGGACGAGGATCGGCGTGACCTTCCCCCTGCGACGCGCGCCCTGCGTTCCCGCGCAGGATGCCTGATCCGGCCCTGCAGCGGGCGGGGGATCGCGGGCGTCGCCATCGGATCGAACTGCGCCCGCGCCCGGCGGGGCCCTCGGCAGCTCATGACTTTCCGCCATGCTCGCCGGGTCGACGGGACGGGGAGGTCGGGGAGACGGTTCCTCCTCCCCGCTATTTCACCCCGCCGGCACGCCCTTGCTTGTCGAGTACTCGAAATGCAGCGCCTCCCCCGGGAACACCCGGGGGTGGATCGCATGCGCCGCCATCGCGGCTTCCGAGAACCCCTGCAGGATCAGCTTGAGCTTTCCCGGATAGGTCGCGATGTCGCCGATCGCATGCACGCCGTCGATGTTCGTCGCACAGGTCGAAGGTTCGACGGCGATGTGGCTGCGCTCCAGCCCCAGCCCCCATTCGGCGATCGGGCCAAGGTCCATCGACAGGCCGAAGAAGGCGAGCAGATGGTCGGCCGGCACCGCCATCTCCTCCCCCTTCAGCGTGGCGAGCACGACGGAGTCCAGCGTCGATCCGTCGCCCTGCAGCCCGTGCAGCTGGTAGGGGATGGCGAGCTCGATCTCCCCCCGCTGCGCGGCGGCGTCCAGCTGCGCGGCACTTTCCGGCGCGGCGCGGAATTTCGGCCGTCGGTGCACCACCGTCACCTTTGCCGCGATGTCCTTCAGCGACAGCGCCCAGTCCACCGCCGAATCCCCGCCGCCGGCGATCACCACGCGCTTGCCGCGGAAGTCTTCCCGCCGCGTCACCAGGTAGCGCACGGCGCCGGAGGCCTCGTAGCCCGGCAGGCCGTCGAGCGGCGGCCGGTTCGGCCCGAAGGCGCCCGCGCCGGCCGCGATGATCACGGCCTTGCAGCGCACCCTGTCCCCCGCGCTGGTGGTCAGCAGGATCGCCGCGCCATCCTTGGCCAGGCCCTCGACGCGCCGGCCGAGCAGGTAGGTCGCGCCGAAGGGCTCGGCCTGCTTCTCGAGTGCCGCGACCAACTCGCCCCCCGCGATCGCGGGATGGGCCGGGATGTCGTAGATCGGCTTTTCCGGATAGAGCGCGCTGCACTGGCCGCCCACGGCGTCGAGCGCGTCGATCACGACGCATTTCATGCGCAGCATGCCGCATTCGAACACGGCGAAGAGCCCGACCGGCCCCGCGCCGATGATCGCGACATCCGTTTCGACCTGCGCGGCCATGGCCACTCCCCCGAATCCCGGCCCGCGTGATAGACGGGTCGGGCCGCCGATCCTAGCCGGGTGCTCCCCGGCCTGCCCCTCGATGCCCCGGACCGTGACCATCGACCTGCCGGACCTTGCCGCCACCCATGCCCTGGCCGCGCGCCTTGCCGCGCTGCTGCGGCCGGGCGATGCCGTGCTGCTGGAAGGCCCGCTCGGCGCGGGGAAAAGCGAATTTGCCCGCGCCGTGCTGCGCGCAGCGTCCGGCGATCCGGCGCTGGAAGTCCCCAGCCCCACCTTCACCTTGGTGCAGTCCTACGATCTGCCAGCCTGTGCGGCGCATCATTTCGACCTCTATCGCCTGGACGGGCCCGCGGGGCTCGTCGAACTCGGCTGGGACGAAGCGCGGGAAGGGATCGTTCTGGTGGAATGGCCGGACAGGCTGGGTGAGCTGGAACCGCCCGAAGCGCTGCGCGTGACGCTGGCGCAGCGCGATGCGGAGGATGGGCGCCGCGCGACGCTGGCGGGCTGGGATGCGCGGCTTGGGGCGCTCGCCGCATGAGGGACGCCGGCGACTTCCTCCGCGCCGCCGGCTTCGGCGCCGCGCGCCTGCTGCCGCTGCCCTCGGATGCGTCGCATCGCCGCTATGCGCGGCTGGTCGGCGGGCCGGCGCCGGCGCTGCTGATGGATGCGCCGCCGCCCGAGGATGTGCGCCCCTTCCTCGCCGTCGCGGGCCACATCGCCGGCATCGGGCTCTCCGCGCCGTCCATCCTCGCGCAGGACCCCGACAACGGCTTCCTGCTGATCGAGGATTTTTCCGACGCGACGCATGCGGCGCTGCTCGATGCCGGCGCCGACCCTCGGACGCTGTATCTGGAAGCCGCTGAGGCGCTCGCCGCGCTGCACGCCCATGCCCCGCCCGCCTTCCTGCCGGCCTGGGATGGCGCGACCATGGCGCGGGCGACGGCGGCGACCTTCCTCGACTGGTGGTGGCCGGCCGCGATGGGCGCGCCCGCCGATGCCGCCACGCGCGCGGCCTTCGACGGTGCGATCCGCGCCATGCTCGCGCCTTTCGAGCGCGAAGGCGGCTTCGTCCATCGCGACTATTTCCCGGCCAACCTGCTGCGGCTGGAAGGTCGCGACGGTCCGCGCCGCACCGGCATCATCGACTTCCAGGACGCCGCCATCGGCCATCCTGCCTATGACCTTGTCTCGCTGGTCGAGGATGCGCGGCGGGACGTCGCGGCCGAAATCCGCGCCGCCGCGATTGCGCGCTACCTCGACGCGCGCGGCGACGTGGACCGTGAACAATTCGCGGCCGCCATGGCCGCCTGCGCGGCGCAGCGGCATCTGCGGGTCGCGGCACTCTGGGTGCGGCTCGACCGGCGCGACGGCAAGCCGCGCTACCTCGTGCACGGCCCGCGCTGCTGGCGGCTGCTCGATGCCGCGCTGGCGCATCCGGCGACGAAGCCGCTGCGCGATGTCCTCGACGTCCATGTGCCGCCCGCGCGCCGCACCACACCCGCCGCCGCGACGGAGGCCGCATGATCGCCCTGACCCACGCCATGGTGCTGGCCGCCGGCCTCGGCACCCGCATGCGGCCGCTGACCGACGACCGGCCGAAGCCGCTGCTGGAACTGGATGGCCGCTCGCTGCTCGACCATGCGCTGGACAGGCTCGCCGCCGCCGGCGTGGCGGATGCGGTGGTGAACGCGCATTGGCGCGGGGCGCAGATCGAAGCCGCCATGGCAGGGCGCGACCATCCGCGCATCCACCTCCAGTCGGAGGAGACGCTGCTCGAGACCGGCGGCGGCGTCGCGCGCGCGCTGCCCGCGCTCGGCGGCGCACCCTTCGCCGTGGTGAACGGCGACGCCTTCTGGCTCGACGGCCCGACGCCCGCGCTCGCGCGCCTCGCCGCCGCCTTCGACGCGGCGGAGATGGACGCGCTGCTGCTGATGGTGCGCACCACGCAGGTGGAAGGCGTGGTCGGCAAGGGCGATTTCCTGCTCGACCCGGTGGGCCGCATGCGTCGGCCGAAGGAACGGGAGATCGCGCCCTACCTCTATGCGGGCGTGCAGATCCTCAATCCCGCATTGTTCGAGGGCGCGCCGTCCGGCGCCTTCAGCCTCAACCGCCTGTACGACCGCGCGATCGCGGCCGGGCGGCTGTATGGCGTGGTGCATGACGGCGTGTGGTTCCACCTCTCCACGCCCGAGGATCTGCGCAACGCGGAGGACACGCTGCGCGCGGGCCTGACGCGGGCGCTGTTCTGAAGGGCGCGGTGCGGATGACCCTGCACGCCATCCCGCCGCACGCGCCCTTCCTGGAAACGCTCGCCGCCGGCCTGCTCGCGCGGATGCCGGCGGACGATCCGGCGGCCCTTGCCCGCGCCACGATCCTGCTGCCGACGCGTCGCGCCGCGCGTGGCCTGCGGGAAGCCTTCCTCACCGCCGCCGGCGGCCGCGCGCTGCTGCTGCCGCGGATGCGCGCGCTCGCGGGGCTCTCGACCGAGGAAGCGGACGAACTGGCTTTGCCCGACCTTCTCGACCTGCCGCCGGCGGTTGATCCGCTCACCCGGCAGGCGGTGCTCGCCGCCATGGCCGCGCGCATCCCCTCCCGCGCCGGCGGTCCCGCCACGCCGGAGCAATCCTGGCTGCTCGCCGGCGAACTCGCGCGGCTGTTCGACGAGGTGGCGCTCGAGGAAGCGGACCTCGCTCTGGTGGCCGAGGCCGGACCACGCGCCTTCGCCGAAGGCTGGCTCGCGCGGCTTGATGGGCTAGTGCCGGACCGGCACGCGACGCATTGGCGCATCACCACCGCCGTCCTGCGCGGCGCGGCGATCGACTGGGCCGATTGGCTCGAGGATCGCGGCCTGCTCGACATCGGCCTGCGGCGCGTCAAGGCGCTGGTGCTCCAGGCGGCGGTCTGGCGGGAACAGCCCCCCGCAGAGCCAACCATTGCCGCGGGCATCGGCGCGGGCGGCACCATCCCGGCCGCCGCCGCGCTGCTCGGCGTGCTGGCCGCGGCACCCGCCGGCGCTGTCGTGCTGCAGGGCCTGCCGGAGCCGATGGCCGCGCCGCTGTGGGATGCGATCCGCGCC
>NZ_JACADQ010000170.1 GCF_016106015.1 Neoroseomonas rubea
CGGCCCGGTGCTGCGGCTGCTCTCGATGGGTGTGGCGGATGCGGTCTGGCTAGCGGCCCGCTGAGCCGATCCGGGCCGCGACGGCGCGCGCCGCCGCCGCGGTGCCGTCCGCCCCGCCGATGTCCGGCGTGCGCAGCCCGCCGGCGAAGGCGGCATCCACCGCGGCATCGAGTTCGGCCGCCGCATCGGCATAGCCCTGCCCCGCGCCCTTGCCCGCCAGCCAGTCGAGCATCATCGCGGCCGAGAGGATCGTCGCCGTGGGGTTCGCGAGCCCCTTGCCCGCGATGTCCGGCGCGGTGCCATGCGCCGGCTGGAACACCGCATGGGTGTCGCCGATATCGGCGCTTGGCGCGAAGCCCATGCCGCCGACCAGCCCCGCGCCGAGGTCCGACAGGATGTCGCCGAACATGTTCTCCGTCGGCAGCACGTCGAAGGCCCAGGGGCGGCGCACCAGGTCGAGCGCCATCGCGTCCACGTAGTGCGCGCCATGCGCGACATCCGGGTAGTCCGCCGCGATTTCCGAGAAGATGCCGCGCATGAAGGCGAAGGCGCGGAAGACGTTCGCCTTGTCCACCAGCGTGACGGTCCCCTGCCGCCCGCGCCGCGCCGCGCGCTGTCGCGCCAGGCCGAAGGAGAAGTGCGCGAGCTTCTCGGTCACCGCGCGGGTGATGCGCAGCGTCTCCTCCGCCATCTCATGCGTGACGGTGCCGCGGTCGCGGGAGAAGAACAGCCCTTCCGTGCTCTCCCGCACGATCACCAGGTCGATGTCCCGCGCGCGCGGATCGGCCAGCGCCACTGGCACGCCCGGCAGCGCCCGGAAGGGACGGACGCCGGCATAGAGGTTGAGCCGGAAGCGCAGGTCGAGTTGCGGGGCGATCTCGGTCCCGTCGGCGGCGCGGATCTCGGGCCAGCCCATCGCGCCGAGCAGGATCGCGTCGGCGCGGGCCGCCTTCTCGAACGTCTCCTCGCTCATGGCCGTGCCCGTGTCGCGGTAGCAGAAGGCGCCGGCGCGCAAGGTCTCGAAGGCGAGGCCGATGCCGTGGCGTTTCGCCAGCGGCTCGAGCACCGCGAGCGTCGCCTCCGTCACCTCCGTGCCGATGCCGTCGCCCGGCAGCACGGCGATGCTGAGCGTGTTGGAGGGCAGGGGCATGGCGCGTCCTCGCAAGACTTTGACCGCTTTTCCCATGCGTCCGGGCCCGACGCCAGGGCGAGTCTTAACGGCCGGGCAACATTCGCCGCGCAAGGTTGCCCCCGTCGAACCTCGGACCCGACCATGCCGCGCGATCCGCTCGCCACGCTCGAAAAGCTACGTCGCCTCGAAGTTACCGCCGCGCAGCGCCGGCTTGTGGAGGCGCAGGCGCGCCTTGCCGTCGAGGAAGCCGCATCCGCCGCCGTCGAGACCGAGTTGCGGAGCGAGGTCGCCGACGCCGCGCCCTTCACCTATGGCGCCTTCCTGGCCCGGCTGCTCGCGGCGCGGCAGGCACAGGCGGCGGCGACCGCGCGCGCGGAAGCGGCGATGGAGGCCGAGCGAATGGCCGTCGCGCAGGCCCGCGGCGCCGAGAAGGTGGTCGGCATGTTGCGCGAGCGTCGCGCCGCGGTCGAACGCCGCGATGCGATGCGCGCCAGCCAGACCCGGCTCGACGACGTGTCCCAGGCGATGCGGGGGGACTGACGCCGCCGACACCAGGCGCTACCCTCCCGGCCACGAACCGGGAGGAAACCCATGGCCCACACGCTCCGCCGCCGCGCCCTGCTCGGCGCGGCCTCGCTGCCGCTGCTCCCCGCCCTTGCCCATGCGCAGTCCGACTGGCCGAACCGGCCGGTGCGCATCATCGTGCCCTTCCCGCCGGGGCAGGCGAGCGACATCATCACGCGGCTCGTCGCCGACGAACTGTCGAAGCGCTGGCCGCAGCGCGTGGTGGTGGAAAACCGCGCCGGCGGCGCCGGTGCCCCCGCGCTGGAAGCCGGCGCGCGCGCCGCGCCGGACGGCTACACGCTGACCGCCGGCACCTCCGGCACGCTCGGCGTGAACCCCTCGGTCCTGCCGCGGGTGCCCTACGATGCCGAACGGGATTTCGCGGCGATCACCAACGTCGCGATGGTGCCCCTGCTGGTCGTCGCGCATCCGTCGTTGCCGGCGAACACGATGCAGGAACTGGCCGCGGCGGCACGCGCCAATCCGGGCGGGCTCGACATGGCCTCCGCCGGTCCGGCGACGAGCCAGCACATGGCCGCCGAACTGCTGATGCTGCGGGCCAATATCCGCTTCAACATCGTCCATTACCGCGGCAGCGGCCCGGCGATCGCCGACGTCATCGCGGGCAACGTCAAGCTGATGACGGATTCCGTCGCCTCCGCCCTGCCGCACATCCGGGAGGGGCGGGTCAAGGCGATTGCGCTCTGCTCCGCGCGGCGCGTGCCGCAGCTGCCCGATGTGCCGACGATCGCCGAGACGCTCGTGCCGGGCTACCAGGCGGCGGGCTGGTCGGGGCTGGTGGCACCGACCGGCACGCCGGCCGAGATCATCCGCCGCATCAACGCGGATGTCGTCGCCATCCTGCGGGAGCCGGCGATCTCCGCGCGTATCCTGCAGATGGGCGCGGTGCCCGACCCGCTGACGCCGGAGGAATTCGCGACCTTCATCCGGACGGAGATCGCGACCTTCCGCGAGGTGGCGCGCGCCGCCAACGTTCGGCTGGAAGGCTGAACGATCAGCCCGGCCCGGGTTCCCAGCCCAGGCCGGGCGCATCGGGCAGCGCGATGGTGCCGCCCTGTGGGACCAGCGCCGCGCCATAGGGCGCGCGGGCGAGATCGGCGAAGTAGATCTCGATCGGCTCCGGCTCCTCGAGCGCGGCGAGCAAATGCAGCGTCGCGAGGAGCCCCGGGCCGAAATAGGGGCAATGCGGCACCATCCGCACGCCCGCTTCCCGCGCGAGTTCGGCGATCTCGAGCATCGCGGAAAGGCCGCCGATCTTGGTGACGGAGGGCTGCGCGACATCGACCGCGCGCAGTTCGAACATGCGGCAGAAATCCTCGACCGTCCCGTTGCATTCCCCCGCGGCGATCGGCACGGGGGATGCGGCGCGGATGCGCGCGATGGCGGGGATGTCCTCGGGCGGCCAGACCGGTTCCTCGACCCAGGCGGCGCCGAGCGTGGTGACCGCCTCGCAGAAGTCGATCGCCTCCGCTTCCGTATCCCAGGCGCAGTTGATGTCGAGCATCAGCGGCACGTCCGGTGCGGCCGCATGGGCCGCGCGGATACAGGTGAGGTCGACCTCGTGCAGCTTGATGTGCCGGTAGCCCAGCGCCAGCGCCCGGTCCACGTTCCGCGCCACGTCGTCCGGCCGGCCATAGCGCAGCAAGCTCGCATAGGCCGGCACGGACGCCCGCGCGGCGGGGCCGAGCAGCGCGTGCAGCGGCTTGCCTTCCGCCTTGGCGCGGATGTCCCACAGCGCGATGTCGATCGCCGAGATGCCGAAGGTGACCGGGCCGTTGCGGCCGAAATTGTGGAAGCGGCGCGCGAGCATGCGCGTCAGCCCCGCGATGTCGCGCGCATCCTGGCCGATGCAGGCGGGGCCGATCAGTCGGTCCACCGCATCCCTCGTCGTCTCGGCCACGGTGAAGCCGAAGCCTTCGCCCCAGCCATGGATGCCGGCATCCGTCTCGACGCGGACGAGCAGCGTGTCCATCTCGCGCAGATGCAGGTTGCCCCCGGCGCCCTGCGTGCTGGCGCCGAAGGTGAAGGCGGTGCGGTGATGATGCGTGGTGACGCGGGTGATCTTCATGGGCGTTCCCTTCCGCGCATGGCGCGTTGCGGCGATACTGCGACGAAGCGCCGGCGCGCAGAAGCCGGCCATGGAGGAAACGCATGCACCGCCGCGCCCTGCTGGCTGCCGCCGTACTGCCCATCGCCGCGCCCGCCCTGGCGCAACCCGCCTGGCCCGACCGGCCGCTGCGCGTCATCGTGCCCTTCGCCGCGGGCGGGCCGTCGGACATCGTTGTCCGGCTGATCGCACCGAAGCTGACGGCCACGCTCGGCCAGCCCGTGGTGGTCGAGAACCGCGCCGGCGCCGGCGGCGTGACGGGCGTGGATGTCGCCGCCAAGGCGGCGCCGGACGGGAACACCATCGCGCTCGGCAGCGCGGGCGGCCTCGCCATCTCGCCGCGGCTCGACCGCGGCACGCCCTATGACCCGCTGCGGGATCTCGCGCCGCTGACGCTCGGCGTGCTGGTGCCCGAGCCGCTGGTTGTGCCCGCGGCGACGCCGTTCCGCACCGTCGCGGAGCTTGTCGCGGCGGCGAAGGCGCAGCCTGGCCGGCTGAACTACGGCTCGGCCGGGTCGGGCAGCATGCCCCACCTGGCGGGCGAGCTGTTCCGCGCGGCGGCGGGCATCGAGATCACCCATGTCTCCTATCGCGGCGGTGCGCCGCTCGCGACCGCGCTGCTGCAGAACGAGGTGCAGCTCGGCTTCGCGGATCTGCCGATCCTGCTGCCGCATATCCGCTCAGGCGCGCTGCGCGCGCTCGCCGTCGGCACCGAGCAGCGCCTGCCCTGGATCCCCGACGTGCCGACCATGGCCGAGGTCGGGCTGCCGGGCGTGGACGCGAACAACTGGCACGGCTTCGTCGCCCCCGCCCGCGTGCCGGAACCCATGCTCGAACGCTGGCACGCCGCGCTGGCCGGCGCGCTGAACGACCCGGAGATCCGCCGCGCGCTGCATGAGCAGGGCGCGATTCCGGGCGGGGATTCGCGCGCCTCCTTCGGCGCCTTCCTGCAGCGGGAGAACGAGAAGTGGGGCGAGGTGATCCGCCGCGCCGGGGTGCGCGCGGATTGACCGCCGCCGCCTGGGACGCGGCGGGCGAGTGGTACCACGCCTGGTTCACCGGCGCCGTGCTGGCCTGCGTCACGCAGCGTGGCGAGGCCGACGCGGCCGCGCTGCTGTTCCGCGTCTTCCGCCGCCAGCAGGCCGAGACCTTCCTGCCCGGCCTGCGCAAGCTGGGGCTCGAGGGCCTCCCGCCGGCGATCGCCGCGGCGCGCTACCATTACCTGTCCAACTTCATCGGCGGGGTTGGCGTCGAATATGTCGAGGACGGGCCGCGCAAGGCCTGGATCCGCTATCCGCCGCCGCGTTGGATCTGGTCCGGCACCGCGATCTGCGGCATCCCGCGCGCGGTGAACGAGGCGATGCTGCGCGGCTGGCATGCCAACAACGGCGTCATGCTCGGCTGCCCGCGCCTGGCCTTCGTCTGCACGGGGCAGACGGTCGCGGGCGATCCGGGCCTCGAGGGATACTTCATCGAGGAGGCGCGCGACCTTGATGAGTCCGAGCGGCTGCGCTTCTCCGCCGCGGAATCCATGCCGCGCTTCGATGCCGCCGCCGCGCCGCGCCTGCCGGCCGCCGACTGGCCCGCAGAGCGCGTCGCGCGCGCGAAGCGCAACTACGCCATGACCTATTGCCGCACGCTGCTGCAGGAAGCCTTCGCGCTGCTGGGCGCGGCGGAGGCGCGCGCGGTGCTGGGCCATGCGGCGCGGCTGGTCGGCATGCAGCATGTCCGTGCGACGGCCGCGGCACTCGGTGCTGCGGGCTTCGTGGCGTTCGTGGTCGCGCTGGCCAGGGCGGAAGGGGACGATGCCGAGGTCGTCGCGCAGCCCGATGGCAGCGTGATCGTCACGCGGTGGGGCTGCGCATTGCTCGACGGCATCGCGGATGCGGAGCCGGCGATGACCGACGCCTGGGAGTGTTTGCTGGCGGGCGCGCTCGCCGCCTGGGATCGCTTCGCGCGGCTGGAACGGGTGGCGCCCTACGGCTGGCGCGTCACCCCGGGCTGACCGGCGGATCGCGGCGCAGGATGCGCCGCAGCCCGACCAGCGCCGGCGCGAGGTCGCTCTGGTCGATCGCGAAGTCGAAGCGATGCGCCTGGGTCGACGCGTCCGGCGTGATCTCGACCGTCATGGCGATGTTGCCGCGCGACCCGCAGCGCATGTCGATCCGCAGCGTCGGTTCGATGCATCGCAGTTCCGCCGTGCCGCGCAGGTCGCGGTGCATCAGCGCCAGGTCGTGCAGCAGCGTGCCCAGCTCCGCGGCGCGCAGCCAGGTGCCGCGCACTTCCACCGTCGCGCCGGGCGCTTCGACGCGCGCATGGGCGTCGATCCAGTCCTCATACGGCGCGCTGCCCCCGACGCCGAAGGCGCGCAGCGTCAGCCCGCCGAGGCGGAAGCCGGGGGCCTCCTCATCCTCCATCGGCCGCCGCCGCGGTGATCCGCAGCAGGCTCTCGTCGCGCCCGAGCGCCCAGAGCACGGCGTTGATCGGCGGGCTCGTCGTGCTACCCGACAATGCCACGCGCAGCGGCTGCGCCACGTCCTTGAGCTTGGCCTGCTTCACATCCGCATAGTCGCGCAGCCATTGCTCGAGGTCCGCCTTCTCCCACGGCGCGTCCGCGAGGAAGTCCGCAAGGTCCGCGAGCCGGGCCTTGGCCTCGGGCGTCAGCAGCGCAAGCGCCTTCGCCTCCATCGCCGGCGGACCTTCATGCGCGGCGAAGGCGGCCGCCCCGGCCAATTCCTCGATCGTGCGCGCGCGTTCCTTGAGGTCTGGCATCAGCATGCCGACGCGCTTCGCGCCATCCGTGCCGAACAGCACGCCGCGGCGGCCGAGGATCGTCAGCACCTCCCGCGTCAGCCGCTCGTCGTTGGCCTGGCGCAGATAGACGCCGTTCACATGCGTCAGCTTCGCGTAGTCCATCCGCGACGCGGCGCGGCCGACATCCTTGATGTCGAACAGCTCGACCGCGCGGTCGTGGGGGACGATCTCCTCGTCCCCATGCCCCCAGCCGAGGCGGAGGAGGTAGTTGCACACGGCTTCGGGCAGGTAGCCCTGCTCGCGGAAGTCGAGCACGGAAACGGCGCCGTGGCGCTTGGACAGCTTCGCCCCATCAGCGCCGTGGATCAGCGGGATATGCGCGAAATGCGGCCGCCGCCAGCCCATCGCGTCATACACCATGCACTGGCGGAAGGTGTTGGTCAGGTGGTCGTCGCCGCGGATCACGTGGGTGATCTGCATGTCGTGGTCGTCCACCACGACGGCGTGCAGGTAGGTGGGCGTGCCGTCGCTGCGCAGGATGATCATGTCATCCAGTTCCGTGTTGGCGACGCGCACTTCCCCCTGCACGAGGTCCGCCACCACCGTCTCGCCTTCCAGCGGCGCCTTGATGCGGATGGCGAAGGGCTTGCCCTCCTGCTCGGGCCCCGGTTCCCGGTCGCGCCAGCGGCGGTCGTAGCGGGGCGGGCGGCCCTCGGCCGCGGCGCGCTCGCGCATCTCGGCCAGTTCCTCCGGCGTCGCCCAGCAGCGATAGGCCCTCCCCATGGCGAGCAAAGCGTGGGCGATCTCGGCGTGCCGCGCTTCGCGGCTTGCCTGGAAGACGGGCGGCTCGTCGGGCGAGAGGCCCAGCCAGGCGAGGCTTTCGAGGATCTGGTCCACCGCCGCCTGGGTCGAGCGTTCCTTGTCCGTGTCCTCGATGCGCAGCAGGTAGGCGCCCTTGTGGTGCCGCGCGAACAGGTAATTGAACAACGCGGTGCGCGCCCCGCCGATATGCAGGTAGCCGGTGGGGGACGGGGCGAAGCGGGTGCGGACGGACATCGTGCGTTCCATGAGCCTGGCGCCCGCTTCGTAGAACAGCGGCCGGGCAAGTGGAACCGCCGCCCGCCCCGCGCATCGTTCCGGGGCGGCACGGCGGACGCGCCGGCGATTGTTGTTGCGCAGCCGCGACGGTAGGCTCTCCCCGTGGCGGCCCTTCCCGATCCCGCGCCGCCCTCGCCTTTGGCGGCGCTGCTGCTGGCCGAGCGGGGGCGCCTCGCTCCCTGGCTCGCGGTCGCGATGGGCTTCGGCGTGGCGGGCTATTTCGCGCTGCGGGCGGAACCGTCGCCCTGGTCGGCTGTGGCGGCGCCGCTTCTGCTGGCGATGGCGCTGGTGCTGGCGCGATGGAACGCACATGCGGCCTGGCTCGTCGGTCTCGCGGCAGCGGCGGCGCTCGGCTTCGCCTCGGCCCTGCTGCATGCCCGCGCCGCGGACCCGCCGCTGTCGCCGCCGACCCGCGCCGTGCTGCTCAGCGGGATCGTGCAGGACGTCGACCTGCTGCCCGAGGGCCGGCGCGTCACGCTCGCCGAGGTGCGCTTCGGCCCCGATGAGGCGCCGCAGCCGCGCGCCATCCGGCTGCGCCTGCGGGCCGGCGAC
>NZ_JACADQ010000171.1 GCF_016106015.1 Neoroseomonas rubea
CGCCCCCCCCGCCGCCGCCGCCGCCGCCGTACCCGCCGCCGCCATGCCCGCCACGCCCGGAACTCGCCTCCGCGGCGCCGGCCAGGAGCGCGAGCGCCGCACCGCCAATGATCATGAGCTTCATGCCTGTACCTTTCGTCCGGTCGGGCGCAGGGACCGTGGCCTCCCTGTCCGGACGCCTCACGCAAGGCGGCACCCGAACCCGGCATCTGCGTCAAGAATACGTTAAATTTTGTCTCAATAAGTGCGCAATGGCTATTTTTGCGCCATCGCGCCGCGTGCATCCATAATTTTGATCGCGCCTGACGCGTGCCGATTCCGAATCGATGCTCGCTGGAATTGTGCTCGTGACCCCAGAACGTCCGCGCGAGGTCGCCGGATCGCGGGGCAGATTGAATCAACGAACTCACCGGCACGCGATGGGGAGTCCCGCCGGTGACCCGGACTCGCGCGCCACCGTCTCGACCCTTTCGGGATCTGTGCGCGCGGCGGTCCAGGGGCCGACGGAGGCCGCCACTCGCAACCGGGGCGCGCGCCCATTGTCACCGAGGTCCGCGTCGGAACCGCTGCGGCGCGCACGGCGTCAGCCGCCGCGACTGCCACGGCGCGATGTTCGCGATCGCCGCCTTGCGAGGGTCAGCCCTGGCCCCGGCCCGTCAGCGCCGCGCCCATCCGGCGCAGCCCGACCAGTTGCTGGCGCAGCCAGCCGCCCGTCGCCAGCGCCTCCGGCGCCTCCGGGTCGCCGGTGCGCGGATAGACGTCGCGGCGGAAATCCGCCGTGCCGAAGATCCAGTCCCAGACCGGAAACAGCACCGCGTAGTTCTTGCCGTGCCCGGCCACGGAGAGGATGCCGTGGTGCAGCCGGTGGAAGCGGGGGGAGACGAACAGCCTCTCCCCCACCCGGCCGAAGGACAGGCGCACATTGGCGTGGCTCAGGCTCTCGGCCAGCCGCATCACCAGCACCAGCAGAGGGAACTGGCCCGGCGGCACGCCGATCAGCAGCGCGATCGCGCCGAACCAGAAGGCCGCGATCACCTCGTCCAGGATATGGTTCCGGTCATCCGTCCAGAAGGTCATCTGGCGCTGCGCGTGGTGGATGGAATGCAGCGCCCACCACCAGCCGAACATGTGCTGGAAGCGGTGCCGCCAGTATTCGCCGAAGTCGAGGATGACGACGTAGATCGCGAAGGCCAGCAGCGGCATCTCGCGCAGCGCGGGGAACAGCGTCTCGAGCGTCGGCGGCACGAAGCCGCTGTCGGCCACCGTTCCCTCCCACCAGGCCTGCAGGGAGGCGAGGAAGACGAAGGCGACCAGCGGCAGCAGCCCCAGCCGCGTCAGCAGCGTGTAGACGATGTCGGTGCGGATCGCGCCGCGGTCGGTCACGGGTTCTACCGGCCGCCAGGCTTCCAGCGGGCGGCACACCAGCCAGACGATGGCGATGGAGAACACGCCGAACAGGCCGAATTCCAGCCATTCGATCGCGTCCTCGGCCCAGTCCATCAGCCCCGCCGCGTACATGGCGGGCTGCAGCAGATGCTCGAAGATCCAGCCGGTCAGCGCATCGAGCGGGCGGGTGATGAGGTCGGTCATGGGGCGAAAATCTATCGGCGCCCCTCTGGCGGCAAGGTGGCGAAGCAGAAGCCGCGTGCCTGCAGGCCGGCGATCACCTCCTCCAGCACCTCGGCATAGGGTTCGCGCCGGCTGCGGATGCCCCAATGCATCACCAGCACCTCCCCATCCCGCACGCTGCGCAGGGTGCGGGCGACCAGCGCCCGGTTCGGATGCGCGTCGGACGGCAGTTCGTCGCCGAGGAAGCCATTGGCCGTCCAGCCCTGGTGGCGCAGCCCGCAGGCTTCCCCGAGCCGGATCGCCCCAGGCGTGGTGATGCCGCCCGGCGCGCGCCAGAGCGGCAGCACCACCGCATCGGGCACGGCTTCGCGCAGCCTCGCGACGGGGGCGGCGAGCTCGCGGCACATCGCCGCCTGGTCCAGCGCCTCCTCCCCCTCCCCGGTGCGGGAGACGTAGCGCACGCGCCCCGGCGCGAGATCGCCGCGGAAGTACCAGTGCCGGTCGGTATGGCTCGCGAAGACATGGCCCTCGGCCGCACGGGCGCGCCAGAAGGCGGCCCAGCCGGGGCCGAGGCTGCGCTCCCCGGTATGCGTGGGTTCATGCGCGACGAACAGCGTCGCCCGCACGTCCCGCCGCTTGAGGATGGCGGCGATGCGCTCCGCCTCCCGCCCCCAGCCCGTGTCGATGGTCAGGTAGAGCGTGCCGGACGGGCAGGCGGGCGCGACCTGCGCCGCGGCGGGCGCCGCGAGCAGGCCGAGCGCCAGCGCGGCAAGCGCCCCTCGCCTACTGTTCTGCACGGCGGGGATGGACGAAGATGCCGTGCGGGCTGCGCCCGACCGGGATGGTCTCGACCTCGCCCGTCCGCGGGTCGAGCCGCGCGACGCGACGCGCCCAGCGCAGCGTCGCCCAGACGCGCCCATCCGGGTCGAAGGCGATGCAGTCGGGCCCGCCCGGGACTTCGTGGATGCGGCGGACCTCGAGCGTGCTCGGGTCGATCTCGGCGATCCGGCTCTGCACCCGGCTCGTGGCCCACAGGGTGCGGCCATCGGGGGCGGCGAAGATGGTGTGTGCGCCGCGGCCGACCGGGATCTCGCGCTCGATCTCCCGCGTCTCGGGGTTCAGCACGATGAAGTTCTCGGTGCCCATGATCCCGACGATCAGCCGCCCGCGGTGCCAGATGATGCCCGCGGGCTCCCGGCCCACCGGCACTTCCCACAGCGCTTCCCGCGTCTCGAGGCTGATCGCCGCGACGGTCCCGCTGCCCTGCAGCGTCACGTAGACGATGCTGGCATCCGGGCGGAAGGCGATGTGGGAGGGCTTGTCCGGCATGCGCAGCCGCGCAAGCAGGGCAAGCGTCCGCGCCTCGTAGATGTCGACCTGGTTGCGGCGCAGGCTGGCGACAACGAGGTGCCGCCCATCGGGCGAGAAATCCAGGTGATAGGGGTTCGAGACGCGTTCCCGCCGGCGCACGTCGCCGGTCGCGGGGTCCACGAACAGGATCTCGTTCCCACCGGAATCGGCGATCAGCAGGTCCCGCCCGTCGGGGCTCAGCACCAAGTGGTGCACTTCCCGCAGCGCCGGGATGCGGCGCAGTTCCTGGCGCGTGAAGGCATCGAGGATCGAGATGCTCGGATCCGTCGAGTTCAGCACATAGACGAGGTCCGCCGCCGCAGGCCGTGCCGCGAGCAGGATCGGAAGCAGCAGGCAGGCGAGCAATCGGCGCATGGATGCACAGGCGGGCTGAGGGCGGCGGAGGGGGCTTCCGTCGTGGCGGAAACTGCGCCGCGCCGTGCCCCGACGCAAGCACGGAGTCGCGCCTAGCCCCGCCTGTTGATGCCGGTCAATCCCCGGCGGGGCGGAAGGCCAGCGAAACCCCGTTCATGCAGAAGCGCTGCCCGGTCGGCGCCGGCCCGTCCGGGAAGACATGCCCCAGATGCCCGCCGCAGGCCGCGCAATGCACCTCCGTCCGCGTCATGAAGAAGGACCGGTCGGTGCGCGTCGCAACGGCCCCCTCGATCGGCGCGAAGAAGGAGGGCCAGCCCGTGCCGCTCTCATACTTCGCCGCGGCGTCGAACAGCGGCGCGCCACAGCCGGCGCAGGCGAAGGTCCCCGGCCGCTTCTCGGCGTTGAGCGGCGAGGTGCCGGGGCGCTCCGTGCCGTGCTCGCGCAGCACGCGGAAGGCCTCGGGCGAAAGGGCGGCGCGCCATTCCGCCTCGGTCTTCGCGACCGGGAAGGTCTCCCCGGCCGCCGGGTCGCGCTTGAACAGCATCGTCTCGTTCCTTCTCAAGCCGCCGGGCGCTTCAGGCGGTCGGCGAAGGCCTTGCGCACCTTCGCCACCTTCGGCGCCACCACCACGCGGCAATAGCCCGACCAGGGGTTGCGGGCGAAGTAGTCGTGGTGCTCGGGCTCGGCCGGCCAGAAGCGCGCGGCGGGGACCAGTTCGGTCACGAGCGGCCCGTCCCACAGGCCCGAGCCCTCGATATCGGCCATCACCGCGCGTGCGGCGGCCATTTGCGCCTCGGTCTGGGCAAGGATGATCGACCGGTATTGCGGGCCGACATCGTTGCCCTGGCGGTCCTTCGTGGTCGGGTCGTGGATCACGAAGAAGACGCGCAGCAGGTCTTCGAAGGTCAGGTCCGACGGGTCGAATTCGACGCGCACCACCTCGGCGTGGCCGGTCTTCTTGCCGCAGACCGCCTCGTAGCTCGGGTTGTCCAGGTGCCCGCCGGCATAGCCCGAGGTGACCGAGACAACGCCGCGCAATTCCTTGAACGCCGCCTCCAGGCACCAGAAGCAGCCGCCGCCCAGCACCGCAACCTCATGGGATCCGCTCATCGTGCCTGTCCTTCCCTGCTTCACCATCCAGTTTCGCCAGATGGGGTCGGTAGGTCACGGCAGGAAGACGATGTCCGCCGCACCGAGCGCGGCGCGGGGCACGCCGGCCAGCAGGACGGAATCGCCCGGAGCGAGGTCGATGACCGCGCCGCTGGGGGTCTGTCGCGTCGCGGCCAGCACGGCGGCGAAGTCCGCGAAGGCGAAGCCGCGCAGCAGCAGCCGGTCGAGCCCCGTGGAAAAATCGCCGATGGCGTCGAGCCCGGCCCCTGGCGCGAGCAGGAAGGCATCGCGCCCCGCCTCCCCGAACAGCATGTCCGCCCCGCCGGCGCCTTCGAGCGTATCCGCCCCGTCCCGGCCGAACATCGTCTCCGCCCCCGCTCCGCCCGTGATGCGGTTGGACAGGGTGTTGCCGATGCCCCCCCCGGCGCCCTCCAGCACCAGGTGCTCGACATTGGCGGCCAGGGTGAAGGTCCCGGCGCCGCGGGCGAAGAGCACGTCCACCCCCTGGGAGGCGGCCTCGACGAAGAGGTCGCCGGGCTCGGAGGCGACGCAGGTGTCGTTGCCGAGGTTGCCGTAGACCAGGTCCGCGCCCGGCCCGCCATCCAGCCAATCCTCCCCCGCGCCGCCGCGGAGGGTGTCGCGCAGAGTATCCTCCCCGCCGCCGGTGATCGTATCCCCGCCCGCATCGCCGTTGAGGTTGTCCGCCCCCGCGCCGCCGGCGATGGAATCGGCGCCGTCGCCGCCGAAGACCGTGTCGTTGCCGGCCTCGCCCAGCAGCAGGTCGATGCCGCCATTGCCCTGCAGCCGGTCCGCCCCGGCCCCGCCCTGCAGCGTGTCTGCGCCGTCCCCGCCGATCAGGAGGTTGTTGCCCTCGTTGCCGAGGATGCGCTCGTCGCCCGCCGTGCCGACGGCGAAGCGGTCGCCCGTGCCGGCACGCAGGACGAACCATTCGATGTTGGGCCGCAGGTAGTAGGAGGTGGTGGCGAAGACCGTGTCCGTCCCCCCGCCCGTCGGCTCGAACACCACCTGGTTGGACAGGCCGATCTCATAGGCGTCGTTGCCGGTCAGGCCGAACAGGAAGTCGGCGCCGCCGTTGGCGACCATCCGGTCGTTGCCCTCGCCGCCTTCCAGCGTGTCCGCGTTGGCGCCGCCGAACAGGCTGTCATCCCCCGCCCCGCCGCGGAGGTTGTTGAACCCCGTGCCGCCATTGAGCGTGTCGGCGCCACCGAAGCCGGCGAGCGTGTCGAAGCCCGCCCCGCCGGCCAGCGCGTCCGCATCCGTGCCGCCCCAGAGGCTGTCAGCCAAATTCGAGCCGATCACGGCCTCGATCCCCAGGATCGTGTCCCCCGCCGCGCCGCCGCCCGCGGTGCCGGCCGCCAGCGCGACCGTCACGCCGCGCGTGGCATCCGCATAGGACAGGGTGTCGCGCCCCGCCCCGCCATCCGCGCGGTCCGGACCCTCCCCGGGCAGCAGCAGGTCGTCATTCTCCTCGCCCGCAAGCGTGTCGGCGCCGACCCCGCCTTCCAGCGTGTCGTTGCCGGCGCGGCCTTCCAGCCGGTCCGCGCCCGCGCCGCCGATCAGCCGGTTTCGCCCCGTCCCGCCGGCCACCGCGATGGCGGCGGTCAGGGCCGAGGCATCCACCCCTTCGAAGCCGGTCGCGATGCCGCCGCCGGCCACCTGGTCCACCACGCTGTCGAGCGTGACGGTCGCCGGCGCGACCAGCCGCAGCAGGTCGAGCTCGTCGCCACCATCGATGAAGGGATCGGCGGGGTCATAGGCGACGGTGTCCTCGCCCGCGCCCGCCTCCACGGAATCCGGCCCCGCGCCACCATCGAGGGAATCCGCGCCGTCGAACCCCTGCAGGGTGTCGGCATCCTCCCCGCCGAGCAGCGTGTCGGCGCCGACGCCGCCATGGAGCCGGTCGAACCCCGCCCCGCCCACGAGCGAATCCCGCCCATCCGCGCCCCAGAGGCTGTCATTGCCGTCCCCGCCGGAGAGCGTGTTGCGGCCGAAGAGGCCGTCCACCTCCTCAAGCCCCGGGCCTTCGGCGAAGATCTCGTCCGCGCCGTCGCCGCCCTCCATCCGGTCGGCGCCCGCCCCGCCCCACAGCTGGTCGGCCGCCCCCCCGCCCGAGAGGCTGTCATCCCCCGCGCCGCCGAGCAGCCGGTCCACGCCGCCCTGCCCGGCCAGCGTATCGGCGCCGCCAAGGCCGAAGGCTTCCTGCCCGCCCGCCGCGGCGAGCAGGCTGTCCGCCCCCGCCCCGCCCACCAGCACGCGGAAGGTGCCGGGCGCGAAGGCCGCAGGGTCGAGCGCGAGCGCCCCGCCCCCCGGCGGCCGCAGCCACACCGCCGCGTCATCCGCCCCGATCACCAGGTCCTGGTCGAGATCGACGACGAACCAGCCGCCCGCCGGCGCGCCCGCCAGCGTCGCGGGCAGGAAGAAGGACTGCACGAAGCCGGGCCCGATCCCGTCTCCCGGCAGGGCGATGCCGAGCGGCAGGCCGGCCGAGGCGTCGCGCGCCGCCATTGCCCCGCGCCACACCAGTGGCGCCGGCCCGCCCGGCGCCGCGACGAGCCCCTCCGCCAGGTTCAGGGAGATCTGGTCGCCACCGGCGGTGTCGAAGTCGAGCACCCAGTCGGGGGCCGCGCCCGTCGCTTCGTCCAGCCCGGCGGTCGAAAGGTCGATGACGAAGCGGTCCGCGCCCGGGCCACCCGACATCGTGTCCGCGCCGGGACCGCCGGCCAGCGTGTCCGCCTCCTCCCCGCCGGCCATGACGTCGTCGCCCTCGCGGCCGAAGAGCTGGTCGGCGCCGTCGCCGCCCGTGAGGCTGTCGGCGCCGCCATCGCCCCAGAGCAGGTCGTCCTCGGTGCCGCCATCGAGCGTGTCGAGCCCGGCACCGCCGAACAGCGCGTCCCGCCCCGCCCCGCCCAGCAGCAGGTTGCGGTCGGCCGGGTCCTCGGTCTCGGGCGTGAAGGGGTCGGCGGCGAACAGCGTGTCGAGCCCGTCCCCGCCTTCCAGCCGGTCGGAGCCCGGCCCGCCGAGCAGCTCGTCCGCGAGGTCCCCGCCGGCCAGGGTGTCGTTGCCGAGGCCGCCGAGCAGGCGGTCGACGCCTTCGCCGCCCGACAGGCTGTCATTGCCGCCTTCGCCCCACATCGCGTCGTCGGTGCCGCCCAGGCCCGCCAGAACGTCATCCGCCGCGCCGCCGAACAGGCCGCCGAAGCCCACGGCGAAATCCTCGGCGACGAAGCCCGTGGCGCCGTCGAGCGGCGCGGTGGTGATGCGCAGCAGCAGGTCGGCCGAGCCGAACAGGCCGTTGTCGTCGAGGTCGGCCCAGATCTCAAAGGTCCAGGGCAGGCTCTCGACACGGCGCCACAGGACGTCGGCGAAGCCGTCGCCGACCTGCGATGCGGGCAGTTGGACGCCGGACTGGCCGTAGCCCTCGAAGGCGAAGTCGCCTTCCGGCACATGGAAGGCGAGGCCGAGGCCGAGCGCGACCGAACCCGGCAGCTGGATGCGGTCGCCCCCCGCGCGGCCGGCGCCGGCGAAATCGGCGATGCGGTCGGGCCGGGCAGGCTCGCTTTGCGGCGCGTCGCGTCGGTCGAAGCGGAACAGGTCGTCCCCGCCGCCGCCTTCCAGCAGTTCGGCCCCGGCGCCGCCATCGAGCGTATCGGCGGCGAGCCCGCCCACCAGCGTGTCGTCGCCCGCCCCGCCGGCCAGGCTGTCGCCGGCCGTGCCGCCGGCAAGCGAGTCATCCCCCCCGCCGCCGAGCAGCGCGAGGCCCGCCGCGGCGACG
>NZ_JACADQ010000172.1 GCF_016106015.1 Neoroseomonas rubea
TGCGACGCCTGTTCGGCCGCGCCTGAGCCCCCGGACGCGAAGCGTGGCCCCCGGCGCCACGGGAACGGGCCCCCTGGCCGCGGCGCGCCGCAGCGCGTAAGCCGTCCGCCATGCACAGGATCTGGATGTTCCTCGGCGCGCTTGCCGGGCTTGGCGCCGTCGCGCTGTCCGCCTGGGCGGCGCATGGCACGCCCGCGGGGTTCGAGGGCGCGCAGCGCCGGGCCGTCGACAGCGCGCTGACCATGCAGGGCTGGCACGCGCTCGCGCTTCTCGCCGCGGGGCTGATGGCCGAGCGGGGGCGGGGGCTCGCGCATCTGGCTGGGGCCTTCTTCGCGATCGGCGCCGCGCTGTTCTGCGGGGCGGTGTGGTGGACCTCGCTCGGCGGGGCGCCTGTCGGGCCGGTCGCGCCGCTGGGCGGTACGTTGCTGATGGCGGGCTGGCTCGCGCTCGCCCTGGCCGCGCTCAAGCGGTGATCCGCGCCGCCTACCTGGCCGCGGAGGGGTTCGAGGCCGAACTCGCCGAGGACCTTCGCCGCGCCGGCGCGGCCGTCTCGGCCTGGCATGGGCGGCTGGCCCTGTCGCCCGACCCGCCGGCGCCCGCGCCCTGGGCGCTCGATATCTGGACCGAGCCGCGCGAGATCGAGGTCCCCTCGGTCAAGGCAGGGGCGGATGCGCTGCGCGCCATCCAGCGCAACTGGGCCCATTACCCGCTGCTGCATCATCGCCGCTCCGCCCTGCTGGCCGAGCGCCTGCCGCCGGTGAAGGCGCGGCCGCTGGTGTTTCCGGAGCCTGCGCCGACCGCCCATCTTGGCGCCTGGACGCTGCTCGCCCCGGACCGGATGCTGGCCAGCCCCGCCAAGACCAGCCCCTTCGTGAACGGGGAGGTGCTGTTCGCCGAGGACCGGGAAGGCCCGCCATCCCGCGCCTACCTGAAATTGTGGGAGGCGCTGACGCGGCTGGGCCGGCATCCCGGGCCGGGGGAGACCTGCCTCGACCTCGGTGCCGCGCCAGGCGGGTGGACCTGGGTACTGGCGCGGCTCGGCGCCGAGGTGACGGCGGTGGACAAGGCGCCGCTCGATCCGGCCATTTCCGCCATGCCCGGCGTTTCCTGCCGGCAGGAGAGCGCCTTCGGCCTGGACCCCCGGCAGGAAGTGCCGGTCGACTGGCTGTTCTCGGACATCATCTGCTACCCGGCCCGGCTGCTGGTGCTGGTGCGGCGGTGGATGGAGGCCGGCGCGGCGCGGAATTTCGTCTGCACGCTGAAATTCCAGGGCGAGACGGACCATGCGACGGCGGCGGAATTCGCCGCCATTCCCGGCGCGGTCCTGTTCCACGGGTTCAACAACAAGCATGAGCTGACCTTCGCCAGGCTCGGCTAAGTGTCGGGGGGAGAAGGGAACTTCTCCCCCCGAACCCCCCTCAACCTTCTTTGTGACAGACAAAAAGGGGAGGGCTTGGGGGTCCCCGCGGTGTTGCGCAGCAACGTCGTGGGGTCCCGGTTCGGGGAGGTTCCCCTCCCCCGGCCTTGCTCTGGCACGCCCCATGCAATGTCCCCGATGCGCCAGGACGGCGCCGCCCGGCAGAAAGACGGGTGCCACCATCACGGAGAGTGCAGCCATGCAGATCGTCCCCGACCGGGCCCCTACGGCGCCGCAGGCCATCCGGGCGTTCCGCATGCAGAGCCAGCAGGATGCGGCTCGGCTTCAGGCTGCCGGCGCGCGACAGGACTTCGCCGCCACGCTGCAAGGATTGCGGCCGAGCCCCGCCAACATGGCGGGGCCGGGAACACCCACGGGCAACACGCTCGCCGCCATGCTCCAGCGGCTGGATACCGACCAGGATGGACGGATCACGTCGCTGGAGCTGCGCGCGAGCGGTAAACTTGAGGAGCCGCCCCGCGCGGCCGGTGTCCCGACGCGCTGACATCCGCGCGCAGCTTTTTGGCCCACCCCGGCGCGGGCCGGCGATGAGGCTTCCCTGACACGCCACGAAGGCGCTACGCCGGCGGCATGGATTCCCTGCCGCCCGCCACCCCACGCGCCGGCGCCATGGGCATCGCGCGCCGCGTGATGCGTGCGGCGGCGTCCGACCGCATTTCGCTGACCGCGGCGGGCTGCGCCTTCTACGCCATGCTGGCGCTGTTCCCGGCGATCTTCCTGCTCGTCCTGCTCTACGGCTTGGTGTTCGACAGGGCGACGGTCGAGCCGCAGCTCGAGGTGCTGCGGGAACTGGTGCCGGAGGAGACCTTCGACCTGATCGCCGCCCGGCTGCATGAGCTGGTGGAACAGCCGCGGCCGCGCCTGGAATGGGGAGCCATCGTCTCGGGCGGTGTTGCCATCTGGTCGGCCTCGGCCGGCACGCGGGCGATGCTGGGCGCGCTGAACATGGCGCATGGGGTGGAGGAATCGCGCAACTTCTTCCTCTATCACCTGCTTGCCATCGGCATGACGCTGTCCATCACCATCGCGGCGACGCTGGCGATCGCAGCGCTTGTGGCACTGCCTGGCGTGGCGGCGCTGTTCAGCCTGCCGGCGCCGCAGGCGCTCACGCTGCGGGCGATGTCGCTGGGCACGCTGCTCGGGCTCGTCTTCATCGGGCTGGTGGTGGTCTATCGGCTCGGGCCCTCGGGGCGGCATCCGGGGCTGCTCTGGACGCTGCCCGGCGCGGTGGTCGCGACGCTGCTCTGGGCCGTGGCGTCGGCCGGCTTCACGCTCTATGTCTCGAATTTCGCGACCTATGACCTGATGTACGGGCCGCTCGGCGCGGTCGTCGCGCTGCTGATGTGGTTCTGGGTCAGCGTCTATGTCGTGCTGCTGGGGGCGGAGCTGAATGTCGCGCTGATGGTCGCGCACGCCTCGACGCCGCGCTGAGGCGCGGGCAGGATCGGGGGCGGAGGAACCGCCCATGACGCTGCCGAGGATCGCCGACATCCGCGTGCGCGCGGTCGATGCGCCGCTCGACCCGCCGCTGCGCAACAGCCTCAACACCATTGGGCGCGCGCCGCTCGTCATCGTCGACCTGCGCACCGCGGATGGCGCGGCGGGCACGGCCTATGTGTTCCCCTACACGCCGGCCGCGCTCGGCCCGACCGCGGCGCTCGCGCGCAGCCTCGGCGCGGGGCTGGTCGGCAAGCCGCTCGCGCCCGCGACGCTGTGGCGGGAGATGCACGATGCCGGCCGCATCCTCGGCACCGAGGGGCTGGTGCAGATCGCGCTCTCCGCGCTCGATATGGCGATGTGGGATGCGCTGGCGGTGACCGCCGGCCTGCCGCTGTGCGAGCTGCTGGGGGCGGAGGCGCGCCCCGTTCCGATCTATGCGTCCCTGCGCGGCTGGGGGGCTTCGATGCTCGCCGAGGAAGCGGGGCGCGCGGTCGCGACGCTCGGCGCGCGCTGGATAAAATTCAAGGTCGGGCAGAAGCGGCTGGAGGACGACCTCGACACCGTCCGCGCCGTGCGGGCCGCGGTGGGCGACGAGGTCGGCATCCTGGTCGACTACAACCAGGCGCTCGACCTGCCGGAGGCCGAGCGCCGCGGCCGCGCGCTGGAAGCCGAAGGCGTGCGCTGGCTCGAGGAGCCGCTGCCGGCGCAGGACGATGCGGGGCTCGCCGAACTCGCACGGCGGCTGACGCTGCCCGTGCAGGGCGGCGAGAACTGGTGGGGGCCGGCGTCGATGCAGCGGGCGCTTTCCGCTGGCGCGGTCGATTTGTGCATGCCGGACGCGATGAAGATCGGCGGCGTAACCGGCTGGCAGCGCGCGGCGGCGATCGCGGCTGCGCATCGCGTGCCGATGTCCTCCCACATCTTCGTCGAAGCCAGCGTGCACCTGCTGAACGCGACGCCGACCGCGCATCTGCTGGAACACCTGGACGTGGCGGGGCCGCTGCTGGCGGAACCGCTGCAGGTGAAGGACGGCATGGCGCTGGTGCCCGACCGGCCGGGCATGGGGCTTCTGTGGGACGAGGCGGCGCTCGCGAAGCACGCCGTGGACGTGTGAGAGGAAACCGATCGATGCGCGCAGCCTTCGTCGACGCCAACGCTTCCCTTGCCGACGTGATGCGCCGGCTGCACCGCCCGGACGACCTGCCGGTCGCGATCCACGAGGACCCGGACATCACGCCCGAGGCGCTGCCCGCCATGCTCGCCGGCGTGCAGATCGCGATCGACGACCACACGCATTTCCCGGTCGATGTCGTGAAGCGCTGCCCGGACCTGAAGCACATCGTCTTCCTCGGCACCGGCGCGCGGTCCTACATGGACCCGGAGGCGCTGGAAGCCGAATGCGGCGTGAAGGTCCACATCATCAAGGGTTACGGCGACACCGCGGTCGCCGAGATGGCCTTCGCGCTGATGTGGGGCGCGGCCCGCGGCCTCGGCCTGATGCACCACGCCATCAAGGGCGGCGGCTGGCCGCGCACGGACGGGATGCAGCTCACCGGCAAGACGGTGGGCATCATCGGCTTCGGCGGGATCGGGGCGGAGATGGCCCGGCTGTGCGCCGGCGCGGGGATGAAGGTGCTGGCCTGGAACCGCACGCCGAAGACCGCGCCGGGCGTCACCTTCACCGACATCGACACGCTGCTCGCGGGCAGCGACGTTGTCTCGCTGCACCTGCTGCTGAACGACGAGACGCGCGGCTTCCTCGACGCGGCGCGCCTCGCGCGCATGAAGCCCGGCGCGCTGTTCGTGAACACGGCGCGCGGGGCGATCGTGGATGAGGCGGCGCTGACGGAAGCGCTGCGCAGCGGGCGCATCGGGGCTGCGGGGCTGGATGTGTTCGTGGAGGAACCGCTGCCGGCGGGACATCCGCTCGCGGCACTCGACAACGTGGTCCTTGCCTCGCATTCCGCCTTCCGCACGCCGGAGGCGACGGACAACCTGATCGAGGCGTCGTTGGTCCATTGCCGGAGGATTGTGCGGGAAGGGGCGTAAGCGCGCCGGGGCTCTGCCCCGGACCCCGCCGAGGGCCGAAAGGCCCTCGGAACCCAATACCTGGGGCGCCCTTCGTCATCGCGCGGAGTCCCGGTTTCCAAAGGCCTTTCGGCCGATGGGACCCCAACGGACGATGCGTGCATCGTCTGTGGGAACCCGTGGCGGGGAGGCCCGGAGGGGCAGCGCCCCTCCGGAAACGCCTCACACCTTCCGCCGCCGCCTTGCCCTACGGAACGCGAACACCAGGTGCGCCACGTAGCCGCCCGCCGCGATGCCCACCACCACCCAGGCCAGCGGCTCGACCCACTTCTCGACCTTGTCGTAGTGGTCCTCGAGGAAGAACCCCGCCATCGCGAGGAAGGTCAGCCACACCAGCGACCCGAGCGAGGTCCAGAAGTAGAAGATCCCGCGTGGGATCTCGACCATCCCCGCGGGCACCGAGATCAGCGTCCGCACCCCCGGCAGCATCCGCCCGAAGCAGATCGCGATCGGGCCGAAGCGGCGCAGAAGGCCCGTCGCACGATCCAGGTCCTCCTCCTCCACCGCGAACCACTTGCCGTAGCGCGCGACCAGCGGGCGGAAGCGCTCCACGCCCAGCCAGCGGCCCAGCTCGTACCAGACGATGTTGCCCGCGACCGTGCCGGCCACGGCGAAGACGATCAGCCCGATCAGCGACAACTCGCCCCGCGCCGCCGCGAAGCCGGCCGCGGCCATGATCAGCTCCGACGGGATGGGCGGGAACAAATTCTCCAGCACCATCAGCGCGAAGACGCCCGCCAGCCCGCCGGCCGCGACCAGGTTCGTCACCCACTCGAACATCTATTCCACCTTGAACAGCGAGAGCGTGACCCAGCGCCCGCGCACATAGTTCAGGCCGGTCACCGAGCCGAGCTCGGCGACCGTGAGGCCCCGCTCCGCCGCGGCGCGGCGGAAGGCCGCTTCCTGCCGGTCGTTCACGGCGGCAATGCGGCCATCCCCGCCGGCGAGGAATTCCGCCGCCGCCGGCCCGTCCCGCAGCAGGCGGATGGCCCCGCCCATGGCGAATTGCAGCGACGGCTCGTGATGGCCGACCACGCCGAAGCGCTCGGGCGGCAGGCGTGGCGCGACCTCGGCCACGCGGGCGGCAAGCCGCGGGGAGATCCACACCGCCTCCATCCGCGGAATCGTACCTTCCAGCACGGAGGCATAGACCGGCACGACCAGGATCGCGCCGGCCAGCGCCGCCCGCCCCCAGGCCTGCGCGCGGGCGAGGCGGAACAGCAGCACCGCCATGACGATGCCGGCGAGGATGCCGGCCACCGCCATCGGCTTGAACCGGTGCTCCACCACATAGACCGCCACCAGGAAGGCGAGCGGCAGCCCGACCGCGACGCCGGCCAGCGCGACATTCCCGAGCCAATGGACCCAGCGCGGCGGCTGCGTCCGCAGCGGGTCCATCGCCCAGCGCGCGCCGAGAAGCATCAGCGCCGGGAAGGCGGGCAGGACGTAGTGCGGCAGTTTCGTCTGCACCGCCTCGAACAGCAGCCAGGTCGGCACCGCCCAGGCGAGCAGGAAGCGCACCGGCGCCTGCATCCGCTCCGTCCAGGCGCCCGGCAGGCTGCGCAGCACGATCCAGGCGGAGGGGAAGGCGGTGATGCCGAAGATCGCCGCATACATCCCCGGCGGGCCCCAATGCGCTTCCTCGCCCGAGCCCACCTTGTCCAGCATGTCGCCGCCCAGGGCCTCGCCGAAGAAGCGGCCTTCCGTCGCGATGCCGATGGCGACGAACCACGGGGCAGCGAAGGCGACCATCAGCGGCAGGCCCCAGCCCGCGCGCAGCGCCGGCAGCCAGGGCGCGGACAGCCGCCAGAACCGCGCCCCGGCGGGCCGGTCCATGATGGCGAGCGTGAGGCCCGCCAGCAGCGGCACCAGCGGCGCGATCGGCCCCTTGAGCAGCACGCCGAGGCCGAGCGCCGCCCAGAACCCCGCCGCCATGCCCGGCGTGAACCGGTCCGGCGCCAGATAGGCGCGCCCCATCAGCCCCATCGCGACGGTGATGGCGGCCAGCAGCGCCGCATCCGTCTTGGCGATGTGGGTTTCCACCACCAGCACCATGCACGGCGCGAGCATCGCCGCCGCGACGAAGGCCGCCCTGCGCCCGACCAGCGCGCGGCCCAGCAGGCAGGTCGCCAGCACGGCGATGATGCCGCCGAGCAATGACGGGATGCGGTAGGCCCAGATGGAATTGCGCGCCGGGATGCCGACGGCTTCCAGCCCGTGCACCACGGCCGATTGCGCCCAGTGGATGCCGGCCGGCTTCTTGTTGCGCTCCACATCGCCGAGCCGGATGCGCACGTGGTCCCCGGTCTCGACCATCTGGCGCGTGGCCTGGGCGAAGCGGCTCTCGTCCCGGTCCCCCTGGGGGATGGTGAAGAAGCCGGGCAACCAAAGCAGCAGGCAGAGCGCGACGAGCCACAGCGCCGGCCGTCGCGTCTCCGGCAGCCGGTCGAGGAATTCGGCAGCGCGCATGGTGGCGGGCGTCTAGCGCACTATCCGCCCCGGGGGAAACCGCGACCGGCGCCCCGTGGCGGACAGCCGGGCGGTTGCCGGGGGGCTAGCGCCGGCCGGCGCCGCGTCCTGCGGGCCCCGCTCTGGCCTGCCGGGGCGCGGGGTGCCATGAAGCGCGCCGTGACACCTCCACCCCCCGGCTTGCCCACGCGCCGCGCCGCGCGCGACCTGATCGCCGCGTCCCTCGACGACCGCCGCCCGCTCGAGGACGCGCTGGAAGGCCTGCCCCGCAGGCTGGACCCGCGCGACCGGGCCGCCGCCCATCGCATCGCGGCGATGGTGCTGCGGCGCCTCGGCTCGATCGAGGAGGTGCTGTCGCCCTACCTGCGCAAGGAGCCGCCGCCGCCCGCGCGCCACGCGCTGCGCATAGGCGTGGCGGAACTGCTGCTGCTGGACACGCCGCCTCATGCCGCGGTCGCGACGGCGGTCGCGCTCGCGCCGAAGGCCTTCGCGGGGCTGGTGAATGCCGTGCTGCGCAAGGTGGCGACGGAAGGCCCGGCGGTGCTGGAGGGGCTGGACGCCGCCAGGCTCGACACGCCGGCCTGGCTCTGGGCGGCCTGGCATGCGGCGTATGGCCCGGCGGTGCGCGCGATCGCCGAGGCGCATCGCGGCCCGGCGCCGCTCGACCTGACCCCCGCGCCGGGCGCGAGCCCGCCGGCGGGG
>NZ_JACADQ010000173.1 GCF_016106015.1 Neoroseomonas rubea
CGCGGTCGGGCAGCGGGCGGGGCGGCGCAAAGGACAGGCCGCGCGGCGCGGCATGGTCGGGCAACGCGACACGCAGCGCCGCGGCGCGCGGCAAGGCCGCGTCGGATGGCGCGAGGTCCGTCACGAAGGTCGCCGCCGGCTGGTCGGTCGCGCTGTTGCGGATCTCGGCAAAGCAACGCAGCCGCCCGCCTTCCTCCCCCAGGATGCCGCCCTGGATGGTGAAGGGCGTGCCGGGCGCCATCTCCCGCAGGAAGCGGATATGCTGGTCGAGCACGCGCACGGTCCGGCCGGAGGGCGGCAGGCCGGCTTCGAGCAGCAGCCAGGACAGCGCATCCGCCACCCGCGCGACATAGTGGCGCACATTCATGTGCCCCATCACGTCGCATTCCTCCTGCTGCACGCTGCCCCGGCCGATGACGATCACGCGCGTCTCCCCCTTGAGTGCCCGCGCAGATCAGCGCGCCCTCGCCGCCCCGGCAAGCCGGGCTTGCGCGAAAGGGGCGTCGGCGGGAGCATCGGGGCAACCAGGGGAAGGAAGCGCAGCATGGATGTCGGCCTGTTCAACCTGATGGGCTATCGCGACCGCGGCACGCCGACCGCCGCGATCTACGACACCACCATCGCGCAGGTGAAGGCTGCGGAGGAGGCCGGCTTCGGCATCGCCTGGTTCGCCGAGCACCATTTCTCCAACTATTGCGTCTGCCCCTCCCCGCTCATGATGGTCGCGCGGCTGGCCGGCGAGACGCGCCGCATCCGCCTCGCCTCCGGCGTCGTCATCGTGCCGCTCTACCACCCGGCGCGGCTGATCGCGGAAATCGGCATGGTGGATGCGCTGACTCATGGGCGCCTCGTGCTCGGCATCGGCAGCGGCTACCAGCCCTATGAATTCGAGCGCTTCGGCCAGGACCTGTCGGAATCGACGCCCCGCCTGCTCGAGGTGATGGGCATGATGGAACAGGCCTTCGGCGCCGAGACGTTTTCCCACAGCGGCGCGCATTACCGGATGCCGGAGACCCACATCGCCCCGCGCCCCGTCGGCGCGATGCCCGAGGTCTGGGTGGCCGGCGACAATCCCGACCTGCACCGGTACGCCGCCGAGCGCGACTGCGTGGTGATGGTGACGCCGCGCCACTTCACCCCCGCCATGCTGGCCGCCGCGCGCCGACGCTTCGAGGAAATCCGCCGCGCGGCGGGCAAGAGCCCCGAGACGCTGCGCTTCGGCGCCATGCGCCCCTTCTGCGTCACCGACGATGCGGGCGAAGCCGCGCGCTTCCTCGAGAACGCCCGCTGGCAGATCCGCCTGTCGCAGAGCCTGCGCCGGCGCGAACAGGCGATGGATGGCGGGATGCTGGTGGAGAAGACCTGGGAGGGCGAGCCCAGCCTCGAGGAGATGGGCGCGCACATGATGGTGGGCGATGCCGCGACCGTCGCCGCCCGCATGGCGGCCGAGATCCGCGCCGCCGCCCCCTGCCACTACCTGCTGCAGATGCAGGTCGGGGACATGGACCCCGGCGTCGGGCTGCGCTCCATCGCAGCCTGGCAGCGCCAGGTCCGGCCGATCCTGGAACGGGAATTCGGGCCCCTCGAGCGGATCGGCATCGCCGCGCCCGCCGCCGCTTGACCCCGGCGGGGCGGATTTGCCACGCTCCCCGGGTGGGGAACCTGGTTCCAGTCCGCACCGGGGATGACGACACGCTGTGGGCCGTGGTGGCCACGGTCGGGCGGAAAAGCCGTGTCGCGGAGGTGTTCCGGTCCCGCGACCAGGCGCTGCATGACAGGGCCTGGCGGGACCAGCAGGTGAAGGCCTATGCGGATTGGCTGGTGCGAGCGAAGCAGCCCGTGCCGCATTATTCCGTCACGCCGATCCGCCGGTCCGAGTTGCCGCGCGCATGGGCCCCGTTGCCGGCGCTCGGCTTCCTGCGCGGGCAGATGATCTGACGATCCTTCAGGCGATTTCCTGCTTCAGCTTCAGGTCGCGCTGGAGGCGCAGCGGCACGCCGCGGCGGTCGCAGGGCGCGACGTAGCTCGTCGGAATCGCCGTCGCGATGGGCATCAGCGCCGTGGAAGGGCGGGAGTAGCCGGCGAAGCGGATATCGAGCCCGTCCCGCCCGCGCACGCGCAGAACTTCCCCCCATTCCCCGGCGCGGGCGGTGACGATCGGCCCGGGCTCGTCGCGCACGAGCCGCACCATGTCGCCCGGTTCGTAGATCGGGACGGGCGATCCGTCCGCCTGGTAGGTGACACGCATGTCGTCTCCTCGCTGGAATGAGACAGTCTTATTTTGTCTCTCGGCCGTGAAGATTTCCTCTACGCGCGGCGACGTTTCGATCCGCCGTCCCGCCGGAGGTCACGCTGGAGGTCGACCCGCAGACCCAGCTCGTCGCACGGAACGACGATCCGCGCCGGAATGCCGTTGGCGATCGGCAAGTCGGTGGTGCGCGGCCGCGAATGACCGGCCAGCCGTATGTCCAGCCCCTCGATGCCGCGGTTGCGCAGCACCACGCCCCATTCGCCGGCCTGCGCCATCACGATCGGACCGGGCTCGTCCTGCACAAGGCGGACATGATCGCCGGGCTCGTAGACCGGCACGGCGGTACCGTCCTCGCGATAGGCGATGCGCATAAAGGTCCTCGGCACTGGCGGCGTCGCGGAGGATTTTCACCCGGCGCGATGAAGGAATGACTTACCCGCCATCCCCCGGCCGCCGCCCGGCCCAGAACAGCCAGGCGATCCAGCCGAAGGCGCCGAGCAGCAGCGCATGGGTGCCGAGGACGACGAGGATCGTCTCCCAATGCCAGGCCGACAGGCGGATCGTCGTCCATCCGGCCGGCAGGCTGTGCCAAAGCACGGCGCCGAGGGCCGCCAGGATCAGCAGCGCGACGATCGGGCGGCGCCTTTGCGGCGGCAGTCCGGGCGGGCGTCGCATCAGGGACATGGTGCCGCGCGGTCCCTATTCGCCGCCGCCATCGCCGCCGCCGCTGTCGCCATCACCGGTGTCCGTGCCATCGCCTTCCTCGCCCTGCCCGCCCCGCATGGCGGCATGGGCGCCGAGCGCGGCGAAGCCGAGGAGCATGCCGCCGGCCAGAACACCGTCCCCCATCGCGAGCACGGCGGTGCCGCCGGCTCCGAGAAGGGCGGCAATCCCGAACATCGTGGCGCGGCTGGTCCTCGCGGCGCGGGTCATGCGCGGAGCCTCGCCTGCGCCGTGCCACGCCGCAACCCGCCGCGGATCAGCCGGACTTGGCGAGCGCGTCGAAGGCCTTCAGCCGCGCGATCAGCGCCGGCATCTCCCGCAGCGGGATCATGTTCGGCCCATCGGACGGCGCATGGTCCGGGTCGGCATGCGTCTCGATGAACACCGCCGCGACGCCGACCGCGACGGCGGCGCGCGCGAGCACCGGGGCGAACTCGCGCTGCCCGCCGCTGCTCGTGCCCTGCCCGCCGGGCTGTTGCACGGCATGCGTCGCATCCATCACCACCGGGTAGCCGGTCTGCGCCATGATCGGCAGCGACCGCATGTCGGCCACCAGCGTGTTGTAGCCGAAGGAGGCACCGCGCTCGCACAGCAGGATCTTCTCGTTGCCGGTGCTCGCGATCTTGGCCGCGACGTTCACCATGTCCCACGGTGCCAGGAACTGGCCCTTCTTCACGTTGATCGCGCGGCCCGTCTCCCCGGCCGCGAGCAGCAGGTCGGTCTGGCGGCACAGGAAGGCGGGGATCTGCAGCACGTCCACGGCTTCGGCCGCCGGGGCGCATTGCTCGGGTGAATGGACATCGGTCAGCACGGGAAGGCCGGTGGCCTCGCGCACCTCGGCGAGGATGGCCAGGCCCTCCTTCATGCCGATGCCGCGGGCGGCCTTCACGCTGGTGCGGTTCGCCTTGTCGAAGGAGGATTTGTAGATCAGCGACACGCCGGCGGCGCGCGCCATCTCGGCCAACGCGGATGCGGTTTCGAGCGCGTGCGCGCGGCTTTCGATCTGGCAGGGGCCGGAGAGAAACACCAGCGGCAGGTCGTTGCCGAGGGTGACGGGGCCGATGGAGACGTGGTGCATGGAACCTCCTAGGCATGACCGGAGGGGCGTCGCCCCTCCGGACCACCCCACCAAAGGCCGAAAGGCCTTTGGAAACCAATATCTTGGCGCCCAACTTCGGCGGGTGGCGCGGTCACGGTGTCCAGAGGCCCTTCGGCCTCTGGCGGGGTGAGGTCCGGAGAGGGGCGGCGCCCCTCTCCGGGATCACACCAACCTGGCCTGCTTCACCGCCGCCCCGATGAACCCCGCGAAGAGCGGATGCGGCTCGAAGGGCTTCGACTTCAACTCGGGATGGTACTGCACGCCGATGAACCACGGATGGTCGGGATACTCGACGATCTCCGGCAGCACCCCATCCGGCGAAAGCCCCGCGAAGCGCAGCCCCGCCGCTTCCAGCCGCTCGCGATAGGCGATGTTCACCTCGTAGCGGTGGCGGTGGCGTTCCTCGATGCGTGCCGCGCCGCCGTAGACTTCGCGCACGAGCGAGCCTTCCGTCAGCAGGGCCGGATAGGTGCCCAGGCGCATGGTGCCGCCAAGATCGCCCGAGGCGTCTCGCTTCTCGACCGCGTTGCCGCGCTGCCATTCGGTCAGCAGGCCGACGATCGGCTCGGCGCAGGTACCGAACTCGGTGGACGACGCGCCCTTGATGCCGAGCAGGTTCCGCGCCGCCTCGATCACCGCCATCTGCATCCCGAAGCAGATGCCGAAGAAGGGGACCTTGCGTTCGCGGGCGAAGCGCACCGCCTCGATCTTGCCTTCCGTGCCGCGTTCGCCGAAGCCGCCGGGCACGAGGATGCCGTTCACCTTCTCGAGCCGCGCGACGGCTTCCTCGTCATCCTCGAAGATCTGGCTGTCCACCCAGTCGAGGTTGACGCGCACATTGTGCGCGATGCCGCCATGCGTCAGCGCCTCGGACAGCGACTTATAGGCGTCGAGCAGGTTCGTGTACTTGCCGACGACGGCGATCGTCACCTCGCCCTCGGGCTGCTTGACCGCCTGGACGATGGTCTCCCAGCGCCGCATGTTCGGCTCGCCATAGGCGGAAAGCCCGAAATGGCGCAGCACTTCCTGGTCGAGCCCCTCGCGATGATAGGCGAGCGGCACCTCGTAGATGGTGCTCGCATCGAGCGCCGGGATCACGCTTTCCGGCCGCACGTTGCAGAACAGCGCGATCTTGCGCCGCTCGTTCTCCGGAATCGTCCGGTCGCAGCGGCAGAGCAGGATCTGCGGCTGGATGCCCAGGCCCAGCAGTTCCTTCACGCTGTGCTGCGTCGGCTTGGTCTTCAGTTCGCCGGCCGAGGGGATGTAGGGCACCAGCGTCAGGTGCATGAACAGGCTGCGCTGCGGGCCGAGTTCATTGGCCAGCTGGCGGATCGCTTCCAGGAAGGGCAGCGATTCGATGTCGCCGACCGTGCCGCCGATCTCGACCAGGACGAAGTCGTAGGCGTCGGTCTCCGCCTGGATGACTTCCTTGATCTTGTCGGTGATGTGCGGAATGACCTGGACCGTACCGCCGAGGTAGTCGCCGCGCCGCTCGGCCGCGATGACATCCAGGTACAGCCGCCCGGTCGTCCAGTTGTCCGCCTTGCGCGCCGCCACGCCCGTGAAGCGTTCGTAGTGGCCGAGGTCGAGGTCGGTCTCGGCCCCGTCGTCGGTGACGTAGACCTCGCCGTGCTGGTAGGGGCTCATCGTCCCCGGATCGACGTTGAGGTAGGGGTCCAGCTTGCGCAGCCGGACCTTGTAGCCGCGTGCCTGGAGCAACGCGCCGAGGGAGGCGGAAGCGATGCCCTTGCCGAGGGAGGAGACCACGCCGCCGGTGATGAAGACGAACCGCGCCATGGGCGCCCTCCTTAGACCGGCGCGCACGGATGCGCCACCCACGCCGGTGGCGGGGCGGCGATGCGCCGGGAAGTTGTTGCGAAGCCTGGGTTAGTTGGTGGGCACCGAGGGCAGCGCCGGGGCGGCCGGCACGCTCGCCGGCGCGGGCGAATCGAGAATCGAGCGGTTCTGCTGCGACGCGCCACGGTTCAGCAGCGCGAGCGACAGGGCAATGACGAAGAACAGCGTGCCGAGGATCGCGGTGCCCCGCGTCAGCAGGTTCGCCGTGCCCCGCCCGCCCATGAAGGACCCCATCCCCTGGGAGGAGCCGATGCCGAGCCCGCCCCCCTCGCTCCGCTGCAGCAGCACGAGGCCGATCAGCGCGATGGTGACGAAGAGGTGGATGACGAGGAGGACGGTGGTCATGACCCGGCGTATCTAGCGAAGCGCGACCCCCGCCGCTACCCCGCGGCGCGGGCGATGGCCAGGAAATCCTCGGCGACGAGGCTGGCCCCGCCCACCAGCGCCCCGTCCACATGCGGAAGGGCCAGGATGGCGGCCGCGTTGCCGGGCTTGACCGAGCCGCCATAGAGGATGCGCAGGCCCTCCCCCTGGCCCGGGAAGGCGGCGACCAGGCGGGCGCGGATCATGGCGTGCATGGCGGCGATGTCTCCTTCGGTCGGCGTCCGGCCGGTGCCGATGGCCCAGATCGGCTCATAGGCGACGACACCGCCGGCGGCGCCGAAGCCCGGCGGCAGGCTGCCGGCGATCTGCGCCGCCACCACCTCCTCCGCCCGGCCCAGAAGGCGGTCATCCTCCGGCTCGCCGACGCAGACGATGGGGGTAAGGCCCGCGGCGATCGCGGCCTCGGCCTTCGATCGCACGGTCGGGTCGGTCTCCCGGTAGGCGGCGCGGCGTTCGGAATGGCCTAGGATGACGAAGCGCGCCCCGGCATCGGCGAGCATCGACGCGGCGATGTCCCCGGTATGGGCGCCCTTGGCCGCGGCATGGCAATCCTGCCCGCCCACCGCGACGGGCCCGCCCGCCATGGCCGCCGCGACGGCCGAAACGAGGGTCGCCGGTGGGCAGACCACCAGCTCGGCGCGGATCGCCGCGCCGCCCGTGGCCACGGCGCGGGCCAGCGCCAGGCCATCGGCGGCCAGGCCATGCATCTTCCAGTTGCCGGCGATCAGGGGACGGACACCAGGGGTCACGGGGCGGGGCTCCTTGAATCAGGTCCACCCCCCGGTAGCCGATCGGGCCGGAATGGCAAAGCGAGGGGGCGCCCGCCCTCGGCCCTTCCGCCCGGGGGACGGCGCGGGTAGGAACGCGCCATGCTCACCGCGCTCCGCCGCCTGGCCGGCACCTGGGTCGCCAAGATCCTCTTCGCCCTGCTCGTCCTCTCCTTCGCCGTCTGGGGGATCGAGGACGTGGTGCGCAACATCGGCCGCGAGACCGCCGTCGCCCGCGTCGGCGACCTGACGGTCGAACTGCCGGAAGCCCAGGCGGCCGCGCGGCGGGAGATGTCGCGCCTCGCCCGCCAGCTCGGCGACCGGTTCTCGGGCGACGAGAACATCCGCCGGGCGGTCGCGGCGAGCGCGGTCGAGCAGCTGGTCTCCGACCGCGCGCTGCGCACCGAGGCGGTGCGGCAGGGCATCGCGGCGCCGGTGGCGGCCGTGCGGGACTCGGTCTTCGCCATCCCCGGCCTGCGCGGTGCGGATGGCGCCCTCTCCCGCCCGCTGCTCGACAGCTTCCTCCGCCAGAATGAGCTGAACGAGGCGCAGTTCCTCGAGATCGTCGCGGGCGACCTGCTTCGGCAGCAGTTGGCCGGCGCGGTACGGTCCGGCGCGGCCGGGCCGGATGCGCTCTCGGCCCCGCTGCTCGCCTGGGCGATGGAACGGCGCGTCGCCGACATGGTGCTGGTGCCGCGCGCCGCGATGGCCGAGCCCGAGGCGCCGACCGAGGCGCAGCTCCGCCGCTACCAGGAGAACAACCCGGCCCGCTTCTCCGCCCCCGAATACCGGGAGGCGGCGGTCGCGATCCTCTCGCCCGAGACCATCGCGGCCGAGATCGAGGTGAACGACGCCCAGCTCGAACAGGCCTTCGAGCAGCGGCGTGCGCAGTACGAGACGCCGGAGCGCCGCGCGCTCCGCCAGGCGGTGCTGCCCGAGGAAGCGGCGGCACGCGCACTCGCCGAGGCCTGGCGCGGCGGCGCCGAGTTCGCGGCCATCGAGGCACAGGCCGGCGCGGCGGGCGGCAGCGC
>NZ_JACADQ010000174.1 GCF_016106015.1 Neoroseomonas rubea
TCAGGTTGTGCGGGGCGCAATCCGTGCCGAAGCCCATGTTCACGCCACGCGCGCGGTACTTGCCGAAGTGCTTCAGGTGCTCGCCATAGCGCGCGAAGGGCGTCGGGCAATGCGCGACCGTCGCGCCGTGGTCGGCGACCAGGCCGATATCCTTCGCCGTGTGCCAGCCGATCGAGGCGTGCTCGTCGACGAAGATCGCGTGGCCGAGGATCGAGCGCGGCGTGAGAAGCCCGATGGATGCCGCCCATTGGATGGGTGTGACGCCATGGCGGCGGATCATCTCCCGCACCTCGACCACCGCCTGGGCGATATGGGTGGTGAAGGGGCGGCCGGTCTCCCCGGCATAGGCGATGCTTTCGCGCAGCATGTCCTCCTCCACCGTGTCGATCTGGGCGGGGAAGACGATGCCGTGCAGCCGGCCGGAATTGTCTGCCTCGGCGTCCTTCATCACGCGCTTCGCTTCTTCGAACTGGGTGCGGGCGCCTTCGCGGTTCCACATCCAGGTCACCGTCTGTGGCGCCGCCATGCCCCAGCGCGCCGCGGCGAAGCCGGGGCCCGCCCAGACGCGCAGCCCGCTTTCCCGCATGATGCCGAGCCATTCGGGGAAGGGCGGCGAGAGGTCGACCACGCTCGTCACCCCGGCCGACATCAGCTCGGCATAGGCGAGGCGCATGGCGGCGGCCTGGCCCGCCTGGTCGATGCGGAAGGCTTGCAGGCGTTCGAACAGGCCGGACATCTGCTGTTCCGGCACGCCGTGGTCCTCGCGCACGCCGCGGCTGGCGGGCTCGGTGGTCGGGTGGGTGTGGATGTTGACCAGGCCTGGCATGACCAGCATCCGCCGCCCGTCCACCACCTCGGCGCCGGGGGGCACGGGCGCGTCGGGATCATGCCGCGCGATGGCGGAGACGCGGCCGCCCTCCACCAGCACGTCCATGCCGCGCGCATAGGCGTGGCGGTGCGCGGGCGCGTCCCACACCACGGCCCAGGCGGCGTCGCGGATCAGCAGCGGTGCGGTCATGTCGGGCTCCTCAGCGGGTGCGGTTCGCGTAGTCCCAGGTGGTGAAGGTGAAATCCTGCTGGGCGCGCGCCTGCAGGTGGCAGGTGAAGCAGGCGTTCAGCGGGCCGTCGATCCGCTCGCCGCTGGCCGGGTTGAAGCGGGCATATTCCCATTCGCCGTTGCGCAGATCGGGTCCGTAGCCTTCGCCCCAGCCGCGTTCCTTCTGCTGCGCGGCGACGGCGATGAAGGCGGGTTCCGGGATCAGTCGCCCGTTCCCGTCGAGCAGCAGCTGCCCCGCGCCATCCAGCCGCGCCCGCTGGTCGGCCATGATGACGAGCGCGCCGTAGGGGATGGGCTCACCCGGGCGCAGCGCGGCATAGGCTTCGGGGTTGATGTAGATGTTGCGGATGATCCTCCGGTCCGGCTTGTCCACCGTGGTGTAGCGGATGAAGCGCTGCGGCCAGTCGGGCGGCAGGCTGATGTTCTGCGGCCCGGGCGCATAGGCGCGGGGCTGGGCCATGGCGGCGGCGCCGATCGCGCCGGCGAGCAGGGCGATGGCAGGGACGATGGCGCGTCGCATGGCGGTTCCTCCACCCGATGCGCCTATCCCGCCTGCTCCCGGGCTGGCGCGCAAGGGTTTCCGTGCCGTCGCCCCCGGCTATCCTGCGCAACGGAGGACACGCCGCGCCATGACCCAGGACCTGCTGCTCGCCCTTGACCAGGGCACCACCAGCACGCGCACCATCGCCTTCGACGCGGCGCTCGCGCCGCTCGCCACGGCGCAGGAGGAATTGCCGCAGCACTTCCCCGCCCCCGGCTGGGTGGAGCACGAGCCCGAGGACATCTGGGCCGGCACGCTCGCGACGCTGCGCGGTGCGCTGGCCGCGGCGGGCGGCGATGCCACGCGCATCGCCGGCATCGGCATCACCAACCAGCGCGAGACGACGCTGCTGTGGGACCGCGCGACCGGCCGCTGCCTGCACCGCGCCATCGTCTGGCAGGACCGCCGTACGGCCGACCACTGCGCCAGGCTGCGGGCGGAGGGGATGGAGCCGCTCCTCACCGGCCGCAGCGGGCTCCTCGCGGACCCCTATTTCTCGGCGACGAAGCTCGCCTGGATGCTCGAGAACGTGCCCGGCGCGCGCGCGGCGGCGGAACGCGGGGACCTCGCCTTCGGCACCGTCGATTCCTTCCTGGTCTGGCGCCTGACCGGCGGGCGGGTGCATGCGACGGATGCGACCAACGCGTCGCGCACCATGCTGTTCGACATCCGCCGCGGCTGCTGGGACGAGGACCTGCTCCGCCTGTTCCGCATCCCCGAGGCCATCCTGCCCGAGGTGCGCGACTGTGCCGCCGAATACGGGGAGACGGAGGCCGGGCTGCTCGGCGCCGCCGTGCCCGTGCGCGGCGTGGCGGGGGACCAGCAGGCGGCGACGGTCGGGCAGGGCTGCTTCCTGCCGGGGATGGTGAAGTCGACCTACGGCACGGGCTGCTTCGCGCTGCTCAACACGGGCGACGCGCCGGTTGCCTCCCGCGCGCGGCTGCTGACGACCATCGCCTACCAGCTGGGCGGGCGCCGGACCTATGCGCTGGAAGGGGCGATCTTCGTCGCCGGCGCGGCGGTCCAGTGGCTGCGCGACGGGCTTGGCATCATCCGCCACGCGGCGGAGGCCGGAACGCTGGCCGCGCAGGCGGACCCGGCGCAGGAGGTGATCCTGGTGCCGGCCTTCACCGGCCTCGGCGCGCCGCATTGGGATGCGGAGGCGCGCGCGGCGATCTTCGGCATGACGCGCGGCACGGGGCGGGCGGAGCTCTGTCGCGCGGCGCTTGAGAGCGTCGCCTTCCAGACGCGCGATCTGGTCGAGGCGATGCGTGCCGACTGGACGAGTTCCGGGGAGACGGTGCTGCGCGTCGATGGCGGCATGGTCGCCTCCGACTGGACCATGCAGGCGCTGGCCGACGTGCTGGCCGCCCCGGTCGACCGGCCGGCGCTACGCGAGACGACGGCGCTGGGCGCGGCCTGGCTGGCCGGGGTGCAGGCGGGGCTTCTGCCGCCGCCCGGTGAGGGCGGCGCGACGCATTGGCGGCTGGAGCGGAGGTTCCTGCCCGGTACGGGGACGGTTGAGGCAAGCCGGCGCTATGCCCTGTGGCAGGACGCGCTGCGGCGCACACAAGGTCGCCTTGGTGGTGCCGGTGCAGCGTGACGACAACCTTGGCGCGAAATTGAGCGCTGGACGAAAAAAGGCGACACATTCCCCGTCGCGCCGCCTGGATTGCATTCAGTATCGTTAACCATGTTCACGTTTTCGTTGCGATATCGGCCGAAAAAGGCGCCCCGCAGCAGCGTCTTCCGCGACCACCGGGGCCTTGTGGCGTCGGAGTACGCGTTGTTGGCCGCCGGCATCGTCGTCATCGCCGGCGGCGCGACGATCGCCTTCCGGAGCAACCTGCTGACCACCTTCGCGAACATCGGCACGCAGATCCTGGCGACGGCCGACAGGTTGGCGGGCGGGACCGGCACGGCCACCGCCACCCGCACATCCGACGCCGCGCAAGACGATGGCGGGCGTCGCCGCATCTATGACGAACACACGCTGCGCCGACAGGACTGACGCGGCGCGCGACCTCGCCATGACGCCCGGCCGGACGCAGGATGGGGGCGCTGCCCGGGGGAGGGGTCCATGGCAACCGTCGGCATCGTCGCCGCGCTTGGCGTTCCGCGCATCATCAACGGCTACGGGACCAATACGCGCCTGTCCGGCGGCATGATGGCGCCGGAGGTGGTCGCCGCGATGGCCGAGGCGGCGCGCTTCTGCGTCGAGATGCACCATCTCCAGGCCGCGGCATCGCGCGCGATCTCCGAGGCGACGGGGGCCGAGGCCGGAATCGTCACCGCCGGCGCCGCCGCCGCGCTGATGCTGGGTGCCGCCGCCTGCATGGCGCGGCTCGATCCCGCCCGCATGAACCGCCTGCCGGACACCGCGGGCATGCCGGACGAGTTCCTCGTGATCCGCAGCCAGCGCAACATGTATGACCGCGCGCTGCGCGCCGCCGGCGGGCGCATCGTCGAGGTGGGGATTCCCGACCGCTTCTCCGGCCCGGGCGTGCGCGACGCGAGCGCGGGCGAGCTGGCCGAGGCGATCACCGATCGCACCGCCGCGATCTTCCACCTCGCGGGCGAGCAGGCGGAACCGACCCTGCCCGAGGTCGCGCGCGTCGCGCATGCGCGCGGCATCCCGGTGCTGGTCGATGCCGCCGCGCAACTGCCGCCCGCGGACAATCTGCGCCGCTTCATCGCGGAGGGCGCGGATCTGGTGTGCTTCTCCGGCGGCAAGGCGATCGGCGGGCCGCAGGCCTCAGGCATCCTCGCCGGGCGGCGGGACCTCGTCGGCAGCGCGCTGGTGCAGATGCTCGACCTCGACCTGCCGGAGACGCAGTTCGTGGCGCCGGCGGAATTCGCGCCGCTGAACCAGCTCCGCTTCCTGCCGCATCACGGCATCGGACGGGCGGCGAAGACGGGGAAGGAGGAGATCGTCGGGCTGATCGTCGCCCTGCATCGCTTCGCCGCCGAGGATCCCGCGGCGCGCACCGCGCGCTGGGCGGCACGGCTGAAGGCGCTGGAAGGGGCGGCGCCGCGCGCCGCGCTGGTGCCGGATGGCGCGAAGCCCGGCCTGCCGCTGCTGGAACTCCGCTTCGCCGATGCCACCGCGGCCGCGCGCGCCGATGCGGCGCTGCGCGCGCGCAACCCCGCGGTGCACCTGGATGCCTCGCGCATCCGGCGCGGCGTGCTTGCGGTAAACCCCATCGCGCTCGACGATGCCGACCTGCCGCTGTTGGCCGAAGCACTCCGGGACTGCTGCGCATGAGCGACCTGTTCCTCGTCGGCAATGGCGCCGGCTTTTCCGGCGACCGCGTCGATGCGCCCATCCCAGTGGTGCGCACGCTGGTCGATCGCGGCCTGCCCGCGGCGATGTTCTTCGAATGCCTCGCCGAGCGCACCATCGCCCTCGCCCAGATCGAGAAGCGGCGTGACCCGGAGGCCGGCTACGAGCCGATGCTCGAACGCCTGCTCGAACCGATCCTCGCGGATTGCACCAGGGCCGGCATTCCGATCCTCGGCAATTTCGGCGCCGCCAATCCGATGGCGGCGGCGCGCTGCGTCGCGCGGCTCGCCCGCCGGCTCGGCCTGCCGGCGCTGCGCATCGGCGTCGTCACGGGCGACGATGTCAGCGCGAGCGTCGATCTCGCCACGCTGCCGGTGCATGAGGCGGATGCGGGGCTCGACATGTCCGCCTGGACGCTTGTTTCCGCCAATGCCTATATCGGCGCGGCGCCGCTCGCGCAGGCGCTGGCGCAGGGCGCGCAGGTCGTCGTCGCCGGGCGCACCTCCGACCCCTCGCTCGCCATCGCGCCGCTGATGCACCATTTCGGCTGGGCGGAGGACGATTGGGCGAATCTCGCGCGCGGCGCGGCCGTCGGGCATCTGCTCGAATGCGGCAGCCAGGTGACCGGCGGTGTCTTCTGGGATCCCGGCTTCAAGGACATTCCCGACCCCGCGAATATCGGCTTCCCAATCGCAGAAGTGCCGCGCGACGGCGCCTTCGTGATCACCAAGGCCGCCGACACGGGCGGGCTGGTCGATCTGCGCAGCGTGAAGGAACAGCTGCTGTACGAGTTGCACGACCCGGCGGCCTACATGACGCCCGATGTCGTCATGGACATCACCGGCGTGACGCTCGAACAGCGCGGCCAGGATCGCGTCGCCATGGCCGGCGTGCGGGGCCATGCGCGGCCGGACCGGCTGAAGGTGACGGCGTGCTACGAAGGGTCCTGGCTGGGGGAGGGCGAGGTCTCCGTCGCCGGGCCGAACGCGCTGGCCCGCGCGCGCGCGACCGCCGACGTGCTGCTGGAACGGGTCAGGCGCCGCGGCCTCGCCCGCCGCGCCCGCGCCGACCTGATCGGCGTTTCAGCCGTGCACGATTCCGATGACGGCGCGCTGTGGCGATCCTACGATGGCCCCGAACCACCCGACATCCGCATCCGCCTCGCGGTCGAAAGTGCGAGCCGCGACGATGCGGACCAGGCGGCGCGGGAAGCGCTGGCGATGCTCTGCTGCGGCACGGCAGGCACATCCGGCGCACGCTGGCGCGTGACGCCACGCATCCTCACGCGATCCTTCCTGCTGCCGCGGGAGATGGTGCCGACGGAGGTGACGGTGCGGGAGGCGCGGCTGTGGAACTGATCGAGGTGCCGCTGCACGCGGTCGCGCATTCCCGCGCGGGGGACAAGGGCAACCGCGGGAACCTCTCCCTCATGCCCTACGACCCGTCGCTGTATCCTCTGCTGGCCGAGCAGGTGACCGAGGCACGGGTGCTGGAGCTGTTCCGCCATCGCGGCGCGACGCGCTGCACGCGGTTCGACCTGCCGCTGATCCACGCCTTCAACTTCGTCATCGACGACGTGCTGGAAGGGGGCGTGAACGGATCGCTGAACCTCGACGGGCACGGCAAGAGCCTGTCCTTCCGCCTGCTTGCCCTGACGGTGCGCGTGCCCGCTTGCCACGCGCGCAGCCCGGCCTAGGCTTGCGGTCAGCCACGGGAGCAGCGCGCATGGGCGATCTCCGCATCACCGACGTCACGGTCCATCTCGTCGTCTGGCCGCTGCGCATGAAGCGGCGGCACGGCGTGGGCGACATCGAGCGCAGCATGCCCGGCGTGATCGTCCGCATCGGCACCGATGGCGGCATCGTCGGCTGGGGGGAAGCGGCACCCTGGGCGGTCTTCACCGGCACGGCGGAGGCGAGTGCGGCCGCCATCTCCCGCTACCTCAAGCCGGTGCTTGTCGGCGCCGACCCGATGCGCGTGACGACGCTGATGCGCGCCATGGACAAGGCGGTGACCGGCCATGGCGACGCGAAGGCGGCGGTCGAGATGGCTTTGCTCGACATCGCGGGCAAGCGGCTCGGCGCGCCGGTCTCCACCCTGATCGGCGGGCGGCACCGCGACCGCATCCCGCTCTCGGTCTCCATCGCCAATCCGGACTTCGAGGAGGATCTCGACTTCGCGCGCGACGTCATCGCGAACCACGGCGTCAACATCTTCAAGGTCAAGACCGGCTTCACCAGCCATGCCGAGGATCTGCGCCGGATGGAGCGGCTGAAGGCCGCGCTGCCCGCGACCGCCGACATCCGCGTCGACTACAACCAGGGGCTCGATCCCTGGGACGCGATCCGCCTGCTGCGCGACATCGAGGCCTTCCGCCCGACCTTCATCGAGCAGCCGGTCAAGCGCCACCAGCGCGCGGCGATGGCCGAGATCACCCGCGCGCTCGACACGCCCATCATGGCCGATGAGAGCGTCTTCGACCCCGCCGAGGCGGTGGAGCTCGTCCGCGACCGCTTCGCCGACCTGGTCAGCATCAAGATCATGAAGAGCGGTGGCATCCAGCGCGCGCGGGAGGTCGCGGCGATCACCGAGGCCGCCGGCATCACCGCCTATGGCGGCACCATGTTCGAGGCCGGGCTCGCCATCGCCGCCGGGCTGCACCTTGTCGCCGCCACGCCGAACATCGCGCTCGGGGCGGAGTTCTATACCTCCACCTTCGTCATGGGTGTCGAGATCCTGGCAACGCCGATCCGCATCGAGGACGGCCAGACCATCGTGCCCGATGGCCCGGGGCTCGGCGTGGAGGTGGACGAGGATGCGGTGCGGCGCGTGAGCGTCGCGCTGGAGGGCTAGAGCAACATCCGATCAGCAGGACACGGCTGATGGGATATCGCTCTATGGGCGCAGCGTCGCGCCGCCCGGCGGCCGCGTCGCCAGGGCCGGATCCTGCGGCAGGCGCAGCATGATGCGCCGCAGCCCGTCCTCGGCCTGCCGCAACGCGCGCGCGAGTTCCTCCTGGCGCAGGTGCCGCGCGCGCTCGGCGAGCATCGCATGCGTCGTGCCGATCGCGGCCAGCGCGCGGCGGTAGTCGTCGCGTCCTTCGCCGGCCATGTCGGCCGCGAGCGCGGCGACCAGCGCCTGCACCGGCGGGTCGGCGGCGCGGATCGCCACGGGCAGCCTGCGCGCTTCGTCCTGCGCGTCGGCCCCGGCCATCGGGCCGCGGTTCGGGG
>NZ_JACADQ010000175.1 GCF_016106015.1 Neoroseomonas rubea
AGCCCCAGGGGTTGCCGCGCCGCCCGCCGCCCCAGGGGCCGGGCGCGGCCGCCGGGGCGGGCAGGGCCCCCATCCGCGCCGCGAGGTCCTGCAGCGCCGCGATCCGGTTCTCGGTGCGCGGGTGCGTCGCGAACAGATTGTCCATCCGCGCGCCGGACAGCGGGTTGATGATGAACATGTGCGCCGTCGCCGGGCTCGCCTCGGCGCCCTGATTCTGGATGGCATGCGCATGGTGCTCGAGCCGCGCGAGCGCCGAGGCGAGGCCCAGCGGGTTTCCAGTGATCTCCGCCGCCCCGCGGTCGGCCTCGTACTCCCGGGACCGGCTGATCGCCATCTGCACCACCGCGGCGGCGAGGGGGGCGAGCACGATCATCAGGATCATGCCGATCGGCCCGAAGGGGCTGCGGTTCCGGTCCTGCCCGGCCTGGCCGAAGATCATGCCGAAATTCGCGAGCATCGAGATCGCGCCCGCGATGGTCGCCGTCACCGTCATGATCAGCGTGTCGCGGTTGCGGATATGGGCGAGTTCATGCGCGATCACGCCCGCCACCTCCTCCTCCGTCATCAGGTCGAGCAGGCCGGTGTTCACCGCGACCGCGGCGTTGGACGGGCTGCGGCCGGTGGCGAAGGCATTGGGCTGGTCCTCGTGGATCACGTAGAGCGCCGGCATGGGAAGCCCCGCCCGCGCGGCCAGGTCGGCCGTCATCTGGTGCAGGCGCGGCGCATCCTGCGGCCCGATCGGCTGGGCGTGGTGCATCCGCAGCACCATCCGGTCGGAGTTCCACCAGGCGAAGAGGTTCATGCCGCCGGCGAACAGAAGGGCCAGCAGCATGCCTTGTTGCCCGGCGATGGCGAAGCCGATCGCGCCGAACAGCGCCGTCAGCCCCGCCAGAAGCACCAATGTCCGCGCATAGCCGCCCATCGCGATCCTCCCGCTGCGCCGCGATCCGTCCCAGCCTATGTAGGGCGGGCCATGACCGAAACGCCACAGGGCCCTGCGCCCGAGACAGACGCCGCCATCCCCGCCCCGGCCGAGCCGAAGCCGACGCCCGCCAAGGCGCCGAAGGAGATCGGCGGCCCGACGGGCCCCGAGCCGACGCGTTTCGGTGACTGGGAACGCAAGGGCCGTGTCAGCGATTTCTGACCGCCCGCATAGGCGGACAGGGCTGCGACTCAGGCCGTGGCGAGGCGCGGCTGCCGCAGCGTGGCTAGGCGCGAGAGCAGCGCCTCCGTGTCGTAGGGCTTGCTGATCAGGTCGAACTCGGCGTCGCCGCCATGCTGGTCCAGCGCTTCCCCCGCGTAGCCGGAGGCCAGCAGCACGACGATCCGTGGCCGGAGGCGTCGCGCTTCCCGCGCCAGATCGACCCCGGTCATGCCGCCCGGCATGACGACATCGGTGAAGAGGATGTCCGCCGCCACGCCGTCCTTCAGCAAGGCGAGGGCGGTCGGTCCATCCGGGGCGGACCGTACCTCGAAGCCCGAATCCGACAGCAGTTCCACGGCGACGGCGCGCACCGCGGGCTCGTCCTCCACCACCAGCACCGAGGCGCCGCGACCGCACAGGGGGATGGCCGGCGCCGGCGCCTCGAAGTGGACCGCGCCGCCTTCCATGCCGGCCCCGAGCGGCAAATAGAGCGTGACGGCGGTGCCGCGGCCAGTCGCGGACTGGATCGCGACGTGTCCGCCGATCTGGCGCATGAAGCCGAAGATCTGCGAGAGCCCGAGGCCGGTTCCCTGTCCTTCCGGCTTGGTGGTGAAGAAGGGCTCGAAGGCGCGTTCGCGTGCCTCCGGCGACATGCCGAGGCCATTGTCGCGGACCTCCAGCGCCACATACGGACCGGGCTTGGCGTCCGGATTGCCGGCGAGCGCCTGCTCCTGGAGCCAGGCACGGCGCGTGACGATGCGGAGCATGCCCCCGCGCGGCATCGCGTCCCGCGCATTGATGGCGAGGTTGAGCAGGGCGGATTCGACCTGCGCCGAATCCGCGCGACAGGGTGGGAGCCTGTCGTCGAGGCTCAGTTCGACCGAGATCGCCTCTCCCAGGGCGCGGCGCAGCAGTGGCAGGAAGTCCTGCACCAGCGCGTTGGTATCGACGGCCGATAGCGTCAGTGGCTGGCGGCGGGCGAAGGCGAGGAGGCTGGCGTTGAGCCGCGCGCCCCTGTCCACCGCAGCGATGGTTGCGGCCAGCAGGCGGCGCGTGCGTTCGTCCGCGCCGGCGCCGAGGTGGCGCTCGAGCGCCCGGGCGGTGCCGAGGATCGCGGTCAGCAGGTTGTTGAAGTCGTGCGCGACGCCGCCGGTCAGGCGGCCTACCGCCTCCATCCGCTGGGCGTTGCGCAGCCCTTCCTCGGCCGCTTCGCGCCGCGCGATCTCGGCGACCAGTTCGGCCGCCTTCGCCTCCAGCCGGCGCAGGGTTTCCGTGTCCGCCTGCATCTGGCCGCGGACGAGCAGCGAGATCAGCACCATGACAAGGCCTGCCATGAAGCAGCCGGCCGCGATCTTGCCGAGGCCGATGGTGTCTTCGCGCTCATGCGGTGCCGTCGGGACCGTCAGCAGGAGGCTGACGGGCAGGTCGCCGAGACGCTGGCTTCGCAGGAAGTGGGGGGCGAGGGTCGCGAAGGGGTCGCCGATCGGCGGGCATATGTCCGGCGGTGGGTCGGCCGCCTCCGGCGGCAGCGCCACGGGACCGGACGGCAGAACCCTTGCGGGCAGCAGCACCGTACCGTCATCCCGGACCAGGGCGAATCTGGCGCCCGGCAGGTCGCGCGCCACCGTCGCCCAGGCGCGCAGGAAGGGTTCCTCGCGCATCGCGACTGTCAGGACGCCGTCGGCGGGCCGGCCTTCGATCTTGCGCGGCCGCGACAGGAGCAGCCCGGCATCGGCGCCGAAGCCTTCCGCGGGTGGCGGGTCGAGATGCAGCGTCCCGCGTCGGGCCGTGCGCAGCGTGTCGGCTGCGGCGAGGCGCGGCGGATCGGTGACGGCCCCCGGACCCGCGGCGGTATCCGCAACGGCGATGCGCCCATCGGGCCGCGTCAGGGCAAGGCCGGAAACGAGCTCGGCCTGCGCCTCGTCCAACCGGCGGAACTCGGCCTGGAGCGCCGGACGACGCTGCTGGATCTGCGCCCATGTCAGGTGGATGGTCGCATCCTCGGCCCGGTTGAGGGCGTTGATGCCGCCTTCGATCAGCCGTAGCGCCTGCTCCGCCCCGACGCGGACGGTGTATTCCATCGCCTCGGCGAGCCGGCGGTCGCGGTCCTGCCGGTCGTAGCGCAGCAGGGCGGCGAAAAGGATGGCCGGGAGCACGATGGCGACGAGCAGCGTTGCGCCGTGCACGCCCCTGCGCGGTGCGCTCGTCCTGCCGGCGTCTCGGCTGTTGTCCACGCTACCCTTACCCTACCTCGATTCGTGGGCTGCGCGCACTCGCGACGGCGTGAGCCCTTACACCCGCCAACGGATCATAAGGGTGGGATCATGCGTGAACTCGTATCAAGAATAAGTGAAGTGGCGCTATTCGGCCGCCGCCGCAGCCATCCGCCGGCGCCTCAGCCGCCATTCCTGCGCGAGCGCCATGAGCGAGGTCAGCAGCATGAACAACGCGGCCGCGAAGAAGACGGCCCGCGGCTCTCCCGCATCGAGCAGCCAGCCGAACAGGGGCGGGCCGGCCATGCCGCCCAGGTTGAAGCCGGTCGAGACGATGCCGAACACCGCCCCCGCCTGGCCTGGGGGGGCGGCGGCGCGCACCAGCATGTCGCGTGACGGCATGATCATGCCCGAAAGGAAGCCGGCTGCCGCCATCACCGGCACCAGCAGCAGGCCACCGACGCTCCCGGTCCCCACCAGCAGCACCAGCGCTGCTGCCGAGCCGAAGCCGAAGGCCGCGACCAGCCCGTGGTGCTTCGTCCGGTCCGCGACGATGCCGCCAAACAGCACCCCGCCGGCCGAGGCGAAGAGGAAGGCGGTCAGCGCCGCATTCGCCATGGTGAGCGACAGGCCCTGCCCATCGACCCAGGCGGCGACAGAGAAATTCTGGATGCCGCCATTGGACATGGCGAGCGTGACGAAGAAGAGCGTCATCGCCAGCACTGCCGGCGTCAGCACGCGCCGCACGCCGCCGCCGGCCGTCGCCGCCTTCGCCGCGGCGGCCTTTGGCGCGGCCTCCGGCGCCCGGGCGAGGATCAGCGGGATGGCGGCGAGCGGTCCGATCGCGCCCGCCGCGATCAGCGCGGCCGACATCCCCCACAGCGCCGCGATGCCGAGCACGAAGGCCGGCGCGATGGCACCGCCGAGGAAGCCTGCGAAGGTGTGGATCGAGAAGGCGCGCCCGACACGTTCCTCGGCGATCGAGGCACCGAGGATGGCGTAGTCCGCCGGGTGGTAGACGCTGTTGGCGAGCCCGGCCATCGCGGCCGCGACGATCAGCCAGGTGTAGCCGCCGGTCAGCCCCAGCAGGATGAAGGAAGACCCGCCGAGCATAAGCGCCGCCGCCAGCATCCGCCGCGGCCCGGCGCGATCGACCACGAAGCCCATCGGCGCCTGGGTGAAGAAGGAGACGATGTTGAACACGGTCAGCGCCAGGCCGAGCTCGACATAGGAGACGCCGAGCTGCTCTCGCAGCAGCGGAAACAGCGGCGGGATCACCAGGTAATGCACGTGGGAGACGAAATGCGCCGCGCAGATCTGCGCGAGCGTCGCCTTTTCCTGGCTCGTCCAGCCGGCTGCCATGCTCAATGCGCCTCCGCCCAGGAATGGCCCTGGCCGATATCGACCGACAGCGGGACGCGCAGCGTAGCGACCGATTCCATGATCTGCTTCACGAGCGCCGATGTGGGGGCGACCTCGGCTTCGGGAACCTCGAAGACGAGTTCGTCATGCACCTGCAGCAGCATGCGCGCCTTCAGCCCGGCCTCCCGCAGTGCACGCGGCAGGCGGACCATGGCGCGCTTGATGATCTCGGCGGCACCGCCCTGGAAGGGGGCGTTGATGGCGGCGCGTTCGGCGCCGGCGCGGCGGACCGGGTCCTTCGTGGCGATGTCGGGGATCCAGAGCTTCCGGCCGAAGGGCGTCCGGACGAAGCCATGCGTCCGCGCTTCCTCCTTCAGCCGCTCCATCTCCTGCCTTATGCCCGGGTACTGGGCGAAATAGGCGTCGATGATGGCCCGCCCCTCGGCCGGCGGGATACCGAGGCGTGCGGCCAGGCCGAAGGCCGACATGCCGTAGATGATGCCGAAATTGATCGTCTTGGCGCGGCGGCGCGCTTCCTTGTCCACCTTGGCGGGGTCGAGGTGGAAGATCTCCGCCGCCGTCCGGGAATGGATGTCCTCGCCCTTCTCGAAGGCTTCGCGCAGCGTCGGCACCTCGGCGAGATGCGCGAGCAGCCGCAGCTCGATCTGGCTGTAGTCGGCCGCGACCAGCAGATGGCCGGGCTCGGCCACGAAGGCGCGGCGGATGCGCATGCCTTCCTCGGACCGGATCGGGATGTTCTGCAGGTTGGGATCGGTGGAGGACAGCCGCCCCGTGCTGGTCCCCGCCATGCCGTAGGACGTGTGCACGCGCCGGTCCGCCGGGTCGATCTCGGCGGCCAGCCCCTCGACATAGGTGGACTTCAGCTTCGCCAGCTGGCGCCAGTCGAGCACGCGCGCGGCGAGTTCCACCCCCTGCGCGGCGAGGTCCTCCAGCACCGCGGCATCGGTGGAATAGGCGCCGGTCTTACCCTTCCGCCCACCCGTCAGCTTCATCTCGTCGAACAGGATCTCTCCGAGCTGCTTCGGCGAGCCGACATTGAAGGCGCGGCCGGCGAGCGCGTGGATCTGCGTTTCGAGCACCGCGAGGCGGGCGGCAAAATCCTCCCCGATGCGGGCGAGCTCGGCGCCGTCCACCTTGATTCCGGCCTGCTCCATTTGCCGCAGCACGCCGACCATGCGGCGTTCCACCTGCTCGTAAAGCGCGAGCGCGCCTTCCTCCCTCAGTCTCGGCCTGAGCAGCAGCCACAGGCGCAGCGTCACGTCCGCATCCTCGGCGGCATAGGCGGTGGCGCGATCAAGCGGCACCTGGCCGAAGGGAATGCGCGCGCGGCCCGTGCCTGTCACCTCGTCGAATTTGATCGGCGCGTGGTTGAGGTGGAGGACCGAGAGCTCGTCCATCCCGTGCCCGTGCTTCCCGGCCGACATGGCGTAGGAGAGCATCATCGTGTCGTCGACCGGCGCGATGGTCGCGAAGCCTCCATTCTCGGCGCGGGCCAGCACCTCGAGGTCGTATTTCGCGTGCTGGAAAACCTTCAGGACGGCAGGGTCCTCCAGCAACGAGCGCAGCAGGGCGAACGCGCGGTTGGCCTCGATCTGCGCCGGCGCGGGGCCCGAGAGCATGTCTCCGCCCGCGCCGTGGCGGATCGGCACATAGCAGGCACGTCCCGGCGCGGTGGCGAGCGAGAAGCCCACCATCCGCGCGCGCCGCGCGTCGAGGCTGTCCGTCTCCGTGTCCAGCGCCACCACGCCGGCCTCCGTCGCGGCGGCAATCCAGCGGGCGAGTGCTGCCTCGTCCGTCACCGTCTCATAGGCACCGAAGGGGGCCGCGAGGTCGGGCGCGGCGGGGCCAGGGGCGGGCGCGTGCTTCAGGGCCGCGGGCGGCGCACCGCGGCGGGGCGGCTCGTTGCCATCGCCGAGCTTGCCCATGCGCGCGAGGATGGAACGGAAGCCCATGGCGCGCAGGAAGGATTCGAGCTTGTGGTCGCCCGGCGGCCGCGCCTCCATCTCCGCGATCGGGCGCGGCAGCGGCGCGTTCTCGTCGAGCTGGACCAGGCGCTTCGAGATGCGCGCCTTCTCGGCGTTCTCGACCAGCGCCTCGCGCCGCTTGGGTTGCTTGATCTCATGCGCGCGGGACAGGAGCGTTTCGAGGTCGCCGTACTCGTTGATGAGCTGCGCCGCGGTCTTGATGCCGATGCCGGGCACGCCGGGCACATTGTCGGTGCTGTCGCCGGCCAGCGCCTGCACCTCCACCACCTTGTCCGGCGTGACGCCGAACTTCTCCAGCACCTCGGGCTCGCGGATCGGCTTCTGCTTGATGGGATCCAGTAGCTGCACGCCCGGGCGGACAAGCTGCATCAGGTCCTTGTCGGAGGAGACGATCGTCACCTGCCCCGGCCCTTCCGCGAGGAAGGCGCGGGCATAGGCGGCGATCAGGTCGTCCGCCTCGAAGCCTTCCTGTTCCACATGCAGCACGCCGAGCGCGTCCGTCGCGTCGCGGATCAGGGCGAATTGCGGGACGAGTTCCTCGGGCGGGTCGGGGCGGTGCGCCTTGTAGTCGGGATAGATCACGTTGCGGAAATTCAGCCGGTGTGCATCGAACACGACCGCGATGTGGCTGCCCGCGTGCCGCGTCAGGAACTGGGCGAGCAGGTTGGTGAAGCCGAACACCGCATTGACCGGCACCCCTTCGGGGCTGGTCATCGGCGGCAGGGCGTGGAAGGCGCGGAAGATGTAGCCGGACCCGTCCACCAGGATCAGGTGGCGTTCGCCCTGCTTGACCTCCGGCAGGGCTTCGGCTGCTGCTGCTGCGTCGGTCATGCCAGTGCCCCGCGGCCGGCCGGCCTCCGGGGCCCGGTCGCCGTCAGTGCCCATGGTCCTCGCCCGCGCCCTCGGCGAGGACGTAGGTGATGGAGCAATAGGGGCAGGTGACCTCGCGGTCTTCGATATGCAGCCAGATGCGCGGGTGTCCGAGGCCGGAGGCGGCCTCTCCGTCGCATGCGACCTTGCGGGCGGTCATCTCGATCCGCTGGTCGGGGGTCAGGCCCGCCACGGGCTTGGGGGCGTAGCCGGTCATCAGGGGGTCGCGCATGGCGGTCCTCGCGTCTTTGGCCGCACCATAGTCGCCATGGGCGTGGCGGGCCAGGGTGGCGCGGGGCTACCCTGGGGGTCATGCCGCCTCTCTCTAAAGGGTGGGGGGGGGGGGGGGGGGGGGGGGGGGGGGGGGGGGGGGGGGGGGGGGGGGGGGGGGGGGGGGGGGGGGGGGGGGGGGCGGGGGGGGGGGGGGCG
>NZ_JACADQ010000176.1 GCF_016106015.1 Neoroseomonas rubea
GCCGCAGCACGCGCCGCAGCACGCGCCGCGCCCGGCGCGCGGCGCTCATGCGGCGCGGCCTGTCGAACGGCTGGCTGGCGGGGCGGCGGCGCAGGGGCGGCCTCGAGCGTTACGAAATCGGGTCGAAGTCGCACGATACCGGCCGCGCTTCGAATCAAATTGGCGTTGAATATCCTTCCGAACATAAAACAATAAATTGCGCCGGTTCCGCCGGCTGCAGCCATCCCGACCTCGGCTTCCATGGCCATGCCACCGGGCGTTGCAGGGCGCGCGCCCGGGAAGGCTCCGCATGCCTCGCGGTCCGTCGGGGATGCGCAAGCCGCGCGGGCCGGCGCGTCACCCGTCCGGCAGCGATGCCCCCATGGGGCGGATGGGCCGTGGACGGCCCCGTCGCGCTTCAGCCGCCGGCGAGGAAGGCGAGCAGCAGCGCCGCCGTCTCCGCCGCCCGTTCCTGCTGCACCCAGTGGCCCGCCCCGGGCACGAGATGCGTGCCGCGCCAGTCGGCCGTCGCGCGCGTTTCCATCGCCGCCAGCGCGCCCGGCGCCTGCTGCACGCCCCAGTCCCGCGCCCCGCCGATGAAGCAGGCGGGGATGCGGATGCGCGCGCCGGCGAAGGCCTCCATCTCCATGTTCGTGCCGGTGAAGCGGGTGCGGTACCAGTTCAGCCCGCCCTGGAAGCCGCTGCGCGCGTATTCCTGCGCGTAGACCGCCATCTCCGCCTCGCTCATCCAGCCGCAGGCGGCGATGGCATCGGCGCTGGGCATCTCATGCGCGACGGACTGCGGCATCGTCTCGGCCGCATCCATCACGTAGTAGGTCGGCAGCTTCGCCAGTTCCTCCGCCGTCCAGCCCTTCAGCGGGTAGACGTCGTTGCCCGCCCAGTCGCCGGACTTGTGGTGGTAGTAGGCGCGGAAGAAGGCGTGCAGCCCCTGCGGGCTCGCCATCAGGTCGCCATTCGCCGGGCGCGTCGCGTAGTACCAGTGGTAGTGCTTGCGCGGCCGCGGCAGCGCGGCGAGGTCGGCCGCGATGTCCCGTGCCGGTGCGCGCGCCGAACTGCCGATCGCGGGCGGCCCGGCGAAGGGCGCGCTCATCAGCGCCACGCGGGAGAACACGTCCGGCCGCACCAGCGCGCAATGGGCCGCGACCGGCGAGCCGAAGTCATGCCCGATCACGCCGTGCAGCCGGTCGATCCCGAGCGCGCCGAGCAGGGCGAGCTGGTCGCGGATCAGGTTCAGCAGCGCGAAGGGGCGCAGCTCCGCGTCATAGGCGTCGTCCCACCCGGTGGTGCGGCCATAGCCGCGCTGGTCCGGCGCGATCACGTGGTAGCCGGCCTCGGCCAGCGGCAGCATCACCTTCCGCCAGGAGAAGGCGAGTTCCGGAAAGCCGTGCAGCAGCAGCAGCGCGGGCCGTCCGGGATCGCCGGCCTCCAGCACATGCATGGTCAGGCCGTTGATGCCGGGCACCATCCGCGCGCGGATGCCGGCGGGCAGGGTTTGCGTGCTGAGCGGGTCCATCGAGATCTCCTTCCCCGCCCCCATCCGGCCCGCGAAGTGCCGCGCGATCAAGCCCCGGTTTGACGCGCGCGGCCCTGCGCCGGATGGTCCGCGCCATGCGGGATGGAATCGCCTGGTCGAACGACCTTCTCACCCTGGCCGCGCGCTTCGCCGGCCGCGTCGCCGTCACCGATGGTGTCGCGACGATGGATTACGCGACGCTCTCGGCGCGCGCGCACGCGCTGGCGCACCGGTTGCGCGCCGCAGGCCAGCACGCGGCGGGGCTGCATCCCGGCACGCCGGTCGCGACGCTGGTGCCCAACGGCATCGACGCGCCCTGGGTCAGCTGCGGCGTGACCATCGCCGGCGCGGCGGAGGTCGCGGTCAACGCGCATTCCACCGATGCGGAAATCCTCTGGTACGCGGAACTCGCGGGCTTCCGCCGCATCCTCGCCCCCGCGGCGCAGGCCGCGCGGCTTGCGGCCCTGGGGCTCGATCCCTGGCCGATCGAGGATGTGGCACCCGACCCCGGCGCCCCCGCCCTGCCGCCCGTGCCGGAGGATGCCTGGGGGCGGATCATCTTCACCTCCGGCACCACCGGCAGGCCCAAGGCCATCGTGCACACCCATGGCGGGCGCTGGACGGCGCACCTGCTGCAGCGCGCCGTGCTGCCCTTCACGCCAGGCGAGGGCGACCGCGTCCTGCTGATGACGCCCTTCGTGCACGGCGCCTCCCTGATCACCGCCGCCTGGCTCGAACAGGGGGCGGAGGTGGTGCTGCAGGACGGGGTGCGGGCCGACCGGCTCGCTTCCGTGATGGAGGGCACGCCGCCGGCCGCGATCTTCGCCCCGCCGACGGTGCTCGCGAAGCTGCTCTCGCTGTATCCCGGCCGGCGCTTCGAGGGCGTGCGCGTCATCTTCTGCGGCACGGCGACGCTGACGCGCGACCTGTGGCAGCGCGCGGCCGACGCCTTCGGGCCGGTGGTGCGCGTCACCTACGGCATGAGCGAGTGCTTCAATCCCATCACGGTGCTCGAACCCGCCGAGGTCCAGGCCGCGATGGCCGAGGCCGATGACGGCCTCGGCGCCCATCTCGGCTGGCCCGCGCCGGGGGTGGAGGTCTCGATCCGCGGCGAGGACGGCGCCGCGCTGCCCCATGGCGAGCCCGGCGAGATCTTTCTCCGGGCCCGCCACATGACGGCCGGCACCATCACCGCCGCGGGCTTCGCGGCGCGGCCGGCGGGCGGCTGGCATCGCACGGGCGACCTCGGCGCGATCGATGCGCGCGGGCGGCTGCGCCTGTCGGGCCGCGCGGCGGACCTGATGAAGACCGGCGGCTACCGCGTGCACCCTGCCGAGATCGAGGCCGCGCTCGACGGCGCGGCGGGCGGGCAGGCGATCTGCGTGCTCGGCATCCCCTCCGACTATTGGGGGGAGGTGGTGGTGGCGGTGGCGGAGACCCCGCCATCGGGCTGGGAGGATGCGGCGCGGGAGAGGCTCTCGGTGCTGGCCCGGGCAAAACATCCGCGCGCCTTCATCGCGCTGCCCGAACTGCCGCGCAACGCGCAGGGCAAGGTGGTGCGGGCGCGGGTGCGGGAGGCGGTGCTGGCCGGCCATGTGCTGGAGGACGGGCCGCATCCGCGGCTGGCGGCGCGCGGGCCGACATGACCTTTTCGTGGGCGCCTTGAAGCGGCCCCGCGTCTCATTTCATCGGCATCGTTTTGAACTTTCATCGAACGAGGCCGGGCCATGTCGACGATCTTCGGCGGCGTGGGGAGCGACACGATCGCGCCCCCGATCAGCACCGCATTGGCGGACATCATCTTCGGCATGCAGGGCGCGGACAGCATCCTCGGCGCGGGCGCGGGCGACGTGCTGGTGGGTGGCGCCGCGGCCGATACGCTGCTGGGTGGCGCGGGGGACGACACGCTGGACGGGCAGGAAGCGCGTCTATACGGCGCGGACGACATGCGGGATGTGCTGTTCGGCGGGGAGGACAACGACCGCATCTTCGTCAGCGCCCGCGACCGCGTGGTCGCCGGCAATGGCGACGACCTGATCGACCAGCTGGTCTCGGTGCCCAGCCTGACCATCGCGCCCGGCGGGCAGACCGGCCTGTCGGGCTACCTGTTCCGGTCCATCACGGGCCCCGTCGCGATCGATGGCGGCGCGGGCGTCGACACGCTGAACCTGCATGGCGCAGACATCCGCGGCTGGACGATCACGGGGGTGGAGCGGCTGCACGCCGTTTCGATCACGCTGACGGCGGCGCAGCTCAACGCCTTCGCGACCATCGACGCGATCAATCCCTTCACGATCTTCGGCCTGTCCGGCGAGCTTGAGCTCTACGAGACCGGCAAGGTCACGCTCGACTTCGGTACCGGCCCGGCGCTGCTCGACTTCCGCGGCCGCATCGGCGCGCGGGTCGAGGAACTGACCGTGCTCAACCGCGCCGGCGCGCAGACCGTGGTCGTTGATCCGACCTGGCAGGGGAGCCTGGTCTTCGACCCCTTCTCGAACAGCGGGGTCGAGCTCGGCAATGACAGCGTTTCGGGCGGCGCGGGCGGCGATTCCCTGTATGGCGATGGCGGGCGCGACACGCTGCGCGGCCACGACGGCAACGACCTGCTGTGGGGCGGCGGCGCAGCGACCGACACCTTGCCGCCGATCCAGGATGCCGACCTGCTCGATGGCGGGGAGGGCAACGACACGCTCTCGCTGTTCGGTGCGCTCGACACGGTGCTCGGCGGTGCGGGCGACGATGCGTTCCATGGTCCGGCATCGCCCGCGGACCCCTTTCGCCTGCCGGCGCTGATGGATGGCGGCACCGGGATCGACACGCTGCGGATATTCTTCAGGGCCGACATCACCGGCCTCAACATGCGCAGCGTCGAAAGGCTGGAAGGTGGTAGCGTGACGCTCACCGCCGCGCAGTTGAACGGCTTCGAGCGGGTCGGTGGCTTCCGACAGGGCGAAGCCCTGTCGCTCGAGCTCGCCACCGCCGGGCTGATCGACCTGACCGGGCGGCTCGACCTGACCACGGGCGCGGTCTTCTTCCGCGCCTTGGGCGGCGGCGACACGATCCTGATGGACCCGGCCTATGCAGGACAATTCAGCTTCTCGACCGAGGGCGTCTCGACCCGCGGCGACGTCATCCGCGCCGCCCGCGGCAATGACGAGATTTGGACGGGCCAGGGCGCGGACACGGTGCTCGGCGGCGCGGGCGGCGACACCATGCGCGGGGACTCCGGCGCTGATTCCCTGCGCGGCGAAGCCGGCAACGACCGCCTCCGCGGCGACGAGAATTTTGGCCTCCCGGGCAACGACACCCTCGATGGCGGCCCCGGCATCGACACCTTGATCGGCGGCTTCGGCGACGACCTCTACATCGTCGACAGCCGCTTCGACCTGGTGGAGGAAGCCCCCGGCGCCGGGCGCGACCGCGTGCTGAGCTCGGTCGGCCTCACCCTCTTCGCCAATGTCGAGGAGGCGGTGCTGACCGGCACCGCCGCTACCCTCACCGGCAATGGCGACGACAACCGCCTGACCGGCAACGCCGCCGCCAACCGCCTCAACGGCGGCGCCGGCAACGACACGCTGCTCGGCGAAGGCGGGGCCGACACGCTCGATGGTGGCCTCAACGCCGACAGCATGGCCGGCGGGGCGGGCGACGACCTCTACATCGTCAATGCCGCGACCGACCGCATCCTCGAACTGCCCGGCGGCGGGCGGGACCGCGTGCAGGCGAACGTGTCCTTCATCCTCGGCGCCGAGATCGAGGATCTCACCCTCGCCGGCACAATCGGTCTCGCGGGCCTCGGCAATGCGCTGGCGAACGTCATCACCGGCAATGCCGGCGCGAACCGCCTCACCGGCGCGGGCGGCAACGACACGCTGCTTGGCGGCGAGGGCGCGGACACGCTGGACGGCGGCCATGGCGCCGACAGCCTGGTCGGCGGGCCGTGGGCCGACCGCTTCCGCTTCGCCGCGCCCGGCCTCGGCGCCGACACGATCGACGGGTTCGAGAGCGGCGTGGACGCCATCCTGTTCTCCGCCGCCGGCTTCGGGGGGCTGCTGCCGCCCGGCGCGCTGCCGGCCGGGAGTTTCAGCGGCACGGGGGCGCCCGCGGGCACGGCGCCGCAGATGGTGTTCGATTCCGCGACGGGCATCCTCGCCTGGGATGCCGACGGGACGGGCGCCGGCGCCGCCGTGCCGCTCGCACGGCTCCTGGACGGGGCCGCGATGGCGCCAACCGACATCGTCGTCGTCGCCTGAGCGCTGGGGCGGCAGGTGGCGGAACGTCCGCCGCCTGGCTGTGGGGATGCGGCGCGGGAACGGCTCCTCGCGCGCCCGGCCGAAGCATCCGCGCGTCGTCGTCGCCCTGCCTGGGTTGCCGCGCGACAAGGAGGCGCGGGATGCGGTGCCGGGCGCCCACGCGCTGGAGGACGGGCCGCATCCGCGGCTTGTGGCGCGCATGCCGCAGTCGCCGTCACGCTGACGCGATCTTCATTCTCCGGGTGCCACACTCCTTGCGGAGCCCGCCGCCGCGGCGGAATGTTCCGCGCATCGCCAGACCAGGAGAACCGTACAATGGCTTCACGTCGCGCCCTGATCGGCGCCGCCCTTCTTCTCGCCCTCGGCGCCGGCGGCGTCGCGGCGCAGAACTACAACCTCCGCCCGTCCTTCGGCACCGCGAACCTGCGCTTCAACTTCGCGCCCGACCCCTTCGTGGTGAACGTGACCGCCGGCGGCACCATCCCCGCCGAGCGCATCGGCGGGCCGGGCTGCGTCGGGTCCATCGCCCAGGCGCCTGACGTGCGGCTGAACTACCAGGCGGGCGGCGGCCTGCCGCTGTGGATCGGCGCGCGGTCCAACGGCGACGTAACGCTGGTCGTCAACCTCCCCAACGGCCGCTGGATCTGCAACGACGACTTCCAGGGCACCAACCCCGGCATCGTCCTGCGGCAGCCCATGTCCGGCCAGTACGACATCTGGGTCGGTCACTACGACCGCGGCCGCGGCGTGCCCACGCAGGTCTTCTTCTCGGAAGTGCCGCCGCGCTGAGGCCTTCCGCGCGCCCCGCCCTTGCCGGGCGGGGCGCCGCGTGCTGCAAGGCGGGGATCAGGCGGGCCAACCGCCACCCACCGGTCCGGGAGGATCCCCCGCATGTCCATCCAGCGCCGCGCCGCGCTCGCCCTGCTTGGTTCATCCGTCGCCGCCATCCCTGCCGCGCGGGCGCAGCAGGCGCCCTGGCCCAACCGTCCGATGCGCATGGTCATTCCCTGGCCGCCGGGCCAGGCGACCGACCTCGCCGGCCGCGTCATCGCGCAGCGCCTGTCGGAGAAGCTCGGCCAGCCGGTCGTGCCGGAAAACCGCGCCGGCGCGGGCGGCACCATCGGCACCGACGTGGTCGCGAAGTCGGCGCCGGACGGCTACACGCTGCTCGCCGGCTCCTCCGGCCCCTACACCATCGCGCCGCTGCTCCAGCGCCTGCCCTACGACACGACGCGGGACTTCGCGCCGATCGCGATGTGGGGTGTCTCCCCCTACCTGCTCGTGGTGAAGCCCGACTTCCCGGCGAACACCATCGAGGAATTCGTCGCACTGCTGAAGGCGCGCCCCGGGCACTATACCTTCGGCTCCTCCGGCCGCGCGGCGACCGCGCACCTGATCATCGAGGCGTTCAACGCGCGTGCGGGCGTCGATGCGCTGCACGTGCCCTTCCCCGGCAGCGCGCCGTCCATGACCGCGCTGGTCGGCGGGCAGATCCACTATTCGATCGAGACGCTGGCGGCGACCTTCCCGCTGGTGCGCCAGGGCGCGCTGAAGGCGCTCGGCATCTCGCTCAAGGACGGCAGCGCGCTCGCGCCGGGCGTCCAGCCCTTCGCCCGCTCGCCGGGCTTCGAGGGCTTCGACGCCGGCGCCTGGGTGGGCCTTGTGGCCCGCGCCGGCACGCCCGCGCCGATCGCCGAGCGGCTCGCGCAGGAAGTCGAGCAGGGCATGGCCGACCCGACGGTGCGGTCGCGCTTCGAGAGCATCTTCGTCGAGCCCGTGCCGCGCGGCCCGGCGGCCTTCGCGGCCTATCTCCAGGAACAGCGCGCGCTGTTCCAGGGGATCATCGAGCGGCAGAACATCCGGCTCGAATAGCCGCGCGCAGCGCGGTTGAGTCTTTTTGAGCCCTCAGACGGCGGGCGGCGGCCGTCCGGCCGCCTTGCCTTCGCGCCATGGGCTGGCGCGCCGGGGGCCGCTGTAGGCCTGGGCGCGGTCGCGCTTCGCGCTCGCGGATCGCGGCCTGCCGCGATCCGTTTTTGTTGTTCCTCAGACGGCGGGCGGCGGCCGTCCGGCCGCCTTGCCTTCGCGCCATGGGCTGGCGCGCCGGGGGCCGCTGTAGGCCTGGGCGCGGTCGCGCTTCGCGCTCGCGGATCGCGGCCTGCCGCCATCCGTTTTTGTTGTTCCTCAGACGGCGGGCGGCGGCCGTCCGGCC
>NZ_JACADQ010000177.1 GCF_016106015.1 Neoroseomonas rubea
TGCGGCGCGGCATGCGCGCGGCGCTGGCGCGCGGGGCGGACTATGTCGCGACCCTGGACGGGGACGGGCAGCACCGGCCGGAGGACCTGCCGCGCCTGCTGGCGCTTGCGCGGCCCGACCGCATCGTCATCGGGTCCCGCCGCCGGTCGCCCGGCCAGCCGGCGGTGCGGCGGCGGGCCAACCGCGTGGCGGATTTCTGGGTCTCCTGGGCGGCCGGGCATGCGGTGGCGGACAGCCAGTCGGGCTTTCGCATCTATCCGGCCGCGGCGCTGGCTGAGCTTGCGCGCTACGAAGGGCGCGCGCGCCGCTTTTCCTTCGAAAGCGAGATCCTGATCGACGCGGCGCGCGCGGGGATCGTTACGGTAGCGGCGGATATCCCGGCGCTCTACGCCGGCACGCTGCGCCGGGCGAGCCATTTCAGGCCCGTTGCGGATATCGCGCGCATCGTCATCATGGTCGGCGGCAAGCTGCTCGCGCGCGGGATGGACCCGGCCGGGCTGCGCCGGAGCCTGGCCGGGCGGCGGCGCATGGAACAGGAGGGACGGGATGATCCATCGCCGTGACACGCTGCGTGGGTTCCTGCCGGTGCTGGTCGCCATCGGCGGCGGGATCGGCCTCGGCGCCTGCCGCGCCCAGCCGGTCTACGAGGCGACGAACGGGCAATTCCAGGGCCGCGGTTCGCTCGCCGAACGCGAAGCGCTGATCCGCCGGGCCGCGGCGTCCCAGCCGGGCTGGTCGGTCCAGTCCATGCGCCCGGGCCTGCTGCGCGCGACCAACACCTGGCGCGGCCACCAGATGACGGTCGACATCGCCTTCGACGTGCGGACCTTCACCATCCGCTACGTGAACAGCGTGAACCTGGACTACGACGGCGCGCGTATCCACCAGAACTACAACACCCGGGTCCAGGCGCTGGAACGCGCCATCATGGCGGGTGGCGGGGCCGCGTTGCCGGTATCCTCCGGCGGCGGGCGCGGGAACCTCGATGCGGTGCCGGTGTCGGGGCCGGTCGTCAGCGGGGAGTGACGGCCGGGGGCGGGGGACCTCCCCCGAGCCCCCTCCCTTCTTTGTCTTTTGGGGACTGACCGCCAAGAAAGAAGGAGGAGGGATTCGGCGGGAGTTCACTCCCCCCGACCTTACCTCATCCCGCGAGGCTGATCCCGGTCTCCGCCACCAGCCGCCGAACCATCTCCCCATCCCGCCGGATCACCGCCGCGAAGGCCTCGGCCCCCCCGGTGATGGCGTCATTGCCCGTCGCGGCCAGGCGGTCCCGCGTCGCGGGGTCGGATGTCGCGGCCGCCGCCGCCGATTCCAGCCGCGCGACAATATCCCGCGGCGTGCCCGCCGGCGCGAAGAGGCCATTCCAGGATGTCAGGTCGAAGCCGGGGAAGCCGCTCGCCGCGATCGTCGGCAGATGCGCGAGGCTGCCACGCTGATCGGCGCTGGTCAGCGCGATGCCCCGCGCGCGCCCAGCATCGATGACCGGCTTGAAGGAATTCGCCGTTCCGATGGCGGATGCCAGGTTGCCCGCCGCCACGTCGCGTGCCGATTCCGCGCCGCCGCGATAGGGCAGGTGCTCCAGCACCACGCCCGCGCGATGCGCGAGCAGCGCGCCCGCCAGATGCCCGACCGTGCCGATGCCAGGCGTGCCGTAGGGCACGCCGTTGCGTCGCCGCGCTTCCGCCAGGAAGCCTGCCACATCGTTCGCCGGGAAACCCTGCGTGACGACGAGCACATAGGGCGCGGCCACCACCTGCGCGACCGGCGCGAAGGCGGTCGCGTAGTCGAAGGGCAGGCCGCGCTGGATCAGCGGCTGCACCACAAAGCCGAAACTGTCGAAGAACAGCGTCGTGCCGTCAGGCGGTGAGGCCGCGACGACGCCCGCGCCCACGGCTCCGCCGCCACCCGGCCTGTTCTCCACCACCACCGGAACGCCGAGATGCTCTGCCATCCTCGGCTGCAGCAGGCGCATCACCGTGTCGGACTGTCCGCCCGGGGCGAAGGGCACGACAACGCGGACCGGCCTGCCCTGCGCGGTAGCGATGCGGGGTGCGGCCTGCAGTGCGGCCGCCGCGGCAAGCATATGGCGACGTCGGATCATGGCGCGGTCCCCCCCGTTTACGGCGATTGTTCCGTGCCTCGCACGCTCGTCGCAAGCGCGGATTCACGGGGCCGCGCGTTCCGTCCTACACTTGGTGGCACGATGAACGGACCGACGGGGAAACGCATGCGCGGCTTGGCCCTTCACCTTCTTGCCGGCGCGCTCGCGCTCGGCCTTGCCGGACCCGCGGCGGCGCAGGGCATCTGCCCGGGCCGTCTTTCCGCCAATGCCTTCGCTCCAGTGCCCTCGAATGCGGCGATCGCCGTGCCCGACCGCGCGCAGACGGAGAATGAACGCCGCCTGCGCGCCGCCGTGCTCGGCGCGCTGGCCACGGCGGGCCGGCGCGTCGCGGCGGATGCGCCCTACATCCTCTCCTGGCGCGGCGGCATCTCGACCGAGGGCGACAATTTCGGCGGCTTCGCCGATACGATGCAGGACCGGACGTTCCGCGAGGGCGACGACCTCTCCTGGGCGCACGACATGCCGCGGATGGGCGGGCGGAGCGTCGCGAGCGTCCGCATCTCGGGCGTCGTCGAGGTTCGCGAACGCGCCTCCGGCCGCGTGGTCTGGACGGCGGTGCTTTCCTGCACGCGCCACGGCACGGATGATGAGGCGCTGTTCGCGCACCTGGCCAATGCCGTCGCGCCCTGGATCGGCCAGCCGGTCGCCGGCCGGCCCTTCTAGCGCCGGGCCCGGCCCTTGCCGCGTCGCGGGCGCGGCGCGACAAGGGGACATGACGCTCGACGACCTGCCCACGCCCTGCCTCCTCCTCGACCTTGGCATCCTCCGGCGCAACCTCGCGCGCATGCAGGCAGCCGTGGCGCGCCATCCCGGCCTGCGCCTCCGGCCGCACATGAAGACGGCGAAGTCGATGGCCGTCGCCGACCTCGCCGCACCCGGCAAGGGGCCGATCACCGTGAGCACGATCGCCGAGGCGCGCTACTTCGCCGGCGGCGGCTTCCATGACCAGATCTACGCCGTCGGCATCACGCCGGCGAAGCTCGACGCGGTCGCGGCGCTGAACGCGCAGGGCGCGGATGTGAAGGTCATCACGGACGATCCCGACGTCGCCGCCGCCATCGCGGCGCATCCGGGTCCGCTGCGCACGCTGGTGGAAGTCGATTGCGGCGAGGGCCGCGGCGGCGTGACCCAGGACGGCAACCTGCTGGGCGAGATCGCCGGACGGCTAGGCGTGCGCTGCGCCGGCGTCATGACCCATGCCGGGCATTCCTACGCCGAGCGCAGCACAGAAGGCATGGAGCGCGTGGCGGAAGCCGAGCATCGCGGCGCGGTGCTCGCCGCGGACCGGCTGCGCGGCATGGGTATCGCTGTCGATGTCGTCTCGCTCGGCTCCTCTCCCACCGCGCTTTACGGGCGCGACATGGGCGGCGTTACGGACGTACGCGCCGGGGTCTACATGTTCGGCGACCTGTTCCAGGCGCAGATCGGCACGCATGGGATGGAGGACATCGCCGTCACCGTGCTGACCGCCGTCACCGGCCGCAAGCCGGATCGCAACGCGGTGCTGGTCGATGCCGGGGCCATCGCGCTGTCGAAGGACCGCAGCACGGAAAAGGCGCCGAAGGACTATGGATTCGGCCTGATGCTCGACCTAGATGGCCGACCTTCGTTCGGGGATGCGATCGTCGCCCGCACGCACCAGGAGCATGGGGAGGTGCGCGGCGACGGCCCGCTGCCCCTCGACCGCCTGCCGGTCGGCGCGCTGGTGCGCATCGCGCCCAACCACACCTGCCTGACCGTCGCGGCGCATGACCGCTACCATGTGGTCGATGGCGGGCGGGAGGTGCTCGCGGTCTGGGACCGTGTGAACGGCTGGTAGGCCCCGTTACGCGAAAACCGTTGCAATCGCGGCCCGCACGTCAAATCCTGCCCGGCAAGGAAGCCGGGAAGGACAGGCATGCGGGTGGTTCTGGCTCAGCCGCGCGGATTCTGCGCAGGCGTGGTGCGCGCGGTGGACATCGTCGAGCAGGCGCTCGAACGCTTCGGCCCGCCTGTCTACGTGCGGCACGAGATCGTCCACAACCGCCATGTGGTGGAAGACCTCCGCGCCCGCGGCGCCGTATTCGTCAAGGAGGTGGATGAGATCCCCGAAGGCGCCGTCGCCGTCTTCTCCGCCCATGGCGTGGCGCGGAAGGTGGAGGGGGAGGCGGCGCTCCGGCGGCTCGACGTGCTCGACGCCACCTGCCCGCTCGTGACCAAGGTCCACAATGAAGGCCGGCGGTACGCGGCCCAGGGCCGCACCGTGATCCTGGTGGGCCATGCCGGGCATCCAGAGGTGATCGGCACCATGGGCCAGATCGACGCGGAGGTGCACCTGGTCGCCGACGCGGCGGAGGTCGAGGCGCTGCCCATTCCGCGCGACCGCCCCGTCTCCTTCATCACCCAGACGACGCTGTCGGTCGACGACACGAAGCACGTGATCGCCGCGATCCGCGCCCGCTTCGACGACGTGACGGGGCCCGATACGCGCGACATCTGCTACGCGACCCAGAACAGGCAGACCGCGGTGCGAGAGCTCGCCCGCATCGCGGAGGTCGTGCTGGTGGTCGGCGCCGCGAATTCCTCCAACTCCAACCGCCTGCGTGAGATCGCGGCGGAGTGCGGTGCCCGCGCCTACCTGATCGCGGATGCCAGCGTGCTCGACCCGGCCTGGCTGGATGGCGCGCAGGCGGTGGGCGTCACCGCAGGCGCCTCCGCGCCCGAGCGGCTTGTTGAGGAGCTGGTCGGGCGGCTGAAGGCCCTCGGCGCGACGTCCGTGGAAGCCCTGCCCGGGATCATCGAGGACGTGACATTCCGCCTGCCGGCGAAGCTCGCCGCCGAGTAGCCGCGGGTCAGCCCGAGGGCAGAAGCAGCAGCGCCGCCGCCCCGGCCGCGAGGCCGAGCAGCGAGCCGCCGCCGAACAGCGCGCCGTAGCGCCCGCCGCCAAGCGCGAGCCCATAGGCTGCCTTGGCGAGTATGTTGCTCGCCACCGCCACCGCGACCGCCTGGGCGGCGAGCTCGGCGCTTATCACGTGCGGCGCCAGCAGCGGCACGGACAGCGTGATGGCGTCCACATCCGTCAGCCCGGTGACGGCGGCGATGACCACGACCGCCGCGCCGCCCAGCTTCTCCGCGCCAAACTTCGCTGCGGTCCCGACGCCCGCGAGCAGCAGCGCCATGCGCAGCACCGCGCCGATTTCGAACGGATTGCCGGGTGAGGACGGCCCATCCGCGACGCCGCCGCGCCGCAGCGCCAGCAGCAGCGCGACGCCCGCCATCGCGAGCGCGGCGGCCAGCAGCGCCGGCCACAGCGTGTGCCCCGTCTCGGGTGCGATCATCAGCGCCAGCACAGCGGTCCGAGCACAGGAAACGGCCCCGGCCATGAGCGCCCCCGCGGCGAGTCCTCGTGCCGGCCCGCCTCGGGCCGCCGCCGCCGCGTTGGCGAGCGTCACGGCGGTGGAGGTCACGAGCCCGCCTGCGGCACCGGCGAGCAACAGTCCGCGATGCTCCCCCCCGAGCTTCACAGCGAGGTAGCCGAGGTAGGAAATGCCCGCGAGCAGGATCGCAAGCATCCAGACCTTGTGTGGATTGACGCCGAGAAGCCAGGGCACCGGCGCATCCGGCACGAGCGGCAGCGCGACCAGAGTCATGGACAACAGCAGGATCGCCGAGCGCAGCTCCGCCCAGGTGATGCGCGCCATCAGCCCGTGAAGGCTGTCGCGCGCCGCCAGCACCGCCGTCATCGCCACGGCCGCCGCGCCGGCCGCCGACATCTGGCCGGAGACGGCAAGCGCGCCGAGCGCATAGGTGCCGATCGCGGCGACCAGGGTCGTGGCGCTGAACCGGCCTTCCGCATCCGCTTCCCGCAGCGCGAAGGGCAGCAGCGCGGCCACCAGCGCCAGCAGCCCGCCGGCCATCAGCACCGCGCCGCCAAGCGGCCCGGCGCCCGCCGCGAGCGCAGCGACGATCCCGCCCGAAAGACCCACCAGGGCAAAGGTGCGTACGCCGGCGGTGCGGCGGCCCGGCGCCTCTTCCCGCTCCCGCCAATGGCGTTCGGCCCCGACCAGCAGGCCGATCGCGAGCGCCACGGCAAGGCGGCGGATCAGATCCTCCCCATCCATCCGGCGACTTCACGCCTTCGTTAGAAGCCACGCAAGCACATGCTTGCGCCCCCCCGCGCCCCGCGCCCATATCGCCGCCATGGATCTCGACTTCACCGAGGCGGAACTGCACCGCTATTCCCGCCACATCCTGCTGCAGGAGGTGGGCGCGACAGGCCAGGCAAAGCTGCGCGCCGCGCGCGTGCTCATCATCGGGGCCGGCGGGCTCGGCTCGCCGCTCGCCCTGTATCTCGCCGCAGCGGGCGTCGGCACGATCGGCCTGGTCGATGACGACACGCTGGAACTCTCGAACCTCCAGCGCCAGGTGGCGCACAGCACCGCGCGTATCGGGCGGAACAAGGCCGAAAGTGCGGCGGAGACGCTGGCCGCGCTGAACCCGGGCGTGCGCGTCGAAATCCATGCACGGCGGATGGACGCCGCGGCGGCGCAGGAGCTGATCCCGCGCTACGATCTGGTCTGCGACGGCACCGACAACTTCGCCACGCGCTTCCTGCTCGGCGATGCCTGCCACCTGCTCGGTCGGCCGCTGGTCAGTGCCGCGGTCCTGCGCTTCGAAGGCCAGCTCTCGATCTTCGCCGGGCATGACGGCGTGCATCCCTGCCATCGCTGCCTGCATCCGGAACCGCCGCCGCCGGGCCTCGTGCCGACCTGTTCCGAAGCGGGCGTGCTCGGCGCCGTCACGGGCGTGATGGGGACGCTGCAGGCGACCGAGGTGCTGAAGCTGATCCTCGGGATCGGCGACCCGTTGCGCGGGCGTCTGCTGATCTGGGACGCGCTCGATGCGCGGTTCCGGACCGTGCGGCTGAAGCGCGACCCGGGCTGCGCGCTGTGCGGACCCGGCGCCACGATCCGCGACCTTTCCGCCCACGCCGCACCGCCCGCCCTGGTCTGCACGGCGTGAAGCGGGCGCTCGTCACTGGCGGCGCCAGCCCGATCGGCGCCGCGATCAGCCGCGCGCTCGCACGCGAGGGCTGCGCCGTGATCGTCCATGCGCACAGCAGCGCGCCCGCGGCCGAGGCGCTGGCCAACGAAATCGGCGGAACGCACACCGTCTTCGATATCGCCGACCACGATGCGACGCGCACCGCCTGCGAGGCGCTGCTCGAGGCCGGGCCCATCCAGGTGCTGGTGCACAATGCAGGCGCCCATGACGACGTGCCGATGGCGGCGATGACCGAGGCGCAGTGGCGCCGCGTCATCGCCGTCTCGCTCGACGGCTTCTTCCACGTGGCGCGGCCGCTGCTGCTACCGATGATGGGCACGCGCCATGGCCGGATCGTCGCCATGTCCTCGGTCTCGGCCATCATGGGCAATCGTGGCCAGGCGAACTACGCGGCTGCCAAGGCGGGGTTGATCGGCGCGGTGCGCGCGCTCTCGCTTGAATGCGCGCCACGCGGCGTGACGGTGAACGCGGTCGCGCCAGGGCTGATCGACAGCCCGGCCATCAGCGCCGCGGTGCCACCCGAACGGGTGAAGGAGATGGTGCCGGCGCGACGGCTCGGGCGGGTGGAGGAGGTGGCGGACCTTGTCGCGTTCCTCTGCTCGGAGCGCGCGGGGTACATCACGGGGCAGACGGTATCGATCAATGGGGGAATGGCGTAGCGGGGGAGAAGAGAACTTCTCCCCCCGAACCCCCCTCAACCTTCTTTGCGACCTTGGGGACCAGTCCCCAACAGACGAAGAAGGGAGGG
>NZ_JACADQ010000178.1 GCF_016106015.1 Neoroseomonas rubea
CATTGATCCCCCGCCCGCCCTGCGTCGGCGTGGCGGGCGCGCGGGAGGTCGCACCGCCCTGCGGCACCGCCGGTGCGGGGCCGACCGGCCCGCCGCGCGCATGCCGCGCATAGCCCGCGGCATGGAGTTGCACGCCGCCCTGCCCGTCATGCGCCCAGGTGACGGCCGGCAGCCCCTCCCCGGTCAGCCCCGTCACGTCCGGGGCCATGACGGTGCGCAGGTCCGTCGCCGAGAGAATTTCCACGCGCAGCCGGTTCTCGAAGCCAACGGCAAGCAGCGCGCCCTCGGGGGAGAAGGCGATGCCGAAGGGTCGCCCGCCCTGCACCGGCACGCGGTTGGCGACCTGCCGGTGGTCGGCGCCATAGAGCCGCACCGTGCCATCCGCGGCACTCGCGGCGAGCCGCCCGGCGCGGTCGAAGGCAACCATGCGGACGGGGCCGGTGAAGCCGCGATCCTCGAACAGCACGCGGCCATTCGTCGCGTCCCACACCTTCACGCCCGCCCGGCCGGAGAGACCCGCCGCGATCCGCCGCCCGTCGGGGGAGAAGGCGATGTGGTTGGCCGGCGCGTCGAGCCCCATCAGCCGCGCGAACAGGCGCCCTGTGCGGGCGTCGTAGATGTAGAGGCCGAACGAATTGTCCCAGCTGCGCGCCGTGAAGCCGCCGACCACAAGCCGCGCCCCGTCCGGGGAGAGTGCGGCGGCGTAGAGTTCCCCTTCCGGACCGGGCCCGATCGGCGGGCGGATCACCAGGCGCTGGGAGCCTTCCGGGAGGTTCCAGATGCGGACGGTCTTGTCGTCCGACACCGTGGCGAGGGTGGTGCCGGCCGCGTCGGTGGCGAGGCGCGCAACGTTGGCGATGTGCGCCTCGGCCTCGATGCGCAGGAAGGGCTGTTGCGGCGGCTCGGCCGGCGGCGCCTGCGCGAAGGCGATCCCCGCCGTCAGCGCGATGGCGATGCCCGCGGCCAGCTGGCGCCAGGGTGAGCGCCGGCGCAGGCGAGTCTGAGGAGGCGGCGCCCCCTCAGCCTTGCGCATCGCCGATCAGCCCGCCAGCTCGAAGCCCTGGCCCTGGGCCAGCCGGTCGGCGTTCTGCACGCTCTCGGCGAAGTTGTCGCGCCGGGCGATGTTGGTCGCGGCGAGCTGGCGGAACTCGCCATCCTGGCCGCGCCCGCCGCCGACCGCCGCCGTCGGGCTGCCCAAGCCGCGCACGCCGACCGCCGAGGCAGGCACGTAGCCGCGCACGCCCGAGGAGGTCTCGACGAGGGCGAAGTTGCCTTCCGCCGGGCGGACAGTCACCTGCTCCTGCGCGTTGAGCTGGCCGATCTGCGGCGCATTGCCTTCCGGCCGGATGCGGATCGGGGCGGAGACACGCGTCGTGACCGGCTGCGGCTGGCTGACGCGCGCGCCGGTGACGGCCTGCTTGGTGCCGGGTGCGATGGTCTCGATCGCCGTGTCGAACTCGGCGCCGCGCGTGCCGATCTTCTCGTTGATCGTGCGCGCGAGGGCGACGTCGCGGCGCATCAGGTCGCGCTGGTAGGACAGCAGCGAGAGTCCCTGGTCGCGGGAGAGGCGCCCGCCGCGGACATCGTTGCGGATGCGCTGGGCCTGCAGCACGCGGCAATCGACCAGCTGGTTGAAGGCGAGCTGTGTGCGGTCGAGCTGCGCGTTCTCGGCGCGCAGATCGCCGCCGACGGCCATCATCAGCCCGGCCTGGTCCTGCGCCTGGCGCTGGCGTGCCTGGATGTAGCCGGCGGTGCCGCCGATGATCCCGCCCGCGACGGCGCCGATCGCCGCACCCGCCAGGATGTCGCTGCCGCGCCGCCCGGTGGCGGCGGCGAGCAGCCCGCCGGCGATCGCGCCAGTGCCGGCGCCGATCGCGGCCCCGCGCAGGATGTCCTCACCGAAGAAGTCGCCGGTGCTGTCGAGGGCGACGACCTGGGCGCGGCAGGCGTCCCGCCCATCATCCACGCCGATGCGGGACGCCTGGGTGGAGACGCAGCCCGCGAGCATGGCGGCGGCGGTGACACTGGCAACGGTGCGACGGAGCTTGGCGCGCATCAAAAATACTCCAAGGCGCTGGGCAACGAGACACGGTAACAGTCCCCGCCGTGCCAATCCATAGCCGTTCGCGGCGGGGCGCGCGGAACGTGCGCAGGGTCACGCGCCGGCGCGCCGCGGTGCGGCGCCGCCGCACGCACACGGCTGATGCGGGGCCCATGCGATCTGCTCTAACCTCCGACGGTCCGCGGCCCGCCGCGCCATCCCGGCGCGCAGGCGGCCGCACGAACGAACTGGGAGACAGAACGCGCATGCTGACCACACGCAGGCTCATCCTCGGCGCCGGCCTCTCGACCTTCGCGATCGGCCGCGGCGCGCTGGCTCAGGGCGCGGGCCCGATCCGCATCGCGACCGCGGGGCCCATGACCGGCCAGTACGCCGCCTTCGGCACGCAGATGCGCGAAGGCGCGACGCAGGCCGTCACTGACATCAACGCGGCGGGCGGCGTGCTCGGCCGGCAGCTGGCGCTTGAGGTCGGCGACGATGCCTGCGATCCGCGCCAGGCGGTCTCGGTCGCGAACCAGCTCGCCGGGCGGCGCGTGAGTTTCGTCGCGGGGCATTTCTGCTCCGGCTCCTCGATCCCGGCGCGCGACGTCTATGCCGAGGAAGGCGTGCTGCAGATGTCGCCGGCTTCCACCAACCCGCGCTTCACCGACGAAGGCAAGTGGAACACCTTCCGCGTCTGCGGCCGCGACGACCAGCAGGGCCAAGTGGCGGGGCGCTACATCCTGCAGAACATGCGCCAGCGGCGCGTCGCGATCCTCCATGACAACTCGGCCTACGGGAAGGGCCTGGCGGACGAGACCAAGAAGGCGCTGAACGCGGGCGGGATGCAGGAGGCGATGTACGCCGCCTACACGCCCGGCGAGCGCGACTACAACGCGCTGGTCAGCCGCATGAAGGCGGCGAACATCGATGTCATCTACCTCGGCGGCTACCACACGGAAGGCGGGCTGATCATCCGCCAGGCCAAGGAACAGGGGATGAACGTCACGCTCATCGGCGGCGACGCGCTGGTGACGAACGAGTTCTGGCAGATCTCGGGCCCGGCGGGCGAAGGCACGCTGATGACCTTCTCCTCCGACCCGCGCAAGCGGCCGACGGCGGCGGCGGTGGTCGCGCGCTTCCGCGCCCGCAACGTCGATCCGGAAGGTTATGTGCTGTACACCTACGCCGCGATCCAGATCTTCGCCGAAGCCGCGAAGCGGACCAACGGCGTCGATCCGCGCCGGCTCGCCGCGGCGCTGAAGGCGCAGGGGCCGTGGCCCTCGGTGCTGGGCGACATCTCCTTCGACCAGAAGGGCGACGTCACCGTGCCGGACTACGTCTTCTACATCTGGCGCAACGGTTCCTACGCCGAGATCTCCTGACGCGCCGAGGGCTTCGGCGGTCCCGGGCCATGCGTGCCCGGGCCGCCGGAGCCGCGCCACCGATTGCGTCGCCTTGTAAGCCAGCGCACCGCGCTGGCTCCGCCCCGTACCTCGGCTCCTGCCGGTGCCAGCGACCGCCGTACAGGAGACGCCTGATGAAGTGGTGTGTTCCCGCCCTTGGACTGATCCTCGCAGCCGCACCCGCCATCGCCCAGGAGCGGCCACGCATGGTCCCGCAGCGCGATGTCGTCGTGACCTACGCAAGGGAGACGACGGGCGGTCCCAGGACGGAGGAGACGGCCTTCTCGGCCGCGGCGCAGGTCTTCCGCACCGTGAACTGGGAGGGGCCGCCCGCGGCGCGCCCCGCAGGCGCGGCGGACGGGTTCATGCTGCTGTCCCTGCGCGAGCGGCGGGTCGAGATGGCCGTGCCGCAGCAGCGCATCCTTGTCGCCTATCCGCCCGTGGCGGTGGAAGGCGCATACTGGAATCCCGCCTTGCGGGCGCGCAGGCTCGGCACCGACACGGTCGCCGGTATGGGCTGCACCGAATGGCGCTTGACGCATCCGACGCGCGGGCGGCCTCCCGCTTCGGGCGATGGGGAGTGGATCCCCGACCAGACCGCCTGCATCAGCGCCGAGGGGGTGCTCCTGCGGTTGAAGGACGAGGATGGCGCCATACGCATCAGCGCCGTGTCGGTCTCCTTCACGCCGCAGGACCAGGCGCAGTTCCGTGCGCCGGCCGGCTACCGCCGCGTGAGCTTCCAGGAGGCCGCGAGGATGCGGTGACGCGCCGGCGGGAAGACGTTGCATCGCGAGGGCATCGCGGTGCACCATCGCTCCGTCAACAAACGAAAGGAGGTGATCCGGTGTCTCATCGCTTCATTCGGGCAGTCGCGCCCGTGGCCCGGATCACTGCCGGCCTCTGAACCGGCAGGTCACCAGGGTTTCGCGGGCCGCACGACCGGCCACGCGATGGGAAGGCTCCGGGGGGAACGCCCCCGGGGCCTTCTGCGTTTTCGGGCGGCGCCCTAGGCTGCGCGGGGGGAACGCCAGGGGCCGCGCATGACCATCCGCAACGTGCTCTACATCATGTGCGACCAGCTGCGCTGGGATCACCTCGGCTGCGCGGGCCATCCGTTCCTCAAGACGCCGAACATCGATCGCCTCGCCGCGCGCGGGGTGCGCTTCGCGCAGGCCTATGTGCAGTCGGGCATCTGCGGGCCGTCGCGCATGAGCGCCTATACCGGGCGCTACGTCTCCTCCCACGGCGCCACGCACAACCGCGTGCCGCTGTCCGTCGGGGAGGTCACGCTGGGCTGGCACCTGCGCGAGAGCGGGCGGAGGCTGGCGCTGGCGGGCAAGACGCACATGCTGCCCGATGCGCGGGGCATGAAGCGCCTGCTGCTCGACGGGCAGGACGAACTGGCCGTTCTGCTGCGCGAAGGCTGGTTCACGCTGGTCGATCGCCACGACGGCCACCACGCCGAGAGCGACAGCGCCTATGCCGACTGGCTCCGCGGCAAGGGCTACGACTGCCGCGACCCCTGGACCGACTACGTCATCGCCGTGACGGACGAGGCCGGGAACACGCTGAACGGCTGGAAGATGCGCAACGCCCGCCTGCCCGCCCGGGTGCGGGAGGAGCACAGCGAGACCGCCTACACCACCGACCGCGCGATCGAGTTCATCACCGCGCAGGGGGACGCGCCCTGGGTGCTGCATCTGTCGTACGTGAAGCCGCACTGGCCCTACATCGCGCCCGCGCCCTGGCACGCCATGTATTCGGCCGACCAGTACCTGCCCGTCGCGCGCGACGCGGCCGAGCGCGGCAACGACATCCACCCGGTGCTGCGCGAATTCCAGAACGAGGAAGTGGCGAAGGCCTTCCAGCAGGACGACTGCATCGCCACCGTCCGGCCGGCCTATCAGGGGCTCATCGCGCAGCTCGACCATCACCTGGGGCGGGTGTGGGAAACGCTGGAGCGGCTCGGGCGATGGGAGGACACGCTCATCGTCTTCACCTCCGACCATGGCGACTATCTCGGCGACCATTGGCTTGGCGAGAAGGAGCTGTTCCACGACTGCATCCAACGCGTACCGATGATCCTGTTCGATCCCTCGGGCGATGCGGATGCGACGCGCGGCACGGTCGACCAGCGCTTCGTCGAGGCGATCGACGTCGTGCCGACCATCCTCGAGGCGCTCGGGCTCGATGCCGCGGAGCATCTGATGGAGGGCCATTCGCTGCTGCCGCTCACGCGTGGCAAGGCGACCGGCTGGCGCGACGCGGTGTTCAGCGAACTCGACTGGACCTTCCGCGGCGCGCGGCGGCGGCTCGGCCTGCCGACCGGCCAGCATCATGCCTGGATGGTACGCACCGACCGCTGGAAATACGTGCATTGGACGGATGGGCTGCGGCCGATGCTGTTCGACCTGGTGGCCGACCCGGAGGAATTCCACGACCGGGGCGCCGACCCTGCGCTCGAGGGCGTGCGGGATGCGATGCGCGAGCGGCTTCTCGCCTGGTTCACAGGGCTCAAGCGCCGCACGACGCTGACCTGGGCGGAAGCCGAGTTCCGCACCGACCGCCACAAGGCGGCCGGGGTCTTCTACGGGGAGTGGTGAACCGCGCTCAGCGCGCGATCCAGCTGTCCGGCCCCTCGCCCGTTTCTTCCGGCAGGTCGGCGGCGACATCCTGCACCATCGCCGACACCCATTCCGCGGCGGTGGTGCCGAGGGCCGCGGCGCGCCGCGCGATCTCCTCCGCCACATCGTCCGGAAGTTCGACTCTGACCTCGGCCATTGGCCCGCTCCTGGTTGCGATCACGCTGAAGGATACAGTCGCAAGGCTTTACGGCGCCTTTGCGTCCTCAACATGGGTGGCGTGTGGAATGCGGGATTCGTGCCAGCGGGGCGTCACGCCCCGATCGGGTGGTAGTCGCGGCTGAACCAGATCAGCCCGCGGGAGGCCGCGCCCTGGCGGACCGCCTCGACTTCGGCGAAGACGACGCTGTGCGTGCCGCGCTCGACCACCTCCGCGATGCGGCAGTCGAAGGACACGGTGGCGCCGTCCAGCACCGGCGAACCGGTCGACAGCAGGCCCCAGCTGGCATGGGAGAAGCGCTCGAGCATGTCCGCTTCCGCGCTGCGGCCGGCGAAGCGCGTCGACAGCGCCTCCTGCCCCGGGGCGAGGCTGTTCACGCAGAGCACGCCATTGTCCTTGAACAGCCGGTTCTGCGGGCTGCCGCGGTTGAGGCAGACGAGCAGCGTCGGCGGATCGTCCGTGACCGAGCAGACGGCGCTGACCGTCAGCCCGCCGAGGCCCGCCGGGCCGTCCGTGGTCACGATGTTCACCGCGGCGCCGAGCCGGGCCATGGCGTCGCGGAATTCCTGGCGAGTGACGGCGGGCATGCTTGGTCCTTCCTGGCCGCGGGCGATCGGCCCGGCCGGTTCATACAGGGATGTCACGAACGCTGCGGGCAGGGTCCGAAGCGGATTGCCTCGACGCGCGCGTCGATGCGGGCGCGGGTGTCGTCGACATCGGTCGCGATGGCAATCTTCTCGACCGGCGGCGGCGGGCCGCCGAAGGACTGGCGCCAGAGCGCGCCGAGATCGACCCGTTCCTCGAACCAGGCGCCGCGCGGCGCGGTCGCGGCGCGCAGCACGAACACGCGCCCGAGGCCCGCCATGTAGGGGCTGTCGAAGCCCTGAGGCTCCTCCCCCGTCCCGCCCCAGACGAGCGTGATGGCGGAACGCGGCAGCGGCCGGCCGCCGGCCTGGCTCTGCGCCAGCGCATGCTGGGTGCGCTGCCAGGCGCTGACGGTGCCGGGCCAGGCGGCGAAGCCGATGGTGATGGCAAGCGCGCGGTCATCCCCGCCCCGCCGGTCGAGCCGCGTCGCCGGCGGGCCTTCGTCGACGCGCCAGCGCCAGAACAGGCATTCGGCCGGGCGGCGTTCCCAGCGCCAGACGAAGCTGCCCTCCCCCCGCCCATGGACCGCGATGCCGCCATTGGCCAGGCGCTCGAAGCGCGCGGGGCGGATGCCGGGCCAGGCGCCGTCCTGCCAGCCGATCTGCGGATCGGCGGGATGCGGCGCGCCGGCCCCGCCCGCGAGAAGCGCGGCGAGGAGCAGGACGAGGCGGTGCGCCGAGGCACGGGGCATGGGCAACGCATCCGAGGTGACGGGCCGCGAACGGGTGCAGGCGCTCGTGGCCGGGTTGGCTGGCCCCGCGGGATGCGGAAGCCTGGTGCCGGTCCAGCAAGTTCCGTGCTCGGATGAAAATGAGGCCGGCCGGCCGGCGCCGCAAGATGCGACGCGGCCGCCGCGTCAGCGCTTGACCACGCCGCCGCCCGTCAGGTTGCCCCCGCCGCCGCCAAGGTTCCCGCCGGTCAGCCCACCGCCACCGGTCAGGTTGCCGCCGGTGCCGCCACCGCCCGTCAGGCCGCCGCCGGGCGGCCCGCCGGGCAGGCCCGCGGCGGGG
>NZ_JACADQ010000179.1 GCF_016106015.1 Neoroseomonas rubea
GGGCTGCTCGGCGCGCTGGCCGGCGGCTTCGCGGGGCTGGTGGCACTCGGCACCGGGCTGCGCTTCCTGCTGGCGGCGCTGCTCGCCCTCGCGGCGCTGCTGATGCTGGCGCAGGCGAGCGCGCGCATCGCGGCGATGCTGCCGCGCCTGCCCGCGCCGCGCCTGCCGCGCGGGATCGAATCCCGCATGGGCGCGCTGATCGCAGCACCCACCGGGCTGCGCGGCGTGGCGCTCGGGCTGATGCTCTCCGCGTTGCCCTGCGGGCTGCTCTATGGCGCGCTGGCAGCGGCGGCGGCGACCGGCTCGGCGCTGGGTGGGGCGCTCGCCATGCTGGCCTTCGTCGCCGGGACGGTGCCGGCGCTGGTCGGCGTCGCACTTCTCGGGCGTTTCTTCGGCCGGCGCGCGGGGCCGGGCCTGCGCGTCGCGGGTGCGGCGCTGTTCGCGCTGAACGGGGTGATGCTGGGCGCGATGGCGGTCAGGCTGGTGGCCTGACGGCGAGAGCGGTTTCCGGATGGCTGGAGACCGCTCCGGCATCGTTCTGCGCGCATCTTCACGCATCCGGCTGATCCCAGCCGAATGCGATCTGCTCTACCGCACCAGGTCGCGATAGGCATGCCAAGTGGCGTGCCCGACCAGCGGGATGACCAGCGCGAGGCCGAGGAAGAAGGGCACCATCGCCATGGCGGTGAACACCACGATCAGCCCGGCCCAGAAGATCATCGCCGCCGGGTTGGCGATGATCGCCCGCAAGGAGACGGTGATCGCCTCCATCGCCGTGATGTCCTTGTCCACCAGCATCGGGATCGACACCGCGGAGATCGCGAAGGCGCCAGCCGCGAGCACCGCGCCCGCCGCCGTGCCGACGACCAGGAAGGGCAGCAGCATCGGCGATCGCAGCATCGCCATCGGCAGGTCCTCCAGCGCCGGGGCGAAGTTGATGCCGAACATCAGCATGAAGATCAGCGCCGCGACGCGCACCCAGAACAGGTGCAGGATCAGCAGCACCACGCCCATGAAGGCGAGTTGCCCCGCATTGCGCGTGAAGCCCTTGAGGCAGGCAGCGAAGGTGACCGGCTGGCCTTCCTCGCGCAATCTTGATGCCTCGTAGAGCCCGGCGGCGAGGATGGGCGCGACCATGAAGAAACCCGCCGAGGCCGGCAGGATCGCCCAGGCGGTGCGCGCCCAGAGCAGCAGCAGCCCCAGCACCCATCCGGCGAGCGTGAGCGCGCCGCCATAGAAGAAGCCGATCTGCGGATTGGCCATGAGGTCGCGCCATCCCGCCGTCAGCCAGGCCCAGGGCCGGTCGGGCGGCACGGTGCGGATCAGGGCGGGCCGGCGCGTGACGCTGTCCGCTTCGCTCGGCATGGCTCGGTTCCCCCGGAAGCCTTCGTGACGGAATCGCAGCCTAGCCTGTTGCAGTGCGAGAGAATTGATCCGGATCAAGGACGCAAACGGATCGGAACGCTTCCTTCCCGAGCGTGGCAGGCATGGCGACTCCGCCATGCGGCCGTCGTGGGAGAGATCGGTCGTGGCAGCAGCAACGGCAACCGCCGCCCTGGCTCCGGGGCAGGCGACAAGGGCGGGGGAGGTGGCCTATGTCGAGGCACCGATCCGCGCCTTCGCGGCGATCACCGCCTTCTGGGGGGTGGTCGGGTTCCTCGTGGGCGTCGTCATTGCCCTGCAGCTGGCCTTCCCGCTGCTGAACCTCGACCTGGAATGGACGACCTTCGGGCGCCTGAGGCCGTTGCACACGAGCGCGGTGATCTTCGCCTTCGGCGGCAACGCGCTGCTGTGCACCAGCCTGTTCGTCGTGCAGCGCACCTGCCATGCGCGGCTGTTCGGCGGCGACGACGCCGGCTGGTTCCTCTTCTGGGGCTACCAGTTCGTCATCGTCATGGCGGCACTCGGCTACGTGCTCGGCATCACCCAGGGCAAGGAATACGCCGAGCCCGAATGGTATGTGGACCTCTGGCTGACGGTCGTCTGGGTCGCCTACCTGGTGGTGTTCGGCGGCACGATCATGAAGCGCCGGGAACCGCACATCTATGTGGCGAACTGGTTCTTCCTCGCCTTCATCATCACCGTCGCGCTGCTGCATATCGGGAACAACATCTCGATCCCGGTCAGCCTCGGCTCCTCCTCCTCCTACGCCGCGCCCCCGGGCGTGCAGGGGGCAATGATCCAGTGGTGGTACGGGCACAATGCGGTGGGCTTCTTCCTGACCGCGGGCTTCCTCGGGATCATGTACTACTTCATCCCGAAGCAGGCGAACCGGCCGGTCTATTCCTACCGCCTGTCCATCGTGCACTTCTGGACGCTGATCTTCCTCTATATCTGGGCCGGTCCGCACCACCTGCACTACACCGCGCTGCCCGACTGGGCGCAGGTGCTCGGCATGGTGTTCTCGGTCGTGCTCTGGATGCCGTCCTGGGGCGGCATGATCAACGGGCTCATGACGCTCTCGGGCGCGTGGGACAAGCTGCGCACCAACCCCGCGCTGCGCTTCTCGGTCACCGCCGTCGGCTTCTACGGCATGTCGACCTTCGAAGGGCCGGTGATGTCCATCCGCGCGGTGAACGGCCTGTCGCACTACACCGACTGGACGATCGGCCACGTGCATTCCGGCGCGATGGGCTGGGTCGGCTTCATCACCTTCGGCGCGCTGTACTACCTGTTCCCCGTGCTGTGGCGGAAGAAGGCGATCTGGAGCGAGAAGCTGATCGCCTGGCACTTCTGGCTCGCGACGCTTGGCATCGTCTTCTACATCACCGCGATGTGGGTCTCGGGCATCATGCAGGGCCTCATGTGGCGGGCGTACGATGAGCTCGGCTTCCTCCAGTACTCCTTCGTGGAGACGGTGGAGGCGATGCACCCCTACTACGTGATCCGCGCGCTGGGCGGCGTGCTCTACCTGAGCGGCGCGCTGATCATGGCCTTCAACCTCTGGAAGACCGTCACCGACAGCGAGGCCGCCGAGCCCGAACCGTCGGCCGCTTCCGCCATCGCCGTCGCGGCCGAATAAGGAGGACCCGCACATGTTCGCCTGGCTTCGCGACCACGGCATCATCGAGCGCAACGTGATCCTGATGGGCGTGCTCACGCTCATCACGGTCTCGATCGGCGGCCTCGCGCAGATCGTCCCGCTGTTCGCGGCGGAGACGACCATCGAGCGCGTGTCCGGCGTGCGCCCCTACACCCCGCTCGAGCTGCGCGGGCGCGACATCTACATCCGGGAAGGCTGCTACAACTGCCATTCCCAGATGATCCGCCCCTTCCGCGACGAGCTGGAACGCTACGGGCATTTCAGCCTGGCGGCGGAAAGCATGTACGACCATCCGTTCCAGTGGGGCAGCAAGCGCACGGGGCCCGACCTTGCGCGCGTCGGCGGCCGCTACTCGGATGACTGGCAGGCGGCGCATCTGCGTTCCCCGCGGGCGCTGGTGCCGGCCTCGATCATGCCGCCCTACGCCTTCCTGGATCGTCCGCTTGACGTCTCGGACGTGCAGGCGCGGATGCGCGCGCTGCGCGCGGTGGGCGTGCCCTACACGGACGAGATGATCGCCAACGCGGTCGCGGACCTTCGTGCGCAGGCGACGCCGGACGCGGATGCGGCCCCCTTCCAGGGCCGCTACGCCCGCGCCCGCCAGGCGGCCTTCGACGGCAACCCCGCGGTGGTGACGGAGATGGATGCGCTCGTGGCCTATCTGCAGATGCTCGGCACGCTCGTCGATTTCCGCGACGTGACGCCCGCGCAGCTGCGCCAGCCTTGAGGAGGCGGCGGTGGAAGCCCTGACCTCCCAGCTGCCGCTGATCCGCACCCTCTGGGTCGTGTGGTTCTTCGTCCTCTTCCTCGGGATGCTGTGGTTCGTCCTGCGCCCGTCGAAGAAGCAGCACTTCGAATCCCAGGCCGATATTCCGCTGCGCGACGACATCGCGCGGCCGAGAAGCTGAGGAGCATCCCAGGATGCCGACCAAGATCGAGAAGGACACCCTCTCGGGCCAGGACACCACCGGGCACGAATGGGACGGGCTCAAGGAACTCAACACCCCGCTGCCGAAATGGTGGCTCTGGACCTTCTACGCGACGATCGTCTGGGGCCTAGTTTTCGTGATCATCTACCCTTCCGTGCCCGGCTGGCGCGGCACCTCGGGCTGGATCGCGCGGGAGGCGATCGTGGAGGAAGTGCGCGCCGCGCAGGAACGCAACGCGCCGATGATGGCGCGGCTGCGGGAGGCGACGCCGGCGCAGATCCTCGAGAACGACGAGATGCGCGCCTTCGCGCTCGCTGGCGGGCGGGTCGCCTTCGCCAACAACTGCGCCGCCTGCCACGGCGCGGGCGGGCAGGGCGCGACGGGCGGCTACCCCTCGCTCGCGGATGACGACTGGATCTGGGGCGGCAGCCTGGAGGAGATCCAGCACACCATCCGCCACGGCATCCGCGCGAACGAGAGCGACGACCAGCGGCAGAGCCAGATGCCGCGCTTCGGTGCAGACAACCTGCTGACGGCCGCGCAGATCAACGACGTGGCCGAACATGTCCTGTCGCTGACCAACCGCGCGACGGACCAGGCGGCGGCCGGGCGGGGTGCTGCGCTCTATGCCGAGCAATGCGCCTCCTGCCACGGCGAACGCGGGGAAGGGAACCGGGAGTTCGGCGCCCCGCGCCTGAACGACCAGATCTGGCTGTACGGCGCGAGCAAGCCGGAGGTCGTCGCGATGATCCGCAACCCGCGGGCCGGCGTGATGCCGTCCTGGCAGGGGCGGCTCGATGCCGCGACCATCAACATGCTGACCGTCTACGTGCAGTCCCTCGGCCGCACCAACTGAGGCCGGGGCAAGCGAGGCAGCCATGGGCACCGTCGAGGCTCCGCACCGCGCGAAAGGGGACCGGCCGGCCGACGCGCCGGTCTCCGCCGCGCCGCAGTCGCTCTACGCGGCGCGGCAGAAGGTCTATCCGAAGCGCGTCTTCGGCCTCGTCCGCTCGGTCAAGTGGGCCGTGCTCGGCCTCTGCCTCGCCCTCTACTACGTCGTGCCCTGGCTGCGCTGGGACCGCGGCGCGGGGATGCCCGACCAGGCGGTGCTGGTCGACATCACCAATGCCCGGCTGTTCTTCTTCTGGATCGAGATCTGGCCGCAGGAGATCTACTTCCTCACCGGGGCGCTGATCCTCGGCGCCTTCGCGCTGTTCGCCGTCTCCTCCCTGTTCGGGCGGTTGTGGTGCGGCTTCACCTGCCCGCAGACGGTCTGGACCGACCTGTTCATGTGGGTGGAACGCTGGATCCAGGGCGACCGCAACGCGCGGATGAAGCTCGACCAGGGGCCGAAGAACGCGAATTACTGGACCCGCAAGGGGCTGACGCATGCTGTGTGGTTGCTGATCGCGGCGGCCACGGGCGGTGCGTGGGTGATGTACTTCAACGACGCGCCGACAGTGACGATGGAGATCCTGACCGGCGCGGCCACGCTGAACATCTACTTCTTCTTCGCGCTCTTCGCAGGCTTCACCTACCTGCTTGCGGGCTGGGCGCGGGAACAGGTCTGCACCTACATGTGCCCCTGGCCGCGCTTCCAGGCGGCGATGCTGGACGAGAACTCGCTCGTCGTGACCTATCGCGACTGGCGCGGCGAACCGCGCGGCAAAGCGAAGGCCGAGAATGTCGGCGACTGCGTCGACTGCTACGCCTGCGTCCATGTCTGCCCGACGGGGATCGACATCCGCGACGGGCAGCAGCTGGAATGCATCGGCTGCGGCCTGTGCATCGATGCCTGCGACAGCGTGATGGGCAAGCTCGGCCGGCCCAAGGGGCTGATCGCCTTCGAGACGCTGAAGAACCTGGCCGCCAGCGAGGCCGCCGTCGCCAGCATGGCGCCCGGCGCGGAACGCCAGGCCTGCGGGATGAAGGCGCGCCACATGCCGCGCTTCGTCCGGCCGCGCACCGTCATGTACGCCGCCGCGCTCGTCGTCGTCTCGCTCGCCATGCTGCTGGCCTTCCTGCTGCGCTCGACGCTCGACGTGACGGTGCTGCGCGACCGCGCGCCGCTGTTCGTCCGGCTGTCGGATGGCGGTATCCGCAACGGCTACACCGTCAAGATCGTGAACAAGCGGCGGGAGGACGCGCCGCTCGTCCTGTCGCTGCAGGCGCCGGAGGGCTTCCGCCTGTCCGTGCAGGATGCCGACCATGACGCACAGGGACGGCCGCTGCTGTCCCGCCGCGCCGACGGCATCTCCCAGTACCGCGTGCTGATCACCGTGCCGCCGGGTGCGCGGCTGGCGGAATCCACGTCGGTCACCTTCCGCCTGCTCGAGCCTGACGGCCGCGTGGCGGCAAGCCAGTCGAGCACCTTCGTGGGACCGAGGCCATGAGCGCGACCATGCACGATCCTTCCCGCGGCCGCTGGATTCCCTGGGCCTTCGCCGGGGCGATGGCGCTCGTCATCCTGGTCAACGGGGTGCTGGTGTATTTCGCGATCACGACCTTCACCGGCGTGACCGTCCCGCGCTCCTACGAACGCGGGCGCAGCTACGACCATGTCCTGGTGGAAGCCGCGCGGCAGGATGCGCTCGGCTGGAAGGCCGAGGTCGCGCTGGAAGGCGGGCGCCTGAGCCTCGTCGCGACGGATCGCGAGGGCCGGCCCGTCCCCGGGCGCGTCGAGGGCGTTCTGCTCCGCCCCCTCGAAGGCACCGAGATCCCGCTCGCCTTCGTGCCGACCGGCGGCGGGCGCTGGGCCGCCGAGGCCGCCCCGCCGCAGCGCGGCCAGTGGGACGTGCGGCTGACCCTGTTCGGCCCGAATGAGACCGCCTTCGACATCCGCCGCCGCGTGATCGTGCCGTGAGCCTGATCGACCGCGCCCGTCCCGTCGCCAGCGAAGCGCTCTCGGCCGCTGCCTGCGCGCATTGCGGCGCGGCGCTCGCGCCCGGGCAGGAGCGCTTCTGCTGCACGGGCTGCGAAGGCGCTCACGCGCTCGTCGCCGGGCTCGGCCTTGCCGCCTTCTATGCGCGGCGGGAGACGGAGGCGGGCACGCTGCGCCCCGAGGCCGCCGTCGCGGGCATCGACCTTGCACCCTTCGCGTCGGCCGAGCGCGACGGCGTGCAGCGGCTGGAACTCGTCGTCGCGGGACTGACCTGCGGCGCCTGCGTCTGGTTGGTCGAGCAGGCGCTGGCGCGCGAGCCCGACATCCTCTCCGCCCGCGCCTCGCTGTCGGCGCGGCGGCTCACCGTCACCTGGCGTGGCGATGCGGCGCGGGCGAACGACATCGCCGCGCTGCTCGCGCGCCTCGGCTTCCGCGCTGCGCCCTTCTCCCCCGCCTGCCTGCGTGCGACCGAGGATGCCGAAGGGCGCGAATTGACGCGTGCGCTCGGCATCGCGGCCTTCGGCTCGATGAACGTGATGCTCGTCTCGGTCGCCGTCTGGGTGGGCACGGACATGGGCCCGGCGCTGCGGCACGGGCTGCATTGGCTCGCGGCGCTGATCGGCATGCCGGTCGTGCTGATCGCGGGCATGCCCTTCTACCGCTCCGCCTGGGCGGCGCTGCGCGCGGGCCGGCCGAGCATGGACATGGCCGTCTCGCTCGGCGTGCTCGCGACCGCCCTGATGTCGCTGTCCGAGACGGTGTTCAACGGCCCCTACACCTATTTCGACGGCGCGACCGCGCTGCTCGCGCTGCTGCTGGCCGGGCGCGTGCTGGATCGCGGCGCGCGGCGGCGCGCGCGGCAGTCGGTCGCGGAACTGCTTGCGCTGCAGGAAGGCACCATCCAGCGGCTGCTGCCCGATGGCCGCACCGAAGCGGTGCCGGCCGAACGCGCCGCCGCCGGCGACCGCCTGCTGCGCTAGCAGTTTCGTGATCCGGAAGACTTTCGTCTGAA